>CAMPGR010000168.1 GCA_946885605.1 uncultured Pseudomonadota bacterium
GTCAGGTCGCCCTCCCCGTAGCGAACGACTCTTCAGTGCACCGCTGAGTTGACGATCGGCGCGAGCGCTTCCCCGATCCGTTTTCCCTGGGCCTCGGTGATCATGCCGCCCAGGATCCGGGTGAAGCGCGCATCCTGAACGCCGGAGATGATGTACTGCCAGCGATAGGCGTCAAGCACTACACGGCCTACACGCTCGATTCCCCGGGGCGTGAGCGGCCGCCGGCAATGCGCGACGAAGTAGTCGGCATCCGCCTGCGCTTGAGCTTGCAGCATCCCGTCCACCGCACCGACGAGCGCGATGAGGTCGTCCACCGCCCGGTCGCGTTCCTCGGGTGTGACCTTTTCGTTCTCGCGCACCCATTCGAGCTCATCCAGTATCGCGTGCTGCGATTCTTCGCGTGCGTGATACAGGAAGACGTCTTTCCACAGCTCGGAAGACTCGGCATCCGGCGCGATGCTCCGATGGTAATGGGCGAGGACGAAGAGTTCGATGCAGCAGATCAGCGCGAGCACCGCCCACGTCGACTTGTCGAGCACGAGGCTCGCCACTTCGTTGGGCTGCGGCAGGAAAGCGTATCCGGCAGGCATGCCTTCGGCAGCCAGGTGTTCCATCCGGCGAAACAGCTCCTGGTGCTTCAGCTCTTCATCGGTGAAGCGCACCAGCGCTTCGAGCGCCGTCTGGTCGCCGAGCCAGTGATCGCGGCTCACTTCCAGCACCTTCGCGCTGATGAAGCGCTCGACGAGGCCGAACATGTTGGCGTAGGTGCGGCCCTGGATCTGCGAGAGTCGCCGCCGCTCCTCGTCATTCAGGAATTCGAGACGGCTCAACTGCGAGATGCCGTCGGGCAGGAACTTCTTCGAGAAGTCGAGCTTGCGCGCGCGGATCACGTCGCGCTCGATTTCCCAGCGGATGCGCTTCGAGACTTCGATGCACTTCGCGTAGCGCTGGACGTTTGGCAGGGCTGTGGGCGTGGCAATCATGGCTCTCTCCTTCGGGTAGTGTTGAAGAATCAGGATTCTGAAAGACTCGAGGCGAGACCCGATTCGACCCCGCGGGGGCTGCATCGGGCGCCGCAGCTGGGCGCGGGCACCTCGAGGAAGGCGCTTGAAGCGGGTACGGTGAAACCCGGCACGATCACGATCGACTCCGGTGCCAGGAATACCCCGTTATAAGGTGCCGTGCTCACTACTCGCTCCTTGTAGCCGCGGGTCCTTTCCGTGGCATGAGGGGCAGTCTAGGCGTGCCCGGTTTCGGAAGCATTGCTCCGCGCCATGGGTTTTGTATCAGTTTGTATCGGGAGGCCGGCGGGTATAATCGTGACAGTCGGGATGCGCAGGAAAACGCTCATGGCGGACAACGGATGCGTTCTCATCGTCGAGGATGACGCTGCGGTGAGGGACATGATCGCCGAGTACCTCGCGAGCCACGGTTACTCGATACAGCAGGCGGACGACGGAGCCGCCATGCGCAAGGAGATCGAGCGCCACCCGCCTGATGTCGTCCTGCTCGACGTGCGCCTGCCGGGCGAGGACGGCCTCACGCTCGCCCGCTATCTGCGCGAGCGCTATGACATCGGAATCATCATGGTGACCGCAGCCGGCGAAGTCATCGACCGCGTGGTGGGGCTCGAGATCGGCGCCGACGACTATGTGACCAAGCCGTTCGATCCGCGCGAGCTCCTCGCACGGCTGAAGAGCGTGATGCGCAGGATGCAGGCGAAAGCGCCCGCGGCGCCCACGGGGCACTCCGCGCAACGTATACCGGTCGGCCGCTGCGCGCTCGATCTCGGCTCGCACCAGCTCTTCGACGGCGAGGGGCAGGAGGTGCCGATCACGACGATGGAATACGAGCTGCTCAAGACTTTCGTCGAGCATCCCAACAAGGTGCTCACGCGCGACCAGATTCTCACCCTCACCCGCAATCGCGAGTGGGAGCCCTTCGACCGCTCGATCGATATCCGCATCGCCCGGCTCCGCCGCAAGATCGAGGCGGATCCCGACAAGCCGCAGGCGATCCGCACCATGCGCGGCGCCGGATACATGTTCGTGCCGGGACGCACCTGAAGCGCGCTCTCTGCGGCGCGCGTGTTTCAATTGTTTCTGGCGTGTAACACTTGCCCGCGCTGGCACTATCGTTGCCTATACTGATCCCGGACACCTGAGCGAGGCGCAGCAAATGGACACGGGATCCGGCTCTGCGAAGCGGCTGCTGAGGCACGCGGCGCACGGCGTCATACTGCTCGGCGAAGCGATCGAGGACTGCAACGAGGCCGCGTGCCGCATCCTGCGATGCTCGCGCGACGCGCTGATCGGGCAGTCGCTCATCGGATTGTCGCCACCGATACAGGCGGACGGCACGCTTTCGTCCGAGCGCTGGGCGCGGCGTGTGCACGCGGCACGCGCCGGCCTGCAGCAGTGGTTCCAATGGCAGTTCCGCAGCGATGGCGCCGGCGACGTTCACGCGCTGGTGCACTTGAGCTCGACGCCCAGAGACGGTGTACCGGTGGTGATTGCGGAAGTGCACGATCTGTCGGGCATATCCGGCGCGGGCTGGGTGCAGAAGGAAAGCGAAGCGCGCGTGAGGAACGTGCTCGAGCACGCAAAGCCCATCATCTTTGTGAAGGATCGGGACGGGCGCTACATCTTCGTCAACCACGAGCTCGAGCGCATCGTGCGACGGCCCGCGCACGAGATCATCGGTCGTACCGACCACGAGCTGTGGCGCTCCGCGCTCGCCGAGCGCCTGCGCCGGAACGATCTGCAGGTGCTCGAGCAGCGGCAGGCGATCGAGTTCCAGGTGAGCGACAACTTCGCAGATCAGCAGCGAACGTTCCTCTCGTTCAAGTTCCCGCTCTTCGATCCCGACGGCAGCCCGTATGCGGTGTGCGGCATCGCGACCGACATCTCGGAGCGCAAGCAGCTCGAGGACGCATTGCGTGGAGCCGCGCTCGCGGTATCGAGCGCGCAGGGCGCGACCGTCTTCCAGGAGCTCGTGCGCTATCTCGCGGCGACGCTCAAGCTCGACTGCGCGCTCATCGCCGTGCCGAAGGACGCCACGGCGTGCGACATGCGCGTGCTCGCGTTCTATCTCGACAGCGAGATTCGCGAGAACTTCGAGTATCCGATCGCCGGCACGCCGTGCGAAACGGTGATGGGGCAGGCCTTCCGCATCTATCCCTCGCAGCTCGCCGCCAATTTCCCGCTCGATCAGGATTTCGCCCACCTGGGATTCCAAAGCTACGCCGGCTTCCCGATCAACGACTCGACCGGCAAGCCGCTCGGCTTGATCGCCGCCGTCTCGCGCAAGCCGATGGAAGAGCCGCAGTTCATCGAATCGGTGCTGAAGATCTTCGCCGTGCGGGCCGCCGCGGAGCTCGAGCGCATGCGCTCGGAAGAGGCGCTGCGGACGTCGGAGGCCAGTTACCGCGCGATCTTCGAGGCGGCGGAGGACGCGATCTTCATCCACGACTGGGATACCGGCGCCATCGTCGATGTGAACCCGACGGCTTGCGCGGCCTACGGCTATACGCCGGAGGAGATGAAACGGATCACGGTCGCCGACATCAGCTCCGGCGAGCACCCGTACACCATGGAAGAGGCGGCGAAGCTCCTCGACCGCGCCCGGTCGGGCGAGCCCTTGCGCTTCGAGTGGCATCGCCGCAACAAGGACGGGACCCTGCACTGGGACGAGGTCGTGCTGAAGAGAGCGGTCATCGCGGGCAAGCCGCGCATCGTCGCCTTCACGCGCGAGATCACCGAACGCAAGCTCGCGGAGCAGGCGCTTCGGGCAAGCGAAGAGCACTACCGTGCTATTTTCAACGCCTCCTCCGAAGGCCTCGTGCTGCGCGACGCGGAATTCCGGGTGGTGGACGTGAACCCCGCCTTTCTCGCCATGACGGGTTACTCGCGCGAAGAAGTGCTCAATGCGCAGCGCGTGCTCACCATGCCGGTCAACGACATCGAGCGCGCGCGGGAGCTGCAGCGCCGCGCGCTCTCCGGCGAGAACGTGCACATCGAGGGCAAGGGCGTGCGCCGCGACGGCACGCAATATGATTGCGAGGTGAACCTCGCGCCGATGCAGTTCCGCGGGCGGCCGCACGTGCTCGGGATAGTGCGCGACATCAGTGCCCGCAAGCAAGCCGAGGCGCGGCGCGAGCAGCTCGAAGCGCAGCTCAGGCAGGCGCAGAAAATGGAAGCGATCGGCCAGGTGACCGGCGGCATCGCGCACGACTTCAACAATCTGCTCACCAGCATCATGGGCTACATCGTGCTCGCCACCGAGCGCGAGGCGGCGCACGGCGATGCGAAGCTCGCGAAGTACCTCGAGCAGGCGCACCTTTCCTGCGCTCGCGCACGCGATCTCATCCAGCAGATGCTCACCTTCAGCCGCGGACAGCGGGGCGAGCCGCGACCGCTTTCGCTGGGGCCCTGCGTGAAAGAGTCGGTCAAGCTGCTGCGCTCCTCGCTGCCCGCCACGGTGGAAATCGAGAGCGACCTCGCGCGCGACGTGTCCGCCGTGCTGCTCGACCCGGTACAGCTCGACCAGATACTGCTCAATCTCTGCATCAATGCGCGCGATGCCATGGGCGGCATCGGCGCGATACGCGTTGCGGTTCAGCCGCTCCACGCGTCCGAACTCCTGTGCGCCTCGTGCCGCAAGAGCCTCTCGGGACGCTTCGTCGAGCTGGCGGTCGGCGACAACGGTCCCGGCATCGCGCCCGAGGTGCTCGACCGGATGTTCGAGCCTTTCTTCTCGACGAAGGAAGTAGGCAAGGGAAGCGGCATGGGGCTCGCGACCGTTCACGGCATCGTGCACGAGCACGGCGGACACGTGGTCGTCGAAACCGCGCCCGGACAGGGCGCCCGCTTTCGTATCCTCCTTCCCCCGCTGCAGGTCGACAAAGGCGGCGCGGTGGCGCCCGCCGAGTGCGGAGAGCGCGCCACGGCGCCCCGCGACGCCCTCCAGGGGCGCGTGCTCGTCGTCGACGACGAGGATTCGGTCGCCGAATTCATGCGCGATCTGCTCGAGAGCTGGGGACTTCACGTCGAGTCCGCGTCCAACGCGGCGGAAGCGCATGCGCTCTTCTCTCGCGCGCGCTACGATCTCGTCATTACCGATCAGACGATGCCACGCGGGACCGGGCTCGAGCTGGCGCGCGAGCTGCTCGCGCTGCAGCCGCAATTGCCGGTGATCCTCTATACCGGTTTCGGGGAAGGCATCGCGCAGGAGAATACCGCTGCGGCGGGAATACGGGCGTTCCTGAGAAAACCGCTGGAGCCGCAAGCGCTCTTCAACCTGCTGAAGGCTCATCTGCGTGCCGCGGCTGCGCCGGCCGAGGCGGCCCGGGCCGCGGGCGATCGCTGATCCGGCTCTTCCTCTTCCCGCTTTTACATCGGCGTGAGCAGCGGCTCGCCGGCGAAGTGCGCGCGCAGGTTCGCGAGAAGCTTGCGCCCGCGCTCTTCGCGTATCTCCTGCGTAGAGGAGCCCATGTGCGGCTGCAGGACGATGTTGTCCATCGCCATCAGCTCTTGCGGGACATTGGGCTCATCCCAGAAAACGTCGAGCGCCGCGCCGGCGATGCGGCCCGCCTTCAGCGCAGCAATCAGCGCTTCCCGGTTCACCACCGGCCCGCGCGCGACGTTGACGAGAAATGCTTCGGGTCCCAGTGCCTCGAGTATCCGATCGTCGACGAGGTTGCGGGTGGCCTCGGTGAGCGGACAGCAGAGCACCAGACAATCGCAAGCCCTCGCCATCGCCTCGAGATCGGCATGGTAGGGATAGGGCGCGTCTTCCTTGCGATGCGGGCCGAAATAGCACGGCGCCATGCCGAAGGCTTCCGCGCGCCGCGCGATGTTTCGCCCGATTCTGCCGAGACCCACGATGCCGCACGTCTTGCCGCCCAGCTCGCGGCCCACCGGCGGCGGCCCCTCCGGCCACTTGCCGGCACGCACGTAGCGGTCGCTCGCGCAGATGCGCCGCACTACGGCGATGACGAGCCCGATCGCGAGATCCGCGACAGTGTCCGCGATCGCGTCGCGCGTATTGGTGACCGCAATGCCGCGCTCGCGCGCGCACGCGAGATCGACCGTGCCGTGCGGCGTGCCGAAGCAGGCGACGATCTCGAGCCGCGGCAGGGCGTCGATGAGCGGACGCGAGCAACCCGCGAGCCCGGTCGTCACCACCCCGCGCACGCGCGCCGCTATCTCGCGTACAAAGGCCTCGCGGTCAGGCGCGGTCCACAGCCGGTGCAGCGTGAATTCGCGCTCCAGCGCGGCAAGCGCCGGCGCGTGGATCGGGGCGGTGACGAGCAGCTCGGGCCGGGCGGACACGCTAAGCCGTTCCCGCTCAGTAGTGTGACTTGAAGCTGATGCCTTCGCGCTTTTCCAGCTCGTCGAGATCGATGTACGAGCGCATCGTCTTCTTGTCGACCGTGAACTGCATTTTGCGGTTGGTTTCCGTGGTGGCCCGGATATCGAGGAGTTCCAATGACTCCTTCACCTCCCACTCGTGCGCGCCGGCAATCCCGGGCGGCGCATAGATGATCGAGCCCGCGCTCACTTCGTATTCGTTGCCTTCGACGTCGCGCACTGTCGCGTGGCCGGAGATGACGTAGTAGCAGGCTTCGATCGGGTGCCAGTGCAGCTGCTCGTAGGTGCCGGGCAGGTAGCTCGCGCGCCCGAGACGCACCCGGTCCGTCGCCTGCACTTCCGGCCATCCGACGAGCCGCTTGTAGGTCTGGCCTTCGGTGACGCCGCGCTGGCCGTGGAAGTCGGCCTCGTTGATGACTCGCAAAGTGGACTTCAATTTCATGCTCGTTCTCCCGATCGAAATAACCC
>CAMPGR010000169.1 GCA_946885605.1 uncultured Pseudomonadota bacterium
CCCTAAGCGAACCGTTACTTCTGCTGCGGCGGCTTCGGACGGCGCCCCACTGTCACAGCGAGTTCTTTTTCTCCGCGCTCGCGCACGATTCTGAGACGCGCATCCTGCCCGGGCTTCAACGCGGATATGAGGCCGAGCATCGTATTCGAGCCCTCGACGGGCTTGCCATTCACCGCGATCAGAATGTCGCCAGCCTTCACGCCAGCCTTCTCGGCCGGGCTACCGCTCATGACCTCGGAGATCAACGCGCCCGGGGTATACGGCAGATCGAAGGACCGCGCGATTTCGCTTGTCATGTCGATTGCGCCCACTCCGATCCAGCCGCGCGTCACGCCACCGTTCGCCACGATCTGCTCCAGCACGTCGCGGGCGACGCTTGCCGGGATGGCGAAGCCGATGCCGACGTTGCTCCCCGTGCTCGAGTAAATCGAGGCGTTGATGCCGATCAGGTTGCCGCTGATGTCGACGAGCGCACCGCCGGAATTGCCGGGATTCACGGCAGCGTCGGTCTGTATGTAGTTCTGGAACGGGACATTGATGGGCAGGTTGGAGCGTCCGAGCGCGCTCACGATGCCGAGCGTGACGGTCGAGCCGAAGCCGTACGGATTGCCGATGGCGAGCACGACGTCGCCGACACGCGCCTCTTCGGGGTGCCCGAACGTGATCGCGGGCAGCCCGGGGAGATCGACTTTGAGCACCGCGATGTCGGTCTCCGGATCCGAGCCGACCACGCGCGCGCGGGTGCGCCGGGCGTCGGCGAGCATGACTTCGATTTCGTCGGCCGCTTCCACGACGTGGCTGTTGGTGAGGATGTAGCCTTTATCGCTCACGATGACGCCGGACCCGAGGTTGGTGCTCTTCTGGGTCTGGCTGCCAAGCGGATCTCCGAAGAAGTAACGGAAGACCGGGTCTTCCATCAACGGGTGGCGCGAAAGCTTCACTTCCTTGGTCGTCGAGATATTCACGACGGCAGGCATTGCTTTCTGCGCCGCATCGCTGAACGAGGCGATGCGCAAAGGCGCAGGTGTGCTGGCGGGCGGAGAGGTATTGACGGTCACGCCCTCGCGGGCTTTCCAGCCGATCAGATCGGGCCGCAGCGTGGTCAGGACGAAGAGCACGGCGACGCATACGGTTGCCGACTGCGCGAATACGAGCCAGAGCTTGTGCATGACAGGTAGGGGCGACGGCGGGTCGCAATCCGGTGCCTGGTCGTATCCGCAGTGGAATACCGCGCTCGAGCAGGCCTGCACCCGAAAGCGCGATTATTCCGCAAAAAAGGTGCGCCAGGGAAGCAGGCAGCGCGGCGGCGCTATGACGCCGGGATTTTCTCCTGGCGGCAGGGACCTGATTCGCGCGCCGGCGCGCGGCGGTCGGCATCCGCAACAGCACCGTCAAGCGCTTGATCTCCCGGGTTTTTCCTGCAGTTCTAGTTAAATCCGGCGGCGGTTTGTGTACAATAGCGATTTTTTTCCGCTGGCAGGAGACCTCATCGCATATGGCTGAGCAGGAATTGGACAAAGGCAAGCGACGGTTCCTGGTCGCTGCAACCAGCGTTGCGGGAGGCGTCGCTACCGGTGCAGTGGCCGTACCGCTTGTCGTGAGCATGCTGCCTTCGGAACGCGCGAAGGCGGCCGGCGCTCCCGTGGAGGTGGACGTAGGCGGACTCGAACCGGGTCAGATGATGGTGGTGGAGTGGCGCGGAAAGCCGGTGTGGATCGTGCGGCGCTCGAAGGAGATGCTCGAAGCGGTGAAGGAGAGCGACGACAAGGTCGCCGATCCGGCGAGCAAGCGCAGCGAGCAACCCGATTTCGCCGAGAACGAGTTCCGCGCCCTCAAGCCGGAATATTTGGTCGTCGTCGGCATCTGCACGCACCTCGGCTGCTCGCCGGTCGCCCGGTTCAACCCGCAGCCCGAGCCTTTCGACCCGGAGTGGCAAGGCGGTTTCTACTGCCCGTGCCACGGTTCCCTGTTCGATCTCGCCGGGCGCGTCTACAAGAACAAGCCGGCGCCGGACAACCTGCCGGTACCGCCCTACAAGTTCGCCGGCGATACGAAAATAGTCATCGGCGAAGACAATAACAAGGCATAGCAATGGCCGTCACTGAGAAGACTCCGGTTACCGGAGCGGGGCCCTTCAACGGCCTCATCAATTGGCTCGACGCGCGCTTCCCGCTGATGGACCTGTGGCGCGAGCACCTCGCCGAGTACTACGCGCCGAAGAATTTCAATTTCTGGTACTACTTCGGGTCGCTCGCGCTTCTCGTGCTCGTGATCCAGATCGTGACCGGCATCTTTCTCGTGATGCACTACAAGCCGGACGCGGGCCAGGCCTTCGCATCGATCGAGTACATCATGCGCGACGTTCCCGCGGGGTGGTTCATCCGCTACATGCATTCGACGGGCGCCTCGGCATTCTTCATCGTCGTCTATTTGCACATGTTTCGCGGGCTGCTCTACGGCTCCTATCGCAAGCCGCGGGAGCTCGTGTGGATCGTCGGCATGCTGATCTACCTGTCCCTCATGGCGGAAGCGTTTTTCGGCTACCTGCTGCCGTGGGGCCAGATGTCGTACTGGGGCGCGCAGGTGATCGTCAACCTGTTCGACGCGATCCCGCTGGTCGGGCCGGATCTCGCGCTGTGGATCCGCGGCGACTTCGTGGTGTCGGACGCGACCCTCAACCGCTTTTTCTCGTTCCACGTGATTGCGATACCGCTGCTGCTGCTCGCGCTCGTCGCGGCCCACATCATGGCGCTGCACGAAGTGGGATCGAACAACCCCGACGGCATCGAGATCAAGGAGCGCAAGGACCCGGTTACCGGCCGTCCGCTGGACGGTATCCCGTTCCATCCGTACTACACGGTCAAGGACACGCTCGGGGCCGCCGTCTTTTTGATTGTCTTCGCGATCATCCTGTTCTTCATGCCGGAGTTCGGCGGCTACTTCCTGGAGTACAACAACTTTATCCCCGCCGATCCTCTGAAGACGCCCCAGCACATCGCGCCGGTGTGGTACTTCACGCCTTATTACTCGATCTTGCGGGCAACGACCGAAAACTTCATGTGGGTGCTTGCTGTGGCGACGATCGGACTTGCGGTTCTCATCGCATTTAGCGTGCGGAGCATGAGCGCACGGATCGCCGTCGCGGTGGGCGCTGCGCTGCTTCTGGTCGGCTTTTTCACCATAGACGCCAAGATATGGGGCGTGGTGCTGATGGGCGTCTCGGTGATGATCTACTTCTTCCTGCCGTGGATCGACCGCAGCCCGGTAAAGTCGATCCGTTACAAAGGGCCCCTTTACAAGACCGCGCTCGCGATGTTCGTCGTGGCGTTCCTGCTTCTCGGGTATCTCGGCACGCAGCCGGTTTCCGACCTGCGGACAGTGCTTGCACAGATGGGGACGGTACTGTACTTCGCCTTCTTCGCGCTCATGCCTTGGTATACGCGGCTCGACAGGACGCGGCCGGTCCCCGACCGGGTGACAGGGTGAGGGGCGAAAAAATGACATTTGCACGCACGCTTCTCGTTGCGCTTCTGCTCGTACCCCTGAGTGCGCTGGCGGCCGAGGACGTCAAGCTCGACCGCGCGCCGATCGACAGCCAGGACCTCATCTCCTTGCAGCGGGGCGCGCACACGTTCGTCAACTACTGCCTCGGCTGCCACAGCGCGAACTACATGCGCTACAACCGTCTGCGCGATCTGGGGCTTAACGAACGGCAGATACGCGACTACCTCATCTTCACCGGGGTCAAGGTGGGGGACCTCATGAAGACCGCGATGGCGCCGAAGGACGGCAAGGAATGGTTCGGCACCGCGCCGCCCGATCTCACGGTGATCGCGCGTTCGCGCTCGTCTCATGCCGGCAGCGGCGCCGACTGGCTGTACACCTACCTGCGCAGCTTCTACCGCGACCCGACGCGTCCGACCGGCTGGAACAACATCGTGTTTCCGAACGTCGCCATGCCGCACGCGCTCTACGAGCTGCAGGGCGAGCAGGTGCTCAAGACCGAGCGCGTCATGCGGCCGGAAGGCTATCCGGTGGACGTGCAAAGGCTCGTGCTCGAGAAGAAGGGCGAATTGAGCCCGGCGGAATACGACCGGATGGTCGCCGACCTCGTGAATTACATGAACTACATGGCCGAGCCCGTCGGCACGAAGCGCAGGACGATCGGCATATACGTGTTGCTGTTTCTCGGCCTCTTCTGGGTGCTCGCCTATGCGCTCAAGAAGGAGTACTGGAAGGACGTGCATTGAAGCGGGCAGACCCACGCCGGTAAGGCGGCGTGTGGCGCCCGTGCGCCGCGCTGCGAGGTGCGGCGCCGCCTTCCCGACGTTTGCTATCGGATGATCCAACATGATGACTCTTTACTCGGGCACGAGCTGCCCATTCAGCCAGCGCTGCCGAATCGTGCTCTACGAGAAGGGCATGGACTTTCAGATCGTTGACGTCGACCTCTACAACAAGCCCGAGGACCTGGCGGTGATGAATCCCTACAACCAGGTGCCGGTGCTGGTCGAGCGCGATCTCATCCTCTACGAGTCGAACATCATCAACGAATACATCGACGACCGCTTTCCTCACCCTCAGCTGATGCCGGCCGACCCGGTCATGCGCGCGCGGGCGCGGCTTTTCCTGTTCCGCTTCGAGCAGGAGATGTTCAGCCACATCGACGCGATCGAGAAAGGCACCCAGAAGCAGGCGGAAAAGGCGCGCACCATCATCCGCGACAGTCTCACCCAGATCGCCCCCGTCTTCACCAAGCAGAAGTACATGCTGGGCGAGGAGTTTTCGATGCTCGACGTCGCCATTGCGCCGCTTCTGTGGCGTCTCGAGTTCTACGGCATCCAGTTGCCCAAGCAGTGCGCGCCCCTCATGAAGTACGCCGAGCGGCTCTTCAGCCGGCCTGCCTATATCGACGCGCTGACCGCCTCTGAAAAGGTGATGCGGAAATGAGGCCGATGTCCCGTCGGCCGGTACGCAGTGTAGAATGCGCCGTGCGCGGCTTTCGTCCCGCGGCGTGAATGTCATGGCGGAACGTTCGACCAAGCCTTATCTGATCCGGGCCATCCACGAGTGGTGCTCCGACAGCAACCTCACCGCCTACCTCTCTGTGCGGGTGGATGCCAACACGCGCGTGCCCGCCGAGCACGTGAAGAACGGCGAGATCGTGCTGAACGTGAGCTATGACGCGACGCACAAGCTCACCATCGGCAACGACTTGATCCAGTTCACGGCGCGCTTCAACGGCGTGTCGCGGGAATGCTCGATCCCGATCGAGGCGGTGCTCGGCATTTTCGCCCGCGAGAACGGACAGGGATTGTTCTTCGCCCGCGAAAGCGGGACGGCCGAAGCGGCCGCTTCCGGCGCGCCGGGACCCGACTCGACACCCTCCTCTCCCAACGGCGGCAAACCCCGACTCCAGATCGTGAAGTAACGCCTCGCGCACTCGCGGCGGGGCGCGTATTTTTGACACCCCTCGCGGATCGCCGGAGAATAGCAGCTACTTCAAGGAAGTCTTCCTCGACAGCGACACCAAGGTCGCCTGCATCAGCGGTTCCTATTCGGTGGACGAGAAGTACTCGTTCCTCACCAACGAGATGAAATTCGAAGCGCGCGAGAAGGTGAACAAGGAGGCAGGCGCCAAACGCATGCTCTCGCACGCGATCGTGATACCCGGCCGCGACGGCTGGCTGGAGAAGGCGGAGGAAGAGCAGGCGAAGTTGAAGCCCGATTCGTGGAAGGGCTACACCATCGGCGACAACACGAACAAGCATCTTTCCAAGTGGCCGTGGCGGCTCGATGACGAGAAGATCACCTATCCCTTCTACGAGAAGCTCGTGAAGTGGAGCAAGACGAATCCGACGCTGCGCAACGTGTGCATCCACAAGGGTCTGTTCCCGCCCGAGATCGAGAAGAAGTTTCCGCATCTGCTCGAGTACTCGGACGTGCGCGACGTGGGCAAGGCGGCGAAGGACTGGCCGCAGCTCAACTTCATCATCTATCACTCGGGCTGGCGCTGGACCGGCCCAACGCGCCGAAATCGGCGTGGGCGCACTTCGAGGAGACCGGCCGCATTGAATGGATCACCGACTTGGCCGAGATCCCCGGGAAGTACGGCGTCACGAACGTGTACGGCGACCTGGGGCAACTCTTCGCCTGGACGACCACTGCCAACCTGCTCCTCGGAGCGGCGGTCATGGGCACGCTCGTCAAGGGACTCGGCGCCGATCACGTGGTATGGGGAACCGACGCGGGGTGTGGACCGGCTCGCCTCAGTGGCAGATCGGAGGCGCTGCGCCGTCTCGAAATCCCCGAGGACATGCAGAAGAAATACGGCTACAAGCCCCTCGGCCCGGCAGACGGCTCCGTGAAGAATGCGAACTTCGGCGGCAACAACGCGCGGCTCTATCACTTCAAGCCGAAGATGCAGCCGCGGTGGCGACCGACCGGATCGGTCAGATCAAGGAGACTTACGACCGCTACGGCGGCGATCGCAGCAACCTGTATTTCGGTTACGTCCACAAGCCGGCCGCGTGATGGTCGGAAGGCGGCGCGCCGGCGAACCCCTGCGCGCCTTTCCCGCAATGCGTCACCTGCATCGCGAGGCAGCGCATGCGGCGGGCAGGTATAATCGGCCTTCGGGCCGGCATAGCTCAGTTGGTAGAGCAACCGCCTTGTAAGCGGTAGGTCGTCTGTTCGAGTCAGACTGTCGGCACC
>CAMPGR010000170.1 GCA_946885605.1 uncultured Pseudomonadota bacterium
GGAAGTGAAGCACGCGCTCGCTTACCTTCGGCTCATCGCGAACCCGGACGACGACAACGCGTTTCTGCGCATCGTCAATTTCCCGGCGCGTGGCATCGGCGCCCGCACCATCGAGCAGCTGCAGGCGCTCGCGCGCGAGCGGGGCGTGAGCTTGTGGGCCGCGGCGAAGGAAAAGGCGGATGGCAGCGCGATAAAGGCCGAGGCGAAAGGCGTCCCGGCGTTCGTCACGCTCGTGGAACGGATGCGGGAGGCGACGAAGGGGCTCCCACTCGCCGAAACCATCGACCACGCGATCGATGCGAGCGGGCTCAAGCAGCACTACAAGACCGAAAGGGAAGGCACCGACCGGCTCGAGAACCTGGCGGAGCTCGTGAACGCTGCTGCCACGTTCGTGGCGGAGCGCGACGTGCAGCCGGCAGGCGAAGGGGTGCAGATCGACGAGCCCGACGAATTGACAGCGTTCCTCGCGCACGCGGCGCTCGAAGCCGGCGAGCACCAGGCCGAAGCGGGATCGAGCGCGCTGCAGCTCATGACCGTTCATTCGGCAAAAGGGCTCGAATTCCACACCGTCTTCGTGAGCGGCCTCGAGGAGGGCATCTTTCCGCACGAGAACAGCCTGACCGAGGCGGACGGCATCGAGGAGGAGCGCCGGCTGATGTATGTTGCGCTCACACGCGCGCGGCGGCGGCTCTATCTCACGCTCGCGCAAAGCCGCATGCTGCACGGGCAGACGCGTTACGGCATCGCATCGCGCTTTTTCCGCGAGATCCCCGAGAACCTGATGCGGCGGATCAATGCGGGACCCCGGATCAAGTACCGGGAATTCGGCGTCGCGCCGAGCCAACCACGCAGCGCCGCGGCTTCTGCTCCCGCCATTTCTCTGGACGCGTCCATCCCGTGGCGCATCGGCCAGAACGTCGTCCATCCCAAGTTCGGGACCGGGGTCATCGTCAACGCCGAGGGACGCGGTGCGGACGCGCGGGTGCAGGTCAACTTCCGCAACAACGGGCTGAAATGGCTCGTGCTGGAGTACGCGAAGCTCGCGCCGGCGTGAACCGCGCGCTCAGAGCAAGAGGGGCGGGGCTATCTCAGGAACGGGTTTCCGCCGCCGGCGGGTTTCGTTTCGGCGGCGACGAAGATGTCCTTGTAGCTTGCGTAGAGCGAGCAGATCAGCACCGGCAACAGCACCACGAGGCCCAGGAAGAGCGGGATCGAGGCGATGAACCACAGAACGAGGATGATGACGCCGTAAACCAGGAATGCCAGCCAGTTGGAAAGGCAGGCGAAGAACGATTGCTTCATCGCTTCCAGCGGGGTCAGGTCGTGAAACACCACGAGAAGCGGCGCAAACCAGATCAGCATGAGCAGCGGCAGATAGAGAGCGAAGCCCACCGTAAGCGCAAGCGCCATGCTGCGCATCGCTGCGGCGACCTCCTGCACATCCCCCGATGATTTGTCGAGCACCGCCGGAAGCATCGAGCCTCCTGCGGTCATGAAGATGACGCCGACCACGACGATCGTCCCGACGAGATAGACGCCGCCTATCGTCACGAGCGCCGTGGGATTTTTTCGGAACCCGGCGAAGAGATGGGGCAGCTCCAGCTCCTCTCCGTTCTCCACGGCCTTGCAGCCGATCATGAGCCCGGCGAAGAGCACCGGCGAGAGCAGGTTGAAAAGCAGTGGGCCGACCAGCGGAATGATGAAGGAGACCATCCAGATCAGCACCAGCACCACGGTGAGCGCGATCCACATCAGCGGATACTTGCGGAACAACCCGAAGCCATCCACGATCCATTGCCAGCCTCTGCCGGCTTCCACCACCCGCGCCTTCATGTTGTGATTGTCTCCCTGTGTGGGCGCTGCGTCGCGGTCAACGACGATGCCTCTTGCATATTATAGGTTAAGCGAATCAACCGGTGAGCCGCGCGAGATCCGGCGGGTTCGCAATGAGGCTCGCCAGTATGCGCTGGAAGTGCGCCGGGTCCTTCGCATGGGTGAGTTCCCCCGGGCGCGGCAGATGGAAGTCGTAGAGTCGCGAGACCCAGAAGCGCAATGCGGCGGCGCGCAGCATGACCGGCCACGCGGCGCGTTCCGCTGTGCTCAGCGCACGGCGCGCGCGGTAGGCATCGAGCAAGGCTCCCGTGCGGAGCGGGTCCAGCCGGCCGTCCTTTTTCACGCACCAATCGTTGACCGTCACCGCGATATCGTAGAGCAGCGTGTCGGTGCAGGCGAAGTAAAAATCGATGACGCCGGAGATCCGGTCATCGGCGAAGAGCACGTTGTCGCGAAAGAGGTCGGCGTGCACCACGCCGCGCGGGAGCCCGGACCACTCCCGGAGCGACTGGAAGGCTACTTCCTCGCGAAGCAGTTGCGCCTCCTCCGCGCTCAGAAAGGGCAGGATCTCCGGCACGACCGCCCGCCACCATTCGGGGCCCCGCGGATTCGGCATGGTGAGCGCATAGCTCTCGCCCGCGAGATGCATCGTGGCGAGCACCTCGCCCACCCGGGCGCAGTGGCGCGGCTCCGGGGCCGTCAGGTCCCTGCCCTGGAGAAAGCTCACCAGCGCGGCGGGCTTGCCGTTCAGCGTGCCGAAGAGCTGGTTGCGCGCGTCCGCCACCGGCCGCGGGCAGGGCACGCCGCGGTCGGCCAAGTGGGCCATCAGATGGACATAGAACGGCAGCTCGTGCGGCTGCAGCTTCTCGAACAACGTGAGGACGTAACGTCCTCGTGTGGTCGTGACGAAGTAGTTGGTGTTTTCGATGCCGGCCGGAATGCCTTCGAGCTTCACCAGCGTGCCGACAGAGTAGCTCCGCAGCCAGCCGCCGAGCTCATCGGGCGTGACGGTCGTGAATACCGACATGCTAGTACACGCCGGACCCCCACCGGCATGCGCCGGGGGCAAATGCGGCGAGGCTCCCCATTGAAGACGCGCTATTCAGGCGCAAACACGGATGCGGTCAGAACTGATGGATGACCCACAGCGGCGGGCGCACACCGGTGTCGTAGCTGTCCTGACGGCTGAAACGGCCGTCTCCCTTGTGGTCGATCATGTAGTACGGACGGCCGTTCGCGGGCGTCACCTTCACCATGTAGAGAATGCCGCCGATGCGATATTCCTCGATCGTATCGGTTCCGCGCTTCAGGATCGTCACCTGCGGCTCGAGCGCCGGATCGAGTTCGTAACCCGGCGGGGGCGGAGGCGGCTCCGGTATCGGCTGCAGTTGCGGCTTCGACTGCGCGTACAAAGGCAGCGCGGTACACAGCAACAGCGACAACAGCAATCGGCGCATGGTCTTTTCCCGTTTTTTGGACAGCAATTATGCGGCCTGCGTTCCGGTTTTGAAAAGGAATTCTGACATAATCGCAATGTCAAGCGATGCTTTTACGCCACAATGAAAACGCTGCTTCTCGTCGATGGTTCTTCCTACCTGTACCGGGCGTTCCACGCGCTGCCTGATCTGCGCAACAAGCGGGGAGAGCCGACCGCCGCGATCTACGGCGTGCTCAACATGCTGCGGCGGTTGCATAAGGATACGCGCGCGGATTACAGCGCCTGCGTTTTCGATGCCAGGGGCAAAACGTTCCGGGACGAGATTTATCCCGAGTACAAGGCGACCCGCACCGCCATGCCGGACGATTTGAGCGTCCAGATCGAGCCCCTGAATGAAATCCTCGCTGCGCTGGGCTGGCCGCTGCTGACGATCGAGGGCGTGGAGGCCGATGACGTGATCGCAACGCTCGCCTGCGCCGCCGAGCGGCAAGGCATCGAGGTCGTGATCGCGACCGGCGACAAGGACCTGGCGCAACTCGTGTGCCGCGGCATCCGGATCGAGAACGCCAACCCGCGCACCGGCGAGCGCGAGATCCTCGACGAGGCGGGCGTTGAAAAGAAGTTCGGGGTGAAGCCGGAGCGCATCACGGATTACCTCGCGCTGATCGGCGATACCGTGGACAATATCCCCGGCGTCGACAAGGTCGGTCCGAAGACGGCCGCGAAGTGGCTCGCGCAGTTCGGCAGCCTCGACAACGTCATTGCCCGTGCCGACGAGATCGGCGGCGTGGTCGGCGAGAATCTGCGTCGCGTACGCGACTGGCTGCCTCGGGCGCGCGAACTGCTCACCGTCAAATCCGACGTACCGCTGCCGGTAAAGGTTACTGACCTCGCGATCAAGCCGCGAAATACGGCAAGGCTTGCCGAGTTGTTCGAGCGCTACGAATTCCGGGCGTGGCGCCGCGAGCTCGACGAACCGGCCGGAGCGGGCGTGCCGCAAGCGTCGGCTGAGCCGCGGAACGAGGAAATCGAGGTCCCGCAGGAAGCCTACGCTGCGCGCCTCGCCGCTTGCACCCCCCGCAACTACGAAATGATACTTTCCGAGTCGCAGCTGGACGCGTGGATCGAAAAGCTCGACGCCGCCGAACTCGCCGCGCTCGATACCGAAACGACGAACCTCAACCCGCTGCTCGCGCGGCTCATCGGGATATCGTTTTCGGTGGCGCCCGATGAAGCGGCCTACGTGCCGATCGGCCACCGCTATGCCGGGGCGCCTGATCAGCTCCCGCTCGTGCGCGTGCTGGAGAAGCTGAAACCGTGGCTCGAGAACCCGGAGCGCCGCAAGCTCGGCCAGTGCATCAAGTACGACATGCACGTGCTGGCGAATCATGGGGTCGCGCTCCGCGGCATCGCGCACGATACGCTGCTCGCGTCCTACGTACTCGAAAGCCACAAGCCGCACGACATGGACGATCTCGCCGAGCGTCATCTCAACTTGAGGACCGTCACCTACGACGAGGTGACGGGGAAAGGCGCGAACCGCATTTCCTTCGATCAGGTCGCCATCGACCGGGCAACGGAGTATGCGGCCGAAGACGCCGACGTGACACTGCAGCTGCACCGCTGCCTGCATCCGCAGATCGACGCCGACGTGAAACTGAGCCGCATCTACCGCGACATCGAGATGCCCGTCACGCGCGTGCTGCAGATCATGGAACGGAACGGCGTGCGCCTGGATACCGGGCTGCTGAATGATCTCTCGCGGGAATTCGGCATCAAGATCATGGAGCTCGAGGAAAAGGCCCACGAGATCGCCGGCCAGCCGTTCAACCTGGGGTCACCGAAGCAGATCCAGGACATCCTCTTCGAGAAACTGCAGCTCCCCGTGCGCAAGAAGACGCCTTCGGGGCAGCCCTCCACCGACGAGGACGTGCTCGCGGAGCTGGCGCAGGACTACCCGCTGCCGAAGCTCATCCTCGAGCACCGCGGACTCTCGAAGCTCAAGTCCACTTACACTGACAAGCTCGCCGAGATGATCAATCCTGCGACCGGGCGCGTGCACACGAATTACGCGCAGGCGGTTGCGGTGACGGGGCGGCTCGCGAGCAACGATCCCAACCTGCAGAACATCCCGATCCGCACCGCCGAGGGCCGGCGCATCCGGGAAGCGTTCGTCGCGGACGAGGATTGCCACATCGTCTCGGCCGACTATTCGCAGATCGAGCTTCGCATCATGGCGCACATCTCGCAGGATGCGAATCTCCTCACGGCCTTTGCCGCCGGTGAAGACATTCACCGAGCTACCGCAGCCGAAGTCTTCGGCCTGGCGCCCGAAGAGGTCGATGCGGAGCAGCGTCGTTATGCCAAAGTCATCAACTTCGGCCTCATCTACGGCATGTCGGCGTTCGGGCTCGCGCGCCAGCTGGGCATCGAACGCGCCGCGGGGCAGCAGTACATGGACCGCTATTTCGCGCGCTACCCGGGCGTTGCCAACTACATGCAGCGCACACGCGAAACCGCGCGCGCGCAGGGCTACGTCGAGACCGTGTTCGGCCGTCGCCTGTGGCTCCCGGAGATCCGTTCCTCCAACCCGGCGCGCCGCGGCAACGCCGAACGCGCCGCCATCAATGCGCCGATGCAGGGCACCGCGGCGGATCTCATCAAGCTCGCCATGATCGCCGTTCAGAGCTGGATCGAATCCCAAGGACTCGAGACCCGGCTCATCATGCAGGTCCACGACGAGCTCGTGCTCGAGGTGCCGGACGCGGAGCTCGAGGCGGTCACAAACGCCTTGCCGAAACTCATGAGCGGCGTGGCGGAACTGTCCGTGCCGCTTATCGTGGACGTCGGCGTGGGCCCGAACTGGGACAAGGCGCACTAAATCATGGCGGGAGGATCGGTGAAGAAATTCTTGGGTCTCGCAACGCTCTCCCTGCCGGGCGCGCTCGTCTTGGCCCAGCACCACGGTCCCCACGTCCATGGCGCTGCGAGGCTCGAGGTCTCGCTCGACGGGCCGACGCTCTCGCTGCGCTTCACGAGCCCGCTCGAGAACCTCCTCGGCTTCGAGCACGCCCCGCGCACCGAGCAGCAGAAGAAAAGCGTCCGCGACATGGCGGAGAGCCTGCGCAAAGCGGACGCGCACTTCAGAACCACGCCCGCCGCACGCTGTGAGCCGGTGTCGATCAGGCTCGATTCCCCGGTACTGCGCGAAGCGGACACGAAAGCCGATAAGAAACGGTCATCGACAACGTGCTGCTTCCCTGCCGGTTCTCGAAGCGCCGCCGCGAGCGCGCACTGTCACGGGGAGAGAGCCTGCATGGCGAGGCGGCGCGGCTGCTGGATCATCTCGACATCGATGCTG
>CAMPGR010000171.1 GCA_946885605.1 uncultured Pseudomonadota bacterium
GGTCGACGTGCCTCGGACGTGATTCTGGACGAGGCGCGAAAATGGCGCGCTGACCTGATCGTGATGGGCACGCATGGGCGCCGGGGATTCAACCGGCTGCTTCTCGGCAGCGATGCCGAGCGCGTGCTGCGTGACACACCGGTACCGCTGCTGCTCGTGCGGGAAGGGCACACGAAGCCGCGCCGCAAGAGAAAGGCTGGCAAACGATGAAAGATAATGCACGCGAGAACCGCGTCTGTACTTACCGCCGTTCTAGAAATGGCGGCGAGTAGGTGAGCGCGTGTTTGATTATTCCAGCTTGGTGAACAATACTGTTCGTCCTCCGACTTGCCGTCAACGCGGGTAATGGAAGACCTCGATACGGGTTCAGGAACGACGATATCATCCCCAATCAAGTACGACAGGAGAGTGCCATGGTGGCGCAAGTGCAGCCCCTTACCGGTGACGGTCCATGTTCGGACATAGAACTCGCAAGTGCTATTGCAGCGGGCGACCATGATGCCTTCCGGACGCTGATGCGACAGCACAACCGGCTCCTGTATCGGACCGCGCGCAGCATTGTCAAGGACGACTCGGACGCGGAGGATGCGGTCCAAAACGCGTATCTCCTGGCGTACCGCAAGATCGGTAATTTTCGGGCCGAGGCGAAGCTATCGACCTGGCTAGTCCGCATCGTCGTCAATGAAGCACTCGAGTGCCTGCGCAAGCGATCACGCTCGGCGCATGTGATTAGCCTCGATGGTCGCGAACTGGACGACGCAATCGAATCGGCGGCGGAGCCCATGAACCGGAAGCCTGAGCGGCCTGAGGAACAGCTTATTCGAGCGGACACGAGGCGGCTGATCGAATCCAAGATCGACGAATTGCCTTCGGTCTACCGCGCCGTTTTCATGCTGCGCGCGGTGGAGGAGTTCTCGGTCGAGGAGACGGCGGTCGCGCTTGGCGTTCCGGAAGCAACCGTCCGCACGCGCTCTTTCCGGGCGCGGGCGCTGCTTCGCGAGGCGCTTTCCGGGGATGCGGACATGGCGCTCGATACCGCTTTTCCTTTTGCGGGAGCGCGTTGCGCCGGTATTGTCGCGCGAGTGATGGCCATCATTGCGAGCGAGGCGGACGCTCTGGCTGTTTGAGGGCGTGTTGCGCGCGCGTTCAGTGCACTGAGCGACTCCCCCTTCAACATCTCAATGTCGCAACTGTGGCCAGGGACCGGCGCGCAGCCCAGTCCGGACACCGGCGAGCGCCCTGCGCGACGGTATTGGGAACGCCGAACGGTTATGAATCATCTAAAGCCAAACAACAAGACGCATGCGCCCAAGACGGGATCGTGCGCGTTGTAAGGCGAATCACCTTTTCGATCATAAAAAGGAGCATTTCCATGAACTGGCTACATATGTTTCCCGCAGCAGTATTGAGCTTGGTGGCATTCAGCGCTTCGGCGCAGGCGCCGAGCGATGCGCAAATCGCGGCAATCGTGGTCACCGCCAACCAAGTCGACATCGATGCCGGGAAGCTGGCGCTGACAAAGTCGGCCACGAAAGACGTGAAGGACTTCGCGCAGCTCATGATTACCGACCATAGCGGCGTCAATAAAGCGGCTACGGAGCTTGTAACAAGGCTCAAAGTGAAACCTGAGGAGAATCCGACCAGCACCGCTCTGAAAAAAGGCGGCGAAGAGACGCTCGAGCGTCTCAAGCGCCTCAAGGGCGCTCAGTTCGACAAGGCCTACGTCGACAACGAGGTGACGTATCACCAAACCGTGATCGACGCGATAGACAAGACGCTGATTCCCAGCGCGAAGAATGAGGAATTGAAATCGCTGCTCGTAAAGGTCCGGCCGGCGTTCGTGGCCCACCTCGAGCACGCCAAACGCCTTCAGGCATCGCTCAAGAAGTAGCCATGGCAGCAGTCAAGAATACGTCGATGCGAAACCGCTTGGCGGCGGTTTGCATCGCCGCAGCGTGCGCACTGCCGGCACCTGCTGCAGCAGAGACGCATACCATCCTCATGGAAGGCGTGGCATTCGTGCCGCAAACACTCACGGTGAAGCCGGGCGACGTGGTGGTCTGGGTCAATAAAGACTTATTTCCGCACACCGCGACTGCTCAGAATCGGGAATTCGATTCCGGCGAGATCGCGCCTGGCAAGACGTGGAAATACATTGCTGAAAAGCCCGGTGAATTCTCCTACGTGTGCACGCTGCATCCGACGATGAAAGGTACGCTGACGGTCAAATGAGCGCGTATGCCAGTCACGTGCGCGCCGATATGCGCTTCGCCGTTGTCGGCCTCACGCGAAATCAACTGCCCCGCTGCTCCTCCAAGCGCGCTTCAGTAAGCCGGTGGGTCACTCGCCGGGAACGATTCGATCGATGCTTGCTCGACAACGTCCGTAGCTCGTTTGCCCTGGACATCAGGCTTGGCGCTGCCCGCGAAACCCAACGATTGGCCCGGCCGATCCTTGCCGTTCAGCAACTGCCGCAAGACATAGTGGAGGATGCCGCCGTTGACGTAGTAACGCAGTTCCTGCGGCGTATCGATGCGCACTGTGGCTTCGAACTCTGTTGTTCGGCCGCGCGTTCCGCGGGTGACAACGCGCAACGCTTTCCCCTGCGAAAATCCGCTGCCGAGTGCCTCGGCGAGCCCAATCACATCGAACAGCTCTTCCCCGGTCAAGCCAAGCGACTGTGCCGAATCGCCGCTACGGAACGGGAGGGGCAGCACGCCCATTCCAATCAAATTCGAGCGGTGGATTCGCTCGTAGCCCTCCGCGATCACCGCACGCACACCCTGCAGGCTTACGCCTTTTGCCGCCCAGTCCCGGCTCGAACCCGAGCCGTACTCTTTTCCGGCGAGCACGATGAGCGGCGTGCCGTCCTGCCTGTAACGCACGGCCGCGTCATAGATCGGCAGCACGTCGTTCGTCGGTAGGTGGCGGGTGAACGGCCCTTCACGGTCGGGCGTGAGGCGGTTACGAATGCGCACGTTCGCGAAGGTGCCGCGCAGCATGACTTCGTGGTTGCCGCGGCGCGCGCCGTAGGAGTTGAAGTCCTTCGGCTCCACGCCGTGCTCGATGAGAAAGCGCCCGGCGGGCGAATCTTTCTGGATGCTTCCGGCCGGCGAGATGTGGTCGGTCGTGATGCTGTCTCCCAGCCAGGCGAGCACGCGCGCGCCTAGGATTTCCTCGACCGCCTGCGGCGGCTCTCTCGACATGCCGTCAAAGTAGGGCGGCTTGCGGAGGTAGGTCGATCCGGAGTCCCAAGGATAGAGCTCGCTTGCGTCAACCTGAAGCTTGTCCCAGCGTGCATCGCCTTGGTCGATTTTCGCGTAAGTGCGCCGGAACATCTCCGAGCTGGTCGATTCCTGGATCACGCGCTCGACTTCCTCGGCGGAGGGCCAGATATCGCGCAGGAAGACCGGGTTGCCTGATCCGTCATGTCCGAGCGGCTCTGCGGTGAGATCGATGTCGATACGTCCGGCGATCGCGAAGGCCACGACCAGCGGGGGCGACATCAGGTAGTTGGCGCGAACTTCGGAGTTGATGCGTCCCTCGAAGTTGCGGTTGCCGGAGAGCACGGAGGCCGCGACAAGGTCCTCGCGCTGCACGACCGCGGAAACCTCGGCTGGCAGCGGTCCCGAGTTCCCGATGCATGTCGTGCAGCCATAGCCAGCGAGGTGAAACCCGAGCGCTTCCAGATACGGCGTCAGGCCCGCTTTCGCGTATTAGTCGGTGACGACCTTCGATACGGGAGCGAGTGAGGTCTTCACCCACGGCTTGGTTGTCAGTCCCTTGGTCACTGCATTACGCGCAAGCAGCCCCGCGCCGATCATCACCGACGGGTTGGAGGTGTTGGTACAACTCGTTATCGCTGCGATTACGACAGACCCGTGACGCGGATCCGTTGCATCGATATGCGGCTGAGCCCTCTTGCCAGCGTCTTGCCCGTTTCCCTCGCCCCAGATGCCAACGCGATTTCCGCCCGCTGCGTCCTCAGACGCACTCGTTTTCGCCGTACGCTGCGGAGCCGGCGGGAGCAGCGTCGGGAGCGCATCCTCGAATGCCTGCTTCGCTTGCGAAAGCGAGAGCCGGTCTTGCGGGCGTCGCGGTCCTGCGATGCTGGGTTCGACGCTACTGAGATCGAGCTCCAGTGTGTCGCTGAAGCGCGGCTCGGCACTGTCGGCCGCGTGAAAGAGCCCTTGCTCCTTCATATAGGCCTCGACGAGGGCAATGCGCTCAGGTGAACGCCCGGTGAAGCGAAGGTAGTCGAGCGTGACGCTGTCGACTGGAAAAATCGAAACCGTGGAGCCGTACTCGGGCGACATGTTGCCGATTGTCGCGCGGTCGGCGAGCCGCAGGGTCGAAACCCCCGCACCATAGAACTCCACGAACTGCCCGACAACGCCTTTCTTGCGCAGCATCTGCGCGACCGTGAGCACGAGATCCGTGGCGGTCGAGCCCGGCGGCAGCGCCCCGGTCAGGCGGAACCCGATCACTCGGGGGATCAGCATCGAGATCGGCTGGCCGAGCATCGCGGCCTCGGCTTCGATGCCGCCTACGCCCCAGCCGAGCACGCCGAGTCCGTTCACCATCGGCGTGTGCGAGTCGGTGCCGACGACCGTGTCCGGGTAAGCCTGCGGGAGGCCCGTCTCACTGATTCGTGGATTCTGTTCGGCGCCGAAAACGACCCGCGCCAGATACTCGAGATTCACCTGATGGCAGATGCCGGCATTCGGTGGTGTGGCCATGAAATTCGAGAATGCTTTGCTACCCCACTTGATGAAGCGATAGCGCTCTCGATTGCGCTGATAATCCAGCGCCTCGTTTATGTCGAACGCCTGGGACGTCCCGAAGGCGTCGACCTGAACCGAGTGGTCGATGACCAGTTCTACAGGCGCAAGTGGGTTGATCCGGTTGGGATCGCCGCCGAGCTCGGCCATCGCATCGCGCATCGCGGCGAGATCCACGAGGGCCGGAACGCCGGTAAAGTCCTGGAGCAGGACGCGCGCAGGCATGAAGGAAATCTCACGATCACTGCTCTGTGGACTCCAGCTCGCGAGCGCCCGGATGTCATCCGTGGTCACGGTGACAGTGTCCTCGTGCCGGAGCAGGTTTTCCAGAAGAATCCGCAGCGAGTAGGGCAGACGCTGCACCTCGGCCCCGGCAGCGTCGAGCCTGTAAATCTCGTATTCGCGCTCTCCAACGCGGAGGGTTGAGCGTGCACCAAAGCTATTTCTGGTCATGGTCCTTCTCCTTGGAGTCGCCGCCGCGCCCGTGCCATTCGACCGCGGCGGCCATGATATCGATGCACGAGCACCGTCTCTCAGACTATCTCAGGAGCACTGCTTCGTCGAAGCTCAGCGGCAATGACATGAGACACGTCGCGGCAGCCCAGAGTGCCAGGATCGCCAAGGCGACCGCGGCAATGAACGCTACCTGACTCTTGGGCGCGCGGTACTCGGCCGCAAATGGAGCGTTAGCCGGCTTGCTCATGTGCGGTTTGCAGGCCTTTCAGCCCGCATGCTTTTCAGTGCCTCGCCCCAGCCGATCACCTGATCGAGCATCCACAACCGCGCGCTTCAACTGCGAGTTACGAGGGTTTGCGGCTACTGCCGCAAAGCGCGCCCCGGCTTAGGTGTCTACGTGCTTCCTGCGGCGAGCGCCAGATCGATGAAGGCACGCACTTTCGCCGGTATGAACGGCTGGCTCGGGTACACGAAGGAAAGCGCACCCGTGGTCCAGGTCCACTTGGGGAGCACGCGTACGAGCATGCCATCTCGTGTGCAGGCGCGACAGAGGAAGTCCGGCAACGTTCCAATTCCCGCGCTCTCCAGCACGAGCGCGCGCAGCGTTTCCATATCATCCACGCTGATACGTCCGTTCGACGGCAGCTCGGCTTTCTGGCGGCCGTCGCTCAGCCGAAGCCCCTGTCTCGCCAGGTGGGAAAAGACGAGGCAGTCGTGGCCTTCCAGATCGACGGGCACTCGGGGAGTCCCGCGTTGCGCCAGGTAATCCGGGCTCGCCCACAGGTCGACCGTAAACGAAAGGAACCGACGTGCGACGAGCGTCGAATCCTTGATCTCAGCCGCCCGGACGGCGAGGTCGATCCCTTCGCCGACAAGATCCACAACTCGGTTCGCGACGATAATCTCGATCTTCAGCCGCGGATATCTCCGAACGTATTCGGTGGCGATGGGCGGCAGCAGGCTGTGCGCCACGTCTCCGGTAACGGTAATTCGGAGCACTCCACGGGGCTCTGCGGTTGCCGAACTGATCTCCGCCTCCGCTGTCTCGATCTCGGCGAGGCCGCGCATGCACCGCGCAAAATACGCCTGTCCCGCTGGCGTGATGTGGAGCTTGCGAGTGGTGCGTTGAATGAGCGTAACGCCAAGTCGTTTCTCCAGACGCGCGACTTTCGCGCTGACGGTTGTGTTTGGCATGTCGAGCAGTCGGGCGGCCTTGCTGAAGCTGCCGGCCTGAGCCACCTTCACAAACACCGCAATGTCGTCAAGGTCCATGCCGCATTATGCATGCTGTTGCACAAAGCTTTCCACGCCAGAGGGCTAATCAAACGGACGAGCAGCCGTTACAGTAGCTAAGATGAAGGTGGACGAGCGA
>CAMPGR010000172.1 GCA_946885605.1 uncultured Pseudomonadota bacterium
CGTTCTACATCATCGGCACGGTGGCGGGGCCGCATCCCTATCCCATGATGGTGCGCGATTTCCAGTCGGTGATCGGCCGCGAGGCGCGCGAGCAGATGCAGGAGCTCGCGGGACGCCAGCCCGATGCGGTGCTCGCGTGCGTGGGCGGCGGCTCCAACGCGATCGGCATCTTCTATCCCTACATCCCGGATGAAGCGGTGCGGCTGATCGGCATCGAAGCGGCCGGCCATGGCCTGGAGAGCGGAAAGCACGCGGCGACGCTGGTCACCGGCAAGCCGGGCGTGCTGCATGGCAATCGCACTTATCTTCTGCAGGACGAGAACGGCCAGATCATCGAGACGCACTCGATTTCCGCGGGGCTCGATTATCCGGGTGTCGGGCCCGAGCACGCGTGGTTGAAGGACAGCGGACGCGCCGAGTACGTCGCCGTGACCGACGACGAAGCGCTGCAGGCTTTCCACAATCTGTGCCGGCTCGAGGGCATCATCCCGGCGCTCGAATCGAGCCACGCGCTGGCTTACGCGGCCAAGATCGCGCCGCGCATGAGGAAAGAGCAGACCCTCCTCGTCAATCTATCGGGGCGCGGCGACAAGGACATGCATACCGTCGCCGAAAAGTCCGCCATAAAAATTTGATCATGTCGCGTATCGCTGCCACGTTCCAGAGACTCGAGCAGCAGGGCAGAAAGGCACTGATACCGTTCATCACCGCGGGCGATCCCGATCCCTCGCTCGCCGTGCCGCTGATGCACGCCCTCGTTGCGGGAGGCGCCGACATCATCGAGCTCGGCGTGCCGTTTTCCGACCCGATGGCCGATGGCCCCGTGATCCAGCGCTCGAGCGAGCGCGCGCTGAAACACGGCGTGTCGCTCAAGCACGTGATCCGATACGTCTCGGAGTTCCGGAAGAGGGACGCGAGCACGCCCGTAGTGCTTTTCGGCTATGCCAATCCGATCGAAGCGATGGGTGTCGAGCGCTTCGCGGAGTCGGTCAGGGCGGCGGACGCGGATGGCGTGCTCGTCGTCGACTATCCGCCCGAGGAGGCGCACACGCTCGTCGAGCTGCTCGATGCGCGAAACCTCGACACCGTGTTTCTCCTGTCGCCCACGACTGATGAGGCGCGCCTGAAGCGTGTGGCCGCGCTCGGCCGCGGCTATCTCTATTACGTTTCGCTGCGGGGCGTCACCGGCGCGGCCCACATCGACTTGGACGACGTCGCTTCGCGCATCGCCCGCATCCGCAGTTTCACGCAACTTCCGGTCGGTGTCGGGTTCGGCATCCGCGACCCGGAGACCGCCAGCCGCATCGCAAGCGTTGCGGACGCGGTGATCATCGGGAGCCGCCTCGTGCAGGAGGTCGAGAATTCGCGACTCGAGCAGGTGGTCTCCAACGTCACGGCTTTTCTGTCCGGTGTGCGCAGCGCGATGGACAGCGCCGCGCGGGAGCCGGTCGCATGAGCTGGCTCCAGAAACTGTTGCCGCCCCGGATCAAGCGCGAGGGCAGCCCGCGCAAGGTCGTTCCGGAGGGACTCTGGAGCAAGTGCGAGTCGTGCGAGGCGGTGCTCTATCGCGCGGACCTCGAGAAGAATCTATACGTCTGCCCTAAATGCAATCACCACAAGCGCATTTCGGCGCGCGAGCGGCTCGACTGGCTGCTCGATCTCGAGGGCCGCTACGAGATCGGCGCCGAAGTGCTTGCGGTGGACACGCTCAAGTTCAAGGACAGCCGGCGCTACACCGAGCGGCTCGAAGAGGCGCGCACGGAGACCTCCGAAGAGGACGCGGTTGTCGTAATGCAGGGAAGCATCAAGGCGCTCCCGCTCGTTGCCGCCGCATTCGAGTTCGGATTTCTCGGCGGCTCGATGGGCTCGGTGGTCGGCGAACGGTTCACGCGGGGCGCGCAGGTCTGCGTCGAGCAGCGCCTGCCGTTCATCTGCTTTACCGCATCCGGCGGCGCGCGCATGCAGGAGGGCCTGCTCTCGCTCATGCAGATGGCGAAGACCTGCGCCGCGCTCACCCGGCTCTCGCGCGAGCGGCTCCCGTTTGTCTCCGTTCTGACCGATCCCACCATGGGCGGCGTCTCCGCGAGCTTCGCGATGATCGGCGACGTCGTTGTGGCCGAGCCGGGCGCGCTCATCGGCTTCGCCGGCCCTCGAGTCATCGAGCAGACGGTGCGCGAAACGCTGCCGGAAGGCTTCCAGCGCACCGAGTTTCTCCTCGAGCACGGTGCGATCGACATGATCGTCGATCGCCGTCAAATGCGGGACAAGCTTTCGAACCTCATCACGCTGCTCCTCAAGCTGCCGGCCGCCGCTTGATCGGCCGCACGCTCCACACCCGCCGCATTGAGGGCGGCTCGTCTACGCCGCTGCCCGCATGACTTCCGATAACGTCCATCCTCCGCCCAAAACGCTCGACCAATGGCTCGCGCACATCGAGCGCGTGCACCCGCAGAGCATCGCGATGGGGCTCGAGCGCGTGGCGGCGGTGAAGCAGGCGCTCGGGCTTTCACCCGAATTCGTCGTCATCACGGTGGGCGGCACCAACGGCAAGGGCTCGGCGTGCGCAATGCTCGAGGCGATCCTGCACCACGCAGGCTACAAGGTCGGGTGTTACACCTCGCCGCATCTCGTGCGCTACAACGAACGGGTGCGCATCGCCAGGCGCGAAGCGAGCGATGCCGATCTCGTGCGCGCCTTCGAAGCCGTGGAGCGCGCGCGGGCGGTAGCGCGTCGGAACGCGGAGCAGGGGCCCCGCTTGCGGGGATACGACCGTGCAGACGCGCAAACGACCGACACAGATACACCCGGCAGTCCCGAAAGCGTTTCGGAGGCCGTCGCGCTGACCTACTTCGAGTTCGGGACCCTCGCGGCGGCATGGCTGTTCGCGGAGGCGCGGGTCGACGTCGCCATACTGGAAGTCGGGCTGGGCGGGCGGCTCGATGCGGTAAACGCTTTCGATGCCGACTGCGCGCTCGTGATGAGCGTCGAACTCGACCATATGGATTATCTCGGGCCGACGCGCGAGTCGATCGGCTACGAAAAGGCCGGCATCTTTCGCGCGGGACGCCCCGCGATCTGCGCCGATCCCGACCCGCCGCAGACGCTGCGCCGCCACGCCGAAGCGCTCGGCGCGCGCCTTCTGGTCCGCGGGACGGACTTCGGCTACGCCACGCAGCGCGTGCAATGGCGCTATGACGGACCGCACGGCAGGCGCCACTGCCTGCCGCACCCCGTGCTGCGCGGTGCGCATCAGCTCGCGAACGCGAGCGCGTGCCTGGCCGCCCTCGACACCTTGCGCGATCGGTTGCCGGTGACGATGGACGACATCCGCACGGGGCTGCTCGAAGCCGAGACGCCCGGGCGCTTCCAGGTGCTGCCGGGCCGGCCGGTCGTCATTCTGGACGTCGCGCACAACCCCGCCGCAGCGCAGGCACTCGCCGCAACGCTTGCGCAGATGGGGCGCGCCGGCCGCACGATCGCGGTCTTCGCGATGCTGAGCGACAAGGACATCGGCGGCGTGATCGACGCGCTCGAATCTCACATCGACTGCTGGTTTATTGCGCCGATTGCTGCGCCGCGCGGCGCCGATACCGCATTGCTCGGAGAGACCTTGCGCGGGCGCGCGGTGCGGGGCACGGTGAGAACGTGCGCGAGCATCGCCGAAGCGTACGCGCAAGCCTGTGATATCGCGGTGCAAAATGATAAAATTCTCGCGTTCGGATCGTTTTATACGGTCGGTGCGGTGATGGAAGCGCGTGCGCGGCACCATCCGCCGGGAACCGCGTAATAGTATCCGGGTAACAGCGCCCCGAGTGCCCAGCATGGTTTGACGGAGATGGCAAAACCGATCAGCGACGAGGAACTGCAGCTACGCAAGCGTGCGCGCCGGCGGCTGATCGGAGCCATCGTAATCGTCACCGCGGTGGTGGTGGCGCTTCCCATGGTGCTCGACAACGAGCCCAAGCCGCTCACGCAGGATATCGATATCCGCATTCCGTCGCCGGAATCCGCAGGACCCTTCACTTCGAAGGTCGTTCCGGTTCCCGATACGTCACAGGCGCCTGCAGGCTCGAACAAGCCCGTGCCGGTGCCGGAAGCCAAGCCGGAAGCCCAACCACCGGCAGCAACGGCTGAGGCGAAACCGGAGCCCGGCGTGGAGCCCAAGCCGCAGCCGAGCGCCGAGTCGAAGCCGCGCACCGAAGATTCGTCCACGCAGGCCGCGGCGCCGAAGCCCGAGAAGCCGGCAAGCGCGGCGAAAGCCGAACAGCCCGCGCCTAAACCCGCAAGCGCTCAATCGGGGCGATACGTGGTGCAGGTGGTCGCGCTGTCCGACGCGAGAAAAGCGAAGCAGATGCAGCAGGCGATATTGAAGTCCGGGGTGAAGGCCTATACCGAGGTGGTCAAGACCGCACGCGGGGATGTGACGCGGGTGCGAGCGGGCCCCTATGCGACGCGCGAGGCCGCGGAAAAGGCGCAGCAGAAACTGAAGGGCGCCGGTTTTGACGGAAAGGTCATACCGGCTCGATGACAGGCTTTGACTACGCTGTTCTGGTTATCGTGGGCCTCTCGATACTGATCAGCGTAATACGGGGATTGGTGCGCGAAGTGCTGGCGTTGCTGGCGTGGCTGGCGGCGTTCGCCACGGCGACGCTGCTCGGCGCCGACGTCGGAGCCATGATGCCGGAAGCGATACCGACCGAGGAGCTGCGTCTGCTGACCGGCTTTCTGATCGTCTTCGTGGGCGTGCTGCTCGTGATGAGCCTCGCGGCGATGGCGCTCTCGCGGCTGGTGAAGCGCGCGGGACTCGGCGTCGAGGATCGCATGTTCGGCATGCTCTTCGGCCTCGCGCGGGGCGGACTGATCGTGCTCGTGCTGGTGCTGCTCGCGGGGCTCACGACGCTGCCGCGCGATCCGATCTGGCGCAACGCGATGCTGAGCTCGCCGCTCGAGTCGCTCGCGCTCTACGTGAAGGCGTGGCTGCCGGGCGAGCTCTCGCGGCGCATCAAATACGACTGAGGACACAGGCGATGTGCGGAATTCTGGGTGTGGTGGCTAAGGGTCCGGTGAACCAGATCCTGTACGACGGCCTGCTCGTGCTCCAGCACCGCGGCCAGGACGCCGCGGGCATCGTGACCGCCGACGGCCCGAGCTTCCACATGCACAAGGGCCGCGGCATGGTGCGCGACGTATTCCGCACCCGCAACATGCGCGAGCTCATCGGCCACGCGGGCATCGCGCACACGCGCTATCCCACCGCCGGGTCGGCGTGGTCGGCGGCGGAATCGCAGCCGCTCTACGTGAATTCGCCGTTCGGCATCGTGTTGGGGCACAACGGCAACCTGACGAACGCCGAGCAGTTGAAGACGGAGCTCTTCCGGCAGGATCTCCGGCACGTCAACACCAATTCCGATTCCGAAGTGCTCCTGAATGTCCTCGCGCACGAGCTGCACGCGAACGCGACCAATTACAAGCTCGATCCGGCGACCATCTTCGCGGCGGTTTCCGGCGTGCACCGGCGCTGCCGCGGCGCGTACGCGGTGGTGGCGATGATCGCCGGCTACGGCCTCCTCGCGTTCCGCGATCCGTACGGCATCCGGCCGCTCGTCTTCGGCCGCATCGAGACCGCCCACGGGTACGAGTACCAGGTCGCTTCCGAAAGCGTCGCGCTCGACACCCTCGGCTTCGAGCTCGTGAGGGATGTGGCGCCGGGGGAGGCGATCTTCATCGACCTCGACGGCAATTTCCACGGCCGCCAGTGCGCGCCGAATTCCTCGCTCAATCCGTGCATCTTCGAGTTCGTCTATCTCGCGCGTCCGGATTCGGTGATCGACGGCATCTCCGTCTACGAGACGCGGCTCCGGATGGGGGAGAGCCTTGCCGACAAGATCAAGCGCCACTACGCACATCTCGACATCGACGTCGTGATTCCGATCCCGGATTCGAGCCGCCCGTCCGCCATGGAGCTTTCGAAGCGGCTCAATCTCCCGTACCGGGAAGGCTTCATCAAGAACCGTTACATCGGCCGCACCTTCATCATGCCCGGGCAGTCGATCCGCAGGAAATCGGTGCGCCAGAAGCTGAACTCGATCGCGATGGAGTTCAAGGGCAAGAATGTGCTGCTGGTGGACGATTCCATCGTGCGCGGCAACACCAGCAGCGAGATCGTGCAGATGGCGCGCGATTCGGGTGCGCGCAAGGTATTCTTCGCTTCCGCCGCGCCGCCGGTGCGCTATCCCAACGTCTATGGCATCGACATGCCGACCCGCGAAGAGCTGATTGCGAACGGCCGCACCGAGGAGCAGGTCGCGGCGCTGATCGGGGCCGACGAATTGATCTACCAGGATCTCGATGGGCTTACCGCCGCTGTCCGCAGCGTCAATCCCAGGGTCAAGCGCTTCGAGGACTCGTGCTTCAGCGGCCGCTACGTCACGGGTGACGTCACGCGCGCATACCTGGACGGCGTGGAGGCGCAGCGCCGCGACGGCGCGAAGCAGGCGGATCTTGCCGCAGCGACCGCCCAGCTCGATCTCAACCTCGAGCTCGTCGATTAGGGAAGGTCTGAATTTCCAGGTTTTATCGACGCCATGAATTCGCGAAAGGAC
>CAMPGR010000173.1 GCA_946885605.1 uncultured Pseudomonadota bacterium
TTGGTGTCGCGGCGCGGCTCGTAGGCGATGGAGGGCAGGATCGCGATGCCCAATCCGAGTTCGACGTAGGTCTTGATGACGTCGGCATCGATCGCGCTCAACACGATGTTGGGCTTGATTCGCGCCGCTTCGAATGCGCGCAGCACCGCGGAGCCTCCGATGAAGCTCTGATCGAACGTGATGATGGGATACTTGGCGATCGACTTTAGCGTGAGGCGTTTCTCCCCGAGCAGCGGATGCCCCTTGGACGTGATCACGCTGCGGTGCAATTCGTAGCAGGGCAGCATGACGAGATCGTTGGTCGACTCGGAGGGCTGGCCGCTCACGCCGATGTCGGCCTCGCCGGACGCAACGAGTTGCGCGGTCTGTGCCGGGCTTACCTGGCGCAGGATCAACTGCACGTTGGGATGGCGCCGAATGAAGTCGCGAATCACGTCGCGCAAGACGTAGCGCGCGTGCATGTGCGTGGTGGCGACGACGAGACGGCCTTCGTCCTTTGACGTAAAGTCTTCGCCGATGCGCTTCAGGTTCTCGGCGTCGTGCAGCATGCGCCGCGCCACATCGAGTATCGCCCGGCCCGGCTCGGTGACGCCCACGATGCGGTTCCCCTTGCGCACCAGGATCGCGATGCCGATCTCCTGCTCGAGCATCTGGATCTGCTTGCTGATGCCGGGTTGCGAGGTGTGGAGCGCAGCGGCCGCACGCGAGATGTTGAAGCCCTGTTCGGCGATGCCATGGAGGTATCGAAGCTGCTGGAGGTTCATGTCGGGAAACTATAACCGTGGATTATCGAGCGATAGAAAGAGATTCTTTTATAGCATAGGCGCGGGCGGAGTAGTATTGAATCGCCGGGTTCACCCCTTCGGCGAAGGTCAGGCAGGCTTCGCCAAGGCAAATGCGAATACTCCTCGAGTGAAAATCGTCAGAGAAGGAAAAATCCGATGCCGAAGATGACCGGAGCGCGGCTCTTCGCGGAAATGATGCGCGGCTACGAGGTCTCGCACATCTTTTTCGTGCCGGCGTTCATTCTGAAGGCGTTCGCCGAAATGGAGGACATGCCGACCGCGCGCATCATGGTTCACGGCGAGAAGGCGGCGGCGTACATGGCCGACGGCTATGCGCGCGCGAGCGGGAAACCCGGCATCTGCATGGCGCAGATGATCGGCGCGTCGAATCTCGCGGCGGGCCTGCGCGACGGGTTCATGGCGGGCGCACCAATCATCGCGATCACTGGAGGCCCCACGCCGCAATCGCGCTATCGCCACGCCTACCAGGAAGTGGACGACATCACGCAGTTCGACGCAGTCACCAAGTTCAACGCGCAGGTGGATCACGTCACGCGCATGCCGGATCTCCTGCGCCAGGCGTTTCGCGTATCGACTTCCGGCGCGCCGGGCCCGGTGCATCTGCGCATTCAGAGCCATCTTGGGCAGATGACGGAACAGGAGGCGGAGCTCGACCCGCTGGTTGAAGAAATGTACAGGCGCGTGCCGCCGTTTCGCCCGGAGCCCGAAGCGCAGCGCATCCGCGACGCTGCGGCGCTGCTCGAGGTGGCACAGCGTCCGGTGATCGTCGCGGGCGGCGGCGTCATCCGCTCCGGCGCCCACGCCGAAGTGCTCGAGCTCGCCGAGAAGCTTTCCACTCCGGTTGCGACCTCGCTCAACGCCAAGGCGACGCTCGCCGACGCCCACCCGCTCAACGTCGGCGTGCCGGGCGCATACTCGCGCGACTGCGCGAACCGGGTGCTGCATGAAGCCGATCTCGTCTTCTTCATCGGAAGCCACACCGGCGGTCAGGTCACGAACAACTGGATGTTTCCGCCGCCCGGGACGAAGGTGATTCAGCTCGACATCGATCCCGCCGAACTGGGGCGCAACTATCCGAATGCGGTGTCGATACTCGGGGATGCGAAGACGAGCCTGCGGCGGTTGATCGACGCCGTGCCGAAGCGATCCCCCGGGGCAAGGCGAGAGTGGAACGAGCGCGCGCAGCGCATCGTCGCGGAATGGCGCGGGGAAAACGCCGAAATGCACAACGCGGACGTCGCGCCCATCCGACCCGAGCGCATCTGCAAGGACATCTCGGAAGTATTGCCGCCTGATGGCGTGGTCGTCTCCGATACCGGCCACGCGGGGATCTGGACCGCTCGCTTCATCGAGTTGAAACATCCGGGACAAAGCTACTACCGCACGGCGGGTTCGCTTGGTTGGGGATTTCCCGCCGCGCTCGGCGTCAAATGCGCGCTGCCCGATCGTCCCGTCGTGTGCTTTACCGGCGACGGCGGATTCTACTATCACATCGCCGAGCTCGAGACCGCGCGCCGCCACAACATCAGCGCGGTAATCGTCGTCAACAACAACAGCGCCCTCAACCAGGAGATCAAGTTGAACGACATCGCCTACGGCGGCAAGCAGCGCGGGCGCGCCGAGGAGATGTGGCGCTTCCCCGACGTCGATTTCGCGAAGATCGCCGAGGGCTTCGGCTGCGTCGGCATGCGCGTGGAAAAGCCGGGCGATCTAGCGCCTGCGCTGGAGCGAGCGATCAGGATGAACAAGCCAGTCGTCGTCGATGTGGTGACGGACATGTACGCCATTGCGCCGCATCCGTGGACGCCGACCGGGCGCGATTTTCACTCGTACCAGAAGACGGGGGCATAGGAATGACCGAAGGCATCAAACCCATCCGGCGGGTCGTGATTGGAAACGACGCGCAAGGCCGCTCGCGCGTGCTCTACGACAGCGCCGCGCCCAACGTGAATGCGAACGCGTTCAAGAAGGGCACCGGCATGACCGATATCTGGGTCTTCCACAGCTGTCCGGCGCCGATATCGGGCGAGCGCGACGACGGCAACCTGCCGTTTCACTTCGAGCCGCCGCACACGGGGGGCCACTTGCGCATCGTGCAGTCCGATCCGAAACCCAAGGACTACGATCCCGCGCAGGACAAGTACATCGTCCCCGAGCATCCACCGAAGAAAACCGAGGGCGGAACGTGGGAGCGCGGCGGCCAGAATCTCTACACGACCCGCATCCACAAGTCCGAGACGCTCGACTACGGCATTCTGCTTTCGGGCGAACGCGTGCTCATCACCGACGACGGCCAGCGCGTGCTGAAGCCTGGCGACTGCGTGGTGCAGATCGGGAGCTGGCACGCGTGGGGCAATCCCAATGCCAGCCAGATGGCGTTCGTGATGATGGGCGCGAAGTTCGACGAATAAATCGCTTTCGTCTTCCCGGCGAACGCCGGGATCCAGGCTCTCTGGATTCCGGATCGCACTCGCCTGCGGCTCGTTTGTCCGGAATGACGAAGACTAAGGAAACGATTGTTAGAGGGATACAGATGACCGATAAAGCCAAACCCGTGCGCAGGATCGTCGTCGTCGACGAGAACGAGCGCTCGAAGTGCATCGCGGACGGCCCGTCCCCCGACGTGCGCACCGATCCCGCCCGGCCGGGCTTCGCGTCGACGCGCATCTGGGTCACCGACCGCACGCCGCCCAGCCTCAAAGGCATGCGGGAATCGCTGCATATGCCGCACACGCTCGAGCCGCCGCCCGGCGGTTCGGTGTGTCGCGTGGTGACGTTTCCTCCCGAGGAGTCTTACAAGGGCAAAGTCGGCGCGAAGGAAGTGCAGGCGTATTTCGCCGCGATGGGCTCACCGGGCGCCTCGACCTATTCGCCCAGAGCGCCGCATCCCTACATGCAGAAAACGCGCACGCTGGACTTTTGCCTCGTGCTCGAGGGCGAGATCACCCTCGTGCTCGACACCGAGGAAGTGCACCTCAATGCGGGCGATACCGTCGTCCAGCGCGGCACCAACCACGCGTGGAGCAACCGCTCGGGCAAGCCCTGCGTCATCGCCTTTTCATCACACGATGGGAAGTGGTAATGGACTGAGACGTTTCGAGGTGCGGTAAACTGGCCGCACAATAACGAGACCGTAGGAGGAAGAGATGAACGCACGAAGCAGCATCGCTGCCGCGGCACTCGCGTTCGCAAGTCTGCTGCAAGCCGGAGTCGCCTGGTCACAGCAGTTTCCCGCGAAGCCGATCCGGTTCGTGATCGGCCCCGCGCCCGACGTGCTCGCGCGCATGGTGGGACAGAAGTTGACGGACGCCTGGGGCCAGCAGGTGATCGTCGATCAGCGTCCCGGCGCCGGTGGCATTATCGCAGCCGAGACGGTCGCGAAATCGCCGCCGGACGGCTACACGTGGCTCCTCAGCACCGGCGCCTATCCGACCCTCGTGGGACTCTATCCGAAGCTGCCTTTCGATTTCGTGCGCGACTTCGAGCCGGTGAGCCTCCTCGCGTCGATTCCGTTTTTGCTGGTCGCGCATCCTTCGCTGCCAGTAAAGTCCGTGAGCGAACTGCTCAAGCTGGCCCGCGCGCGGCCCGGACAGATCAACTACGCCTCCTCCGGCGCCGGCACCACCGCCCACCTCGCCGGCGAGATGTTCAAGAGCATGGCGAAGGTGAATCTCGTGCACGTGGCCTACAAAGGCGTGCCGGCCGGGCTCGTCGGAGTAATCAGCGGAGAATCGCAGCTCATGTTCGCGATCATGCAGGCGGGTTTCCCGCACGTGAAATCCGGCAAGCTTCGCGCGCTGGCGGTCTCCGGCGCAAAGCGCTCAGAGTCGGCGCCCCAAGTGCCAACGATTGCAGAATCCGGCGTGTCCGGCTACGAATTCACTTCGTGGAATGGTGTGCACGTTCCTGCCAATACGCCCAAAGCGGTAATCAGGCGGATACAAGCCGAGCTCGTCAAGGTGGTTGCGGTGCCGGACGTGCGCGAGCGCATGGTCTCGCTCGGGATGGAAGTCGCCGGGAGCACGCCGGAAGAGCTCGGCGCCCTGGTCAAGTCCGACATCGCAAAATGGAGCAAAGTGATCAAGGAAGCCGGGGTGCGCGTTGACTGAGCTCGACAAGGCGTACTGGATTTCCTGGTACAACGTTCCGGAAGAAGACCGGGACGCCTATTTCGCGTGGTTACATGCGGAGTACATGCCGAAGGTTCTCGAGCGGCCCGGCGTCCTGTGGGCGGCGCATTACGCTTCGGAAGAAAACGTCATACCGCTCGGCGGCGGCAAAGGCCGCGTGAGCCACGTGAAGCCGGATTCCGTTCCGGCGGGCGACCGTTATATCCTCATCTTCGGCGCAACCGAAGCGCACGCCTTCGCCAATCCGAGCCCGCTGCGCTTCCATGCGGGATTGCCGGAGCGCGATCGGAAGATGCTCGCGATGCGCAGCGGCGAACGGATGAACGTCATGCTGGAGGAAGGGCGCGTCTACGGCCCCGCAGCGCCGGATCGTGGTCTCGCGCCGAGCCCCTGCATACAACTCGGCAGCTTCAATTCCGGATCGCTCGAGGAGGAAGACGAAATGCTCGCGTGGTACGCGCAGTGGCGGCTGCCTTCCATGAGGATGGTGCCCGGCTGCGTGCGCGTGCGCAAGCTCGTGTCCGTCTCCGGCTGGGCCAAGCACGCGTGCTTTTACGAGTTCACTTCGCTGGAAGCGCGTAACGAGCAATTCGTCCATTACGAGCGTTCCAACCCCGAAATGGAGGCGTGGTCGAAACGGGTCGTACGCAATACGGTTCACGCGCCCGGATCGGCCAACGTCGCCCGGAGAATAAAACTGGAGGTGAAATGAAACAGAAGATCCGTGTGGGAATCGTGGCTGCCGTCGCGGCCGCGCTTGCTGTCTCCGCGCCGCAAGGCATTGCACAAGCGAAAGCCGGCGCAAAAGGTTCTGCCGCGGCAACGAGCGCGGGAGAAGCATATCCGACCAGGCCGGTCCGGATGATCGTGGCTTCGGGCGCCGGCGGTGGACTTGATTTCGTCGCCCGTCTCGTTGCGCCGAAAATGACCGAGGGCCTGGGCCAGCAGGTGGTCGTGGACAACCGCGCGGGTGCGAGCGGCAGCATCGCGGCCGAACTCGCTGCCAGCGCGACACCCGACGGCTACACGGTGCTGCTCCTGAGCGCGAGCCTCGTGGTGTACGGCATCGTCAACAAGACGCGCTACGATCTCTACCGCGATTTCGCGCCGGTTTCCCAGGTGGCGGCCGCGCCGTACATCCTGACCGTGAATCCGAGCCTGCCGGTGAGCTCGGTGAAGGAGCTGATCGCGCATGCGAAGAAATCGCCGTCGAAACTCAATTACGCATCGACCGGCAATGCGTCGCTCGCGCATCTCGCAACCGAACTCTTCGCGAACAAGGCCGGCATTCAGCTCGTCCACGTGCCGTACAAGGGTGTGGGCGCGGCACTGCCCGACATGCTGTCAGGTCAGATCCAGTTGAGCCTGCTGAGCGGGGGCTCGGTGTATTCGCACGTGCGCTCGGGGAAGTTGAAGGCGCTCGCCATCGCCACCCGTAACCGCGCGAAGGTCGCGCCGCAGCTGCCGACGATGATCGAAGCCGGCGTTCCGGGATTCGAGGTGACGCAGTGGCATGGGCTGATCGCGCCGCGCGCCACGCCCCGCGCGATCATCGACCGCTTGTATCGCGAAGTCGCGGCAGCGGTGAAGCAGCCCGACGTCGCCTCGCGTTTCGCTGTGGATGGC
>CAMPGR010000174.1 GCA_946885605.1 uncultured Pseudomonadota bacterium
GCGCGAGCGATACGGCGATCTTTGCGGCGCTCCCCGTCCTGCGAGGCTTTCCCGAAGGGATAGCGTGGCACGCAGCGAAAATCCTGGAGTGCGGCGCGGCGGCGGTCGTGAATCGCAAAACACCGGACTGCATGTTCGCCTGGGTGCGCAGGGATCACTTCGTCGTGGAAGCGCCCGATCGTGAGTTGCGCTGCACGCCGCAGAGCATCGCCTCCCACAGTCTCTACGAAAACGCCGACCCCTTCCGGCTCGTGGAATGCTCGGGCACGCTCGATCTCACCGAGTCGCGTTATGAAGCGATAAGCGAGCGCGCCGTGAAGGTCTCCGGCAGCGCGTTCATTCCGGCGGAGCGTTACACCGTCAAGCTGGAAGGCGCCGAGCAGGCGGGGTACCAGAGCATCCTGATCGGCTCGATCCGCGACCCCTACATCATCCGCCAGATCGACGACTGGACCGCGCGGCTCAAGGAGCGCATCCACAATCGCGTGCGCATGGTCTACGGCGCTGCGCTCGTGCCGGACGATTACCTGCTCAACATCCGGATCTACGGCAAGGACGGCACCATGGGCCCGCTCGAACCGGTCAAGGAGATCCGTTCCCACGAATTGTGCCTCGTATTCGAAGCCACGGCGCCGACGCAGGAAATCGCAAGCGCGATCGCCGGCATCATCCGGCATCAGGCGCTGCATCTGCCGATACCGGAATGGAGCGGGCTCATCACCGCAGTGGCGTGCCCCTACAATGCCATTGACCGGGGTGCGGTCTACCGCTTCAACGCGAACCACGTCGTCGAGCCGGACGATCCGTGCGAGATGTTTCCGATGGAGCTGTTCGAAGTAAATCGCGACGCGCAAAGGAGACTCGCGGCATGACCGCGCTCGCCGAGCTTGCGCGGCTCATCCGCAGCAAGAACGCGGGGCCGTTCGAGCTGACGTTCGACATCATGTTCGATGACGAGGCGACGTACGCGCGCGTCAGGAACTCAGGCGCCGTCACGCGTGAAGTCATCGCCCAGCGCTACGGGCTCGAGCCCGGGCAGGTGAAGTTCTTCTTCTGCGACCATGCGCGTGCGATCAAGGCCTCCATTCCCCGGCCCTGTTTCCAGGGCGACCCCCGCGACAGCGACGGGCACGGCGGGCAGCAGTATGCACCGCTCATGGACATCGAAATACCGTAGGAGACGAGTAGTGATGGCATAAAGCGACACTACACCACAAGGAGGAGGAATCATGTCAGCAAGAGTAGCGATCCTTTGCATGACTGCAGCCGGCATGCTGGCCGCGACACCGGTTGCGGGTATTGCGGCACAGGGCGACGCTGCGAAGGACTATCCCCACAAGCCCGTTCGCTTCATCGTCCCGTTTGTTCCCGGGGCGGGCACCGACATGACGGCCCGCGCAATCGCCGCGAAGCTCTCGGAACGCTGGGGCCAGCAGGTCGTGGTGGACAACCGGCCTGGCGCAGCGGGGACGATCGGCGTCGATCTCACCGCGCAAGCGACGCCGGATGGTTACACCATTTGCCTCATCTCCGCATCCCATTCGGTCAACGCCGCCACCAATCCGAAGCTCCCCTACGATCTCACGCGCGACCTGCAGGCCGTGTCGCAGGCGACTTCGCTCTTCTACGTGCTGTATGTCAACCCCTCCGTTCCCGCGAAGTCGGTGAAAGAGCTGATCGTCCACGCAAAAGCGAACCCCGGCAAGCTCAACTTCGGTTCTTCGGGCACCGGGGGCCTCCAGCACTTCGCAGGCGAAATGTTCGCGCATCTCGCAGGCGTCAAGCTCGTGCACGTGCCTTACAAAGGTGGCGCGGCGGTCATCACCGACGCGCTCGCCGGGAACATACAGATCGGATTCGGCACGTTGCTCAGCACGCGGGGCCATATGAAAGCGGGCCGGCTGCGGCTCCTCGGCGTCAGTACCCGCAGCCGCAGCCCGGCGGCGCCGGAGCTGCCTACGGTAGCGGAGGCTGGTGTGCCGGGCTATGAGGTCGACCAGTGGTACGGCGTCATAACTTCCGCCAAAGTGCCGCGCGCGATCGTGGAGAAACTCGCCGCCGGCGTCGCCGAAGCGATAAAATCGCCCGAGGTCGCGCAGCGGTTCAGCGCGGAGGGCTCGATCCCCGTCGGCACGCGCCCCGAGCAGTTCAGCGCGCACATCAAGTCCGAGATCGCGAAGTGGCGCAAGCTCGTCAAGGATGCCGCTCTCGTGCTCCATTGATTGGCGCTTCCTAGAGGAGAATGACATGGCACTGGCACTGGAGATCGCGCGGCGTGCTTGCGCGTTGCGTTACGACGATTTGCCGTCCGAGGCGATCCACTGGGCCAAGGTCGGGCTTCTCGATTACATCGGCGTCACGCTCGCCGGCAGCACGGAGCCTGCGGCACAACTCGCAATGCAGGCGCTCGGCGTACCGGGTGGGGGGGCGAGCGCGGTGTTCGGCACGGCACGGCGGCTAAACGGCCTGGACGCTGCGCTCGTCAACGGCACCGCCTCGCATGCGCTCGATTTCGACGATTGCAACAATACCTTCGGCGGGCACCCCTCTGTGCCGCTGCTGCCCGCTTTGTTCGCCCTGGCCGACGAAACGGGCGCCACGGGACGCGACTTCATCCTCGCCTACGTCACCGGTTTCGAGGTCGAAACCAAAATCGCGCTCGGCGTCCACTTCCATCACTACACCAAGGGCTGGCATCCCACCGCGACGCTCGGGACATTTGGCGCCGCGGCCGCGTGCTCCAGGCTGTTGGGCTTGGACGAATCGCGCACCGCGATCGCGATCGCCATAGCCGCGTCGCTCGCCTCGGGGATCAAGGCAAATTTCGGCACGATGGTGAAACCGCTGCACGTGGGCCACTGCACGCGTAACGGGCTTTTCGCCGCGCAGCTCGCGCGCGCCGGCTTCACCGCCAACGCGGACAGCGTGTTCGAGCACAAGCAGGGCTTCTTCAACGTGTTCAACGGCGAGGGCACGTACGACGCGGCGCGCGTGCTCGCGCGCTGGGCGGATCCCCTCGACATCGCGCAGCCGGGCATCGCCATCAAGCAGTATCCCTGCTGCGGCAGCACGCACCCGGCGCTCGATGCGATGCTCGCAACCGTGCGCGAGCACGACGTGCGGACCGATGAGGTCGAGCGCATCGAGGTGTGGACGCATCCGCGCCGGCTCGAGCACACCAACCGGCCCGCGCCGAAAAGCGCGCTCGACGCCAAGTTCAGCGTCCAGTACTGTCTCGCGCGCGCCCTCATCGACCGCCGCATCATGATCGAGCACTTCGAGGGCGAGGCGTATCGCGAACCCGCCGTGCAGCGCGTTCTCGCGTGCGTGCACGCCGCGCCATACGGCACCGACCGGTTCCCGGCGGAGAATCATTTCGGGGCGGAAGTGCACGTGCATACCCGCGATGGTCGGACGCTCGAGAGCAAAGTGGATCAACCGTTCGGGCGCACCTCGGCGAATCCGCTGCCTAAGGAACGGCTCAAGGAAAAATTCGAGAACTGCGCGCGGCGCGTCCTCGATGCCGAAGCGACGGCCGCGATCTACGATGCGGTGGAACGTTTCGAAACACTGAGCGACGTCCGCGCAGTGACGGCACTCTCCTGCAGGGACACTCCGGCCGCAGCACGCAACATCCGGGCGGCGAGCGTGCGGTAGCGCCGTCATTCGCGGCGTAAGAGGCATCCAGAGCAGGAGACCGAGTCGGTCCGCCCCCGGCTTTCGCCGGCAAGACGATCAGAGCGCTGCGTCGTCGCGCAGCCGCGATCGACCCGCATAAAGAGTATCTCACCACAATCGAGGATCAACATGACGGCAGGGCAGACCAAGGCGCAGCGCATGCGCGCGATGCTGAAATCGGGAAAGATCGTCGTATCTCCCGGCGTATTCGACGGCTACAGCGTGCGGCTCGTCGAAGCCATGGGGTTCGAAGCGGCCTCGACTACGGGCGCAGGCCTCTCCAACTCGCGCCTGGGGCAGCCCGACATCGGCATCATGACGCTGCGCGATAACGTCGAAGCGTGCTACCACATCGCGCGCAGCGTATCGATTCCCGTCATGTCGGACGCGGACACCGGGTACGGCAATGCCGTGACGGTGTATCACACGGTGCGCTATTTCGAGGAGGCCGGCGTCGTCGGTATCAACATCGAGGACCAGGTGAACCCCAAGCGCTGCGGCCACATGCGCGGCAAGGAACTCATCAGCGCGGGCGAAATGGCGAAGAAGATCGAAAGCGCGGTCAAGGCGCGCCGTGACCCCGATTTCATCATCAACGCGCGCACCGACGCGATCGCGGTCGAAGGCATCGAAGGCGCCATCAGCCGCGCGAAGATTTATCTCGCGGCCGGCGCGGACATGGTGTACCCGGATGCGATCGGCTCCGAAGAGCAGATCCGGCGCTTCGTCGACGCGGTGCAGGCGCCGGTCAGCATCAGCATGGGGCTTGGGCTCCGCGGGCGAGTGACGACACCGCTGGTGTCGGTCAAGCGCCTGCAGGCGATCGGCGTTGCGCGCGTGAGCTATTCGCGCATGCTGACGGCATCGGCATTGCGCGGGATGAAAACCGCCCTGCAGACCTTCAAGGAGAACCTCGAGCTCGATCAACCGCCGGAGCGCCCCGATCTCGCCGTCGGCGCCGAGGAGATCAGCGAGCTGATGGGTTATGCGTTCGTGAACGAGCTGGAATCGCAGTTTCTGCTGGAGGAGCAGATCGAAAGGAAATACGGGGACGGCAAGGTCGATTACCTCGTGCGCGGGCGCTGAAGTTCGAAGCGGAGCGCGAGTTGTCGTAGAATTGCGCGCTCGTTCCGTATGAGAAGGTTAATCATGAAGCGCTTCACTCCATTATTCAGTATCGGCGCTGCGGCGTTGTGCGCCGGCGCAATCGCTCTTCCCGCTGTCGCAAGTGCCGCCGACCCGGTCAAGGACTACCCCAACAAGCCCGTGCGTTTCATCGTTCCGTTCGTGCCCGGCGCCGGCACGGACACCACGGCGCGCGCCATCGCGCAGAAGCTCTCCGACCTGTGGGGACAGCAGGTGATCGCCGACAACCGTACCGGCGCGGCCGGCGCAATCGGCGTCGACATCACGGCAAAAGCGCCGCCCGACGGCTACACGATCAGCCTCATCTCCGCCTCGCATTCGGTCAATTCGGCCACCAACCCGAACCTGCCATACGATCTCACGAAAGATCTGCAGGGCATCACGCAGGCGACCTCCCTGTTCTATGCGGTCTACCACCACCCCTCCGTTCCGGTGAAGTCGATCAAGGAGCTCATCGCCTACGCCAAGGCGAACCCCGGCAAGCTCAACTTCGGCTCGTCGGGCACCGGGGGCCTGCAGCACTTTGCAGGCGAAATGTTCAACCACATGGCCGGGATCAAGATCACGCACGTCCCATACAAGGGTTCCGGCGCAGTCATCGTCGCCATGCTGGCCAACGAAGTGCAGGTCGGATTTGGCACGCTCTTCGGCGTGCGCCCGCACATGGAAAGCGGACGCCTCAAGGTGCTCGCCATTACGGCGGCGAAGCGCTCTCCTGCTGCCCCGGATCTCCCCACCGTGTCGGAAGCCGGGTTGCCGGGCTACGTCGTGGACCAGTGGTACGGCGTCGTTACTTCCGCCAAGGTGCCGAAACCCATCGTGCAAAAACTGAACGCGTCCATCGCCGAAGTGCTGAAGTCCCCCGATGTCGTGAAAAGATTTGCGGCGGACGGCTCGACGCCGGTCGGCAGCACGCCCGAGCAATTCAACGCGCATATCAAGTCCGAGATCGCCAAATGGCAGAAGCTCGTCAAGGACGCGAAGCTCCAACTGCACTGAGAACGATGCTTGAATAGGATGTCGTAATAGTGGCAAGGGTAACGCCATGTCATGCGCAGCCCTTGCCGCATCGAGCAGTGCGTCGGCGTCGCAATGCTGGTGACTTCGGGACCAACACGCGCGAGGCGCTTCCCGAAGCCATTACCGCTTCACGACCGCACGGATATTACCCCGAGCGGCTCGGCTCTTGCCTTCCCCCGCTTGGCGTGGTTCGCTTTTATGCCAACCGCGATCGTCAATGGGTGGCGTCGGCTGTGCCAACATGGATTTAGAGTGCTGAATAAGTGCCGGTTCAATCCAAACAACGAGGAGAATAGCCATGCCCGCCCTTTCCAGCGCGTGCCGTTACGCCCTGGCTCTGGCTCTGACTGCGCTCGCCCTGACATCCGGTGTTGCTTCCGGTGCCCAGCCTTATCCCAATGGGCCGATGCGCATCGTGGTGCCGTTCCCGCCGGGTGGAGGCACAGATATTCTCTCGCGACTCATCGCGCAAAAACTCAATGAAGCGTTCGGTCAGCCGGTAGTCGTCGAGAACCGGGGCGGCGCGGGCGGCACGGTCGGCAGCGCGGGCGTGGCCAGGTCTCCAGCCGACGGACATACGATGCTCGTCATTCCCGCGGCCTACCGCGCACTGGTGCGCCGCCATCTCACGC
>CAMPGR010000175.1 GCA_946885605.1 uncultured Pseudomonadota bacterium
CGCCGCGCTGCAACTGCTCGGCAAGCGCCGCGTAATCGGCGACCGGCGCGCGGGCGATGTGGATGAGGGCCGTGGGGCTTTTCTTGAGCGCGAGCGTCTCGGGGCTCTAAAGGTTGCGGGTTTCGGGCGTGAGCGGCACCGCGAGCACGACGAAATCCGCCGTAGGCAGCAGCTTGTCGAGCTCCGAATAGGGATAAACCGCTTCGGCGTGGCGCGATTTGCGGGCGCTGCGCCGCACCGCGATTACCCGCAGGTGCAGCTCTTTCGCCGCACGCGCCGCCGCTTCGCCCAGGTCTCCCAGGCCGACGACGAGCGCTGTCTGTCCGGTGAGGGCGGGCGTGAAGAGTTGCTCCCAGCGGCCGCGCTGCTGATTGGCGATGATCTGCGGCATGCGCGTGTGCAGCATCGTATACGCCATGCGCATGAACTCCTGCGCCTTCGCGCCGTGCGCGCCGCGGTTGTTGGTGAAGGCGACCCGGCGCGGCAGCCAGTCGAGCGGCAGATAACCGTCCACTCCGGCGGAGGTCGCGTGTATCCAGCGCAAGGCGGGCGCACGCGTGGCGAGATCGTGGCGATCCTGCGGCACCCCGATCACGATTTCCGCGGTGGCGAGCGCTTCTTCCAGCGTGTCGCCGTCCCACCCGAAAGTCACGCGCAGCCTGAGTGCAAGCTCGGGATGCCGCGCGCACGCCGCCGCCCAGCGTTCCGGGGTGATGTGAAAGATGTCCGCCTTGCGGCGCGCGTTCTCGATATGGAGGTGAACCGGCTGCGCGCTCAATCATTCATCCCCGTGCAAAGGGTTGACAACCCTGTGCACCACAAATCTCCCCTCGCCCGCAAATGCGGGAGAGGGGTCGGGGGTGAGGGCGAGCGTCGTAATTCATTCTTGCGACGCTCGTTACTTGATCTGCTTCGAACGGTTGTACGGGTCGGCGAGAAATGCGCTGTCCGGAACCGCTTTTTTCGCGATGCCGCTCTCGAGCAGGATCGCGTGCATGCGCTTGAGCGAAGCGATGTCCGACGGTTCGAAGGACGCCATGTACGCGCCGTCCCACTGGTCGGCATACGCTCTTGCATCGTCCGGCTTCATGTTGGCCGTCTTCTGCAGGATCTCTGCGACCTTGCCCTTGTTCCTGGAGCCGAATTCCAGGCCCTTGCGCACCGCGGCGATGAATTTCGCCACGGCTTCCGGATTCTTGCTCACATACTCGTTATGGACGATCGAGACGGCAAGAATGGGTGGAGCATTCGACTTGGTGAGTTTTTTCCATTCATCGACCACGTTCGCCAGCCGCCGGAGCTTCGTTTCCTGCATCTGCGCAATGGTGACGGAACGGATCGACGCTGCGTCGATTTCCTTCTGGATGAGAAACTGGGCGAGGCGCGGCTCGTTGCCCGGCGCAACGCTGTAGCTGCCCGGCTTCAATCCGAAATTGTGCTCGAGTATGGTCGTGGCAATGGCGTGCGTCGCGCTGCCGGGCGGCGACATGCCGATTTTCTTGCCCTTGAACTCGGCGACCGACTTGATCGGCGAATCGGCCAGCACGACGAACTGCGCTTCGGCGATTTGCGTCGCGAGCACGATCCGCACCGGCACGCCGTCTGCTGCGATATTCATCGAGGCGGTGGATGGCGCGGCGAAGGCGAGGTCGATCGCGCGCGGCACGATCGCGCGCGTCGGCCCGTTCACCTCGGCGAACTTGACCCATTCGACATCGAGCCCCTCCTTCTCGGCGAACTTCATCTCCTCCATCACCGCGCCGAACCCCAGGCTGAAGCCGCTGGTCCAGTATCCGACCTTGATTTTCTGTGCCCAAGCGGAACCCGGCACGATGACGAACAAGCCAATGCAAAGAACCGCGAAGCGGGCGATAACGGACCTCATCACTGTCTTCTCCTGATGTTAGGCGAACCGGAGGGTGCGGCACGGAAAATTAGCACGGCGACCTCCGTTCGCGAAATACGCTTTTGTCCTGAGCTTATTTCAAATGAGCGCGCGCAGGCGCTGAATGTAGCCGGTAACCGCTGCATCGGTGGGATCGCGCGGGCGCTGCAGCGCGATCGGCACGATCTCGCGCACCCGACCGGGCCGCGGGGACATGACCGCCACTTCGTCGGCAAGCACCGCCGCTTCCTCGACGTCGTGCGTGACGAAGACGACGGTCATGTGCTTCATGCCGTAGATCCGCAGCAGCTCGGCATGCATGAGGCTGCGCGTCTGCGCGTCGAGCCGCGAGAACGGCTCGTCCATGAGGAGCGTCGTCGGTTCGGTCACGAGACTGCGGGCGAGCGCGACGCGGCTGCGCATCCCGCCGGAAAGCTGGTAGGGAAAGGCCTCCTCGAACTCGCCGAGATCGACGAGCTGCAGCGCGTCGCGGGCGCGCTCGAGCCGCTCGCGGCGCGGCATGTCCCCGGCTTCCAGCGCGAACTCCACGTTGTGGAGCGCGGTGCGCCACGGCAGCAGCCGGTCATCCTGGAACATGTAGCTGATCGAGCGCCAGTCCCGGAATTGCTCCGAGGCGACACCGCCGAACGTAACATGGCCGCGGCTCGGCTTCAGTATGCCGGAGATGATGTTGAGCAGTGTCGACTTGCCGCAGCCCGATGCTCCGAGGATCGCGAGGATGGAGCGCGGCCGCACCGCGAGCTCGATATCCTGCAGCACCATGAGTGTTGCACCGTCAGCCTCGAACCATTTGCTCACGCCGTGAACCTCGATGGCGGGCGCAGGAGCGTCCGCCTTGCGGGTTTCGTGCGTGTCGATCGTGCGCGTGTCCATGTGTCTTACGCGGGCGGCCTCGCGGCAAAGCGTGAGCCGCGCAGGCAGATGCGACCGCGCGCATCCTGCCAGAGTTTCTCTTCGGCGTGCAGCTTGCCAAGGGCGCGCGCAACCGTCTGAAAATCGTACTCGGCAAAGTGCGCTGCGATCTCCTGGTAGTAGCGCGGCTCGGGCTCTATCAGGGCTTGAATCTTCTGCGCGAGCGTTGCGACCTGCTCGGGTACTGCGTGTCCTGCGGGCGGTGCGGCGTCGCGCTTCCCCGAGAGATAATCGGCAATCTTCGCGCGGTCGGCGTAGGCGTACGCGATGCGCTCGAAGCGCTCGCGCGGGATGCCTTCCCCGACGGTCGCGTCGATGCCGACCTTCGCCCCCGTGGGCACGACCCCCGGCGGCGTGACCGGCAGACTGGGATCGAGCGGCTTTGCGCGCGCGCCGGGAACGATGAAGACATCGCGATCGGCCTGCACGCGCGTCGCAATGGCCCATTCGACGTCCATCGGGTCGAAAACGTCGATGTCCTCGTCCACCACCACGACGTGCTTCAGATCCATCACGGACAGCGCGGCAAGGAGCGCGTTCTTGCCTTCGCCGGCCTGTTTCCTGATGGAAATGACCGCGTGCCAGAACGCACAGCCGCCCAGGGTCACGTTGATGTCTTTGACCTGGACCCCGGCCGTCTTGAGCGCGCGCCGGATGGCCTGGTAGCGCGTGGGGGCGGCGAGCCAGGTGTTTTCCCACGGCATGTGCAGCGCGTAGTACATCGCGTCGCGCCGCATGGTGATCGCTTTCACTTTCACCAGCGGATTCCAGTGGAGCCCGCCCATGAGACGGGTGAATTCTCCGAAGCGGCCCTCGGGATAAACCCAGCCCGTGGGCAGGATCTCGGCTTCGAGGACAATCTCCGCGTCGGCGATGCACGGCAGATCGATCGTCTCGCACATCGCAAGCTCGACCGGCGCGCCGCGTATCCCGCCGGCGACCGCCATCTCGTCCACGCCGAGCGGGGCTCGGAAGCCGGAGCCCATGATCTCGAAGGGATGCGTGCCGATCGAGATCGAAATGGGGCACGGGCGCCCGGCCTCATGGGCGCGCTGGGCGAAGAGCCGCATGTTGTTCGGCGTGACGATATCGATCCCGGTTAAGTTCTTCTCCTTCACCATGAAACGGTAGATCCCGGAGTTCACGCCGAACTCGGGGTCTTTGGCGATGGTGACGCCCGCGGTGATCATCGGGCCGCCGTCGTAGATCGAGGACATGGGGATCGGCAGGCGGAAGAGGTCCACTTCCTCGCCGACCTGGATCACCTGCTTGTGCGCGCAGGTCTCGACGTAGCGCGGCGAGAGGGGGTGATCGATCCCGCGCTGCAGCTTCTGCTCGATTTCGGGATAGGTTTCGCAGCCGATGGACATGATGGCGCGCTCGCGCGTGCGGATGATGCCCGAGACGATCGGCATGGCGTACCCGATCACGTCGTGGAAGACGAGCGCCTTGTCCGATTGATCGACGAGGGTCGCGACGTGGCGGATATCGACGGGCTGGCGGATGTCCACCAGCTCCTTCGCCGCGCGCAGGCGCTCGAGGAATTCGCGAAAGGTCTCGTTTGCCGCGGAGGCGCCGCGGCGCGGGGCGGTATCGGGCATCAGGTCACTCTCTTTCGGGGCTTGCGCCGCTCATGCCCGCCCAGCGCTTCACGCGGCTGTGCGCGATGCCGAAGAGGTCGAGCACGCGCCCGACCGTGTGGTCCACCATCGCGTCGATGGAGCGGGCATGGCTGTAGAACGCGGGAACGGGCGGGAAAACGATGCCGCCCATCTCGGTCACCGTGACCATGTTGCGCAGGTGAGCGAGGTTGAGCGGCGCCTCGCGGGGCATCAGGACGAGGCGGCGGCGTTCCTTCAGGATCACGTCGGCTGCGCGCGTGATGAGGTTGTCGGAAAACCCGTGCGCGACGCCGGCAAGCGTCTTCATCGAGCACGGTGCGATCACCATCCCGTGCGTGATGAACGATCCGCTCGCGATCGTTGCGCCGACGTCGCGCACGTTGTGCACCACGTCCGCGAGCTTGCCGATGTCCTTGCGCGTGAGACCGTGATCCTGCCAGGCGTTGAGCGCGCCGGCGTCCGATACGATCACGTGGCTCTCCCAGCCGCCGACTTCGCGCAAGACCTCCAGCATGCGTATGCCATAGATGGAGCCGGTGGCGCCGGTGATGGCGACGATGAGGCGCTGCGGCGCTTCGGATGACGTTTCCGCTTTCTTTCCCGCGGTCATGACTTTTCTGCTTCCTTCTTCCAGCGGAACAGATGATTTTCCAACGGTCGCAGGATGCCCATTTCGAGCGCGGCCATGAGCACGATCAGCGTGATCGTCCACGCAAAGACCTGGTCGGTCTGGATGAGATCCGCCGCCTGACGCAGCCGATATCCTACACCGCTCGAGGAGCCCAGTGTCTCGGCCACGAGCGAAACGCGCCATCCGAACCCGAAGGCAAGGCGCGCGCCGGAGAAGAAGTAGGGCAGGATCGTCGGCAGGTAGATCTTCACCATGATCTTGCGGCTCGGCATGCGCAGCACCTGCGCAAGCTCGATGTAATCCGCATTCACGGTGCGCGTGCCCTGCCAGACATTGGTGATGATGAGCGGCATCGCGGTCATGAAGACCACGAAAATAGTCGTCGCGTTCGAGATGCCGAACCAGATGATGGCGAAAATCGCCCAGATCGCCGAGGACACCGTGTTCATCACGGGGATGATCGGCTCGAAGAACTCGCCGAGCCGGCGGTTCGCGCCAAAGAGGATGCCGAGCGGCAGCCCGACGAGCGTCGCGAAGGCGAAGCCCGCCGCGACGCGACCGAGCGTGATGCCCAAGTTCACCCACAGGTCGCCGCTGGCCGACAACGCTTTCAGGCTTTCCCAGACGCGCGGCGGGCCGGGGAGCACGTAGTGCGGCATGGTGAGCGAGCCGAGCCACCAGATACCGATGATGGCCGCGACGAGCGCCGCGCGCTGCAAAACGAGGTCCATGCGCCACGCGCGCGCCGGCACGGTGGCGTGAATCTTGTCTTCCAATACCGTTGGCATTTGTTCTTTTTTGACCGGACGCGCGGCGAAGTTACTTGGGCGGCGCGGTGAAGTACGTTCCGCGTCCGCTTGCAACGAGCGCACCTTCATGATCATAGACGCTTGCTTCCGCCGTGGAATACTGGCTTCCCATGCGCACCACCCGCGCGCGCGCGG
>CAMPGR010000176.1 GCA_946885605.1 uncultured Pseudomonadota bacterium
CCATACACCGTTAACATATCAATATCTTGGTGTATGTGAAACCGGGGCAGGGTCAAGACGAAGAAGCGCATTGCAAGGTTAGCCAGGCAAGCCCAAAAAGCTGAGAAGGCAAAGGCATAGCAGGCCCTGATTCCGCATATTCAGCGCAGCAGGACCGTTTCAACGACTTGCTTGGTATGAACTAAAAAGGGGCGCGGTGCGCGAATCGGGCTACGGAACGTTTTAGGATCGTGGTGCTTCGATTACAGTCCAAAACGTTGATGAACCATATCGCCGATTGTTAAACCTGCCAATGCGACTGCGGACGCGGTGAAAAGCGAAAACAGGTTCAGGTCGCCGGAACTCACTGGAACGGTCTCAAGCAACGGCGCGACGAACGCGCCGCCGAGCAAGCTTCCAGCCATGCCGACGATGAGGGAAATGGCAAGGCCGCGTTTCGAGTTAAACCCGAGATAGTTGAAGCAGAGCCAGCCTATGATGAGGCCTGCCATTATCCATGTAGTGATATTCACGTTCTGTCTCCAGTGATAGCGTCTGGCTTCTGCATCATGGGCGGGCCAGTGCATCCGCCCCAGGCGCCTCAATAATGATTCCTTCGAACCCGATCAGAGCGCTTTGAGGTTGGTGGCCGAAACCTTACCGTTCTGACCGCGCTCGATGTCAAAACCAACTTTCTGGTTCTCATTGAGTCTGCCGAGGCCCGCGCGCTCCACCGCGGAAATGTGCACGAAGACGTCTTTGGAGCCGTCCTGAGGAGCGATGAAACCATAGCCTTTAGTGGGGTTGAAAAACTTTACGGTGCCAGTTCGGGTAGATGTAAACATAGTAAATTCCGATAAATGAGTGAAGTTTCAACCTCGCGCGAGATCGCGCTGAGGCATCAAATGACCAATCGGGGGGGAAGTCGATAAGCACCCGGGAAGGTGCGGAAGGAGGACCGGCCGATAACCGTTCGACGAAATCAGTATGGGCGCTATGGTACGCAATAGCAAGCGAATTACCTCGCTCGTAAAAATTCGTTGCAGGCATGGGTGCGCGCAACAAATGCTTACAACAAATCACCGGCGCGTAACAAAAAGGAGCGCGAGTATCGCTAGTCTAACGGTGAAGCCGCGCGAGGCTCCACTCGCCGGTCAACCGATAACCGATCGCACAGGGGAACGTTGAAGGAGCATAGCAATGAGACTATTGATCGCCGGACTGGCTACGGGTCTGCTTCTTGCAGGAGCGCCTGCGTTGGCCGATTCATGGAAGGACGAGAGCGGCCGCGGATGGCGTGGGAGCGGGAGTCAGCATGTCGGGCACCGCGACCACGGCTGGGGGCGGCACGACAGGCATTGGGATCGCCGGCACCATCACGGACACTCGCGGCACCGGCAGCGTCATCGCCATCACCACCATTATCACCAGCCGCAGCTGAGGCACCACCACTATCACCATTACCCTTACACTTACCGGTATCCGCCATTCGCGGGGCACGTCATCACGCCGAACGTGTACTTCTCATGGTCCAACTGATAGCAGGGATGTCCGACCCTCGGTGTCGATCGATGCGTTGAACGGAGCTTGAATGACAGCGCGCGAGGCAGATGCGATCACGATCGCCATCGAGGGCTCGACGCCGGTCTCCGGGCTGCTGCAAGCGCCGCCCGATGCGCGCGCCTGCTACGTGTTCGCGCACGGCGCCGGAGCCGGAATGACGCACCTCTTCATGGTCGCGGTCGCCGATCAGCTTGCGCAGCGCGGCGTGGCGACGTTGCGCTTCCAGTTTCCCTACATGGAGCGCGGCTCGAAGCGACCCGACCCGCCACGCATCGCACAGGCTGCGGTGCGCGCCGCTGTGACCGAGGCATCGCGCCTGTTGCCGGCGCTTCCACTCATCGCCGGCGGCAAATCGTTCGGCGGCCGCATGAGCTCGCAGGCGCAGGCCGCATCGCCGTTGCCCGGCGTCCGCGGCCTGGCGTTTTTGAGTTTCCCGCTGCATCCCGCGGGTAAACCGTCGGACGACCGTGCGGAGCATCTCCTCGAGCTGCAAGTGCCGATGCTGTTCGTGCAGGGCAGCCGCGACGCCCTCGCGAACCTCACGCTGTTGCAGGGGGTGGTCGAAAAGCTCGGCGAGCGCGCCACCCTTCATCTTCTGCCGGGGGCCGGACATTCCTTCCCGGTGCGGGAGGAGATGATGGATGCCCTGGAACGCTGGATCGAATCGGTGATTTAGCAGAGGCCGGGCAGCCGCATCATCACGACGCCGCTTCCCCGCATCACGTATCTCAGAGAGGCGGCTTAGGCTACTGACGCCCATAGGCGCGCAGGAACATGTCCACACAGTCCTCCACGTGTCGCCGGATCTCCTTTTCCCCCGGCCGTTTTTTTTCGAGGTTCATGATCAGCCGGAATTGCATCATTCCCCTCAGCATCGAGAACCAGTGATCCGCGGCACGGCCGGGCTCGCGTATCTCCATCAAGCCCTTCGCAATCCACGCCTCCAGCAGTTCGGTAAATTGGCTTAACGTCGGACCGGGCCCGGCCGCATAGAGCAGCTCGGCGATCTTCGGGTTTTTGACCGATTCGGTAGAGACCACTCGAAACACCGCCAGCACTTCGGGACTCGTCATGAGAGTCACGAATCCTGTCCCGATTTCCGTCAGCGCGGCACGCGGATCGTGGTCAGCGAGCGTAACCATGCTGCGCGAGGGCACGTACTCCCGACACTTGCCCTCGATCATGGCCTTGAACAGCAAGTCCTTGTTCTCGAAGTGACTGTACAGCGTGAGCTTCGAGACGCCGGCCTCGTCCGCGATCCCGTCCATCGTGGTGTGCGCGAAGCCATTCTTCAGAAAGCACTTTCCCGCCGCCTCGAGGATGGCAACGCGCTTCGATTCGTCCTTGGGGCGTCCGGCAGCCCGTTTCACCTTCGGCATTATTGAACTTGACAGTTCATTATCTCGTTACATAGTATACCACTCAGTTCACTAATTCAGAAGGCCGCCGATGGGCGTGATCGCACTGCGCATGCTGCTGGGAGACCGGGCCAAATACCTCGGCCTCGTGTTCGGGATCAGCTTCGCGACGCTCCTCATGTCGCAGCAGGTCTCGATCTTCATCGGCTTGATGGCGCGCACGGCGAGCCAGATTATCGATGTGCGCGAAGCGGACATCTGGGTGATGGATCCGCGCGTGCAGTACATCGACGAGATCAAGCCCCTGCCCGACAAGCAGCTTCCGCGCGTGCGCGGCGTCCCGGGCGTCGAGTGGGCGGTGCCGTTCTTCAAGGGGCTGGGCGTGGTGCGCGCGGCGGGCGGCGTCATGCAGCAGGTGATCCTGCTCGGCGTGGACGACGCGACGCTCATCGGCCGCCCGCCACAAATGATCCACGGCCGCTGGGAAGACCTTCGACTTCCGGACGCCATGATCATGGATCGCGCGGGATGGGAGTTCACGTGGCCCGGTGAGCCCTTCGAGCCCGGCCGCGTCATCGAGATCAACGACAAGCGCGTGGTCGTCGTGGGTCTCGCTGAAGCGTCTCCTCCGTTTGTAACTTTTCCGGTTGTCTTCACGCGCTATACGGAAGCGTTGAGCCTTGCGCCGGGCGAGCGCAACCGCATGTCGTTCGTGCTCGCGCGCGCGGCGAGCGGCGAAGACCCGAAGACCGTGGCACAGCGCATCGCCGCACAGACCGGGCTGCAGGCGCTCACGTCCCAGGAGTTCCAGTGGCGCTCGATCAATCACTATCTCAAGCGCACCGGCATCCCAATCAATTTCGGCATCACCGTGGTCCTCGGTTTCATCGTCGGCGCCGCGGTCGCCGGGCAGACGTTCTATCTCTTCGTTCTCGAGAACCTGCGGCAGTTCGGGGCGCTCAAGGCGATCGGCGTCGGCAACCGCCAGATCCTCGGCATGGTGCTGCTGCAGGCGCTGCTCGTCGCCTTCGTCGGCTTTTCGCTCGGTATCGGGCTCTCCGCCCTCTTCTTCGAGGCGACCTCCGACATGATCCACCTGCGAGGCTTTGTCCTGCGCACCGACGTCATCGCTGCAACTGCCGGGGCCGTCGCCGTGATCCTCGCCATCGCGAGCTTCGCCAGCCTGCGCAAGGTATTCGTGCTGGACCCCGCCGTCGTTTTCAGAGGATGAGAAACCTTCGTCTCCCCGGTGAAAACCGGTGTCCAGAGAAGGAAATTGATCAATGAGCACTACCTTCGCAGCTTCGACCCACGGCATCGTGAAGGACTTCGAATCCGGCGACGCCACCGCGCGTGTCCTCCACGGCATCGACCTCGATCTGCGGGCGGGCGAATTGACGATGCTCGTCGGACCGAGCGGCTGCGGCAAGACGACGCTGCTGTCCATCATCACCGGCATCCTTACGCCGACCGCCGGGACGGTGAGCGTGTACGGCGTCGATCTTGGCAGCCTGCGCGGCCAGGACAAAGTTGTATTTCGCCGCGCGCATCTCGGCTTCATCTTCCAGCAATACAACCTGCTCCCCGCGCTCACCGCCGCAGAGAACGCCGCCCTGCCGCTCGTCGCCGCAGGTGTCGCGCTGAAAGAGGCCGTGCCCCGCGCGGCCGAAGTGCTGAAACGCATGGACATGGACTCGCATCTCGACAAGACGCCCGCGCACCTCTCGGGCGGACAGCAGCAGCGCGTCGCCATCGCCCGTGCGCTGGTGCATGGGCCGCAGCTCGTCGTGTGCGATGAGCCGACCGCCGCGCTCGATGCGCAGACCGGGCTCACGGTGATGGAGACGCTGCGCGAGATCGCGCTCGATCCCGGCCGCGCGGTCCTCGTCGTCACACACGACAACCGCATCTTCGGCTACGCCGACCGCATCGTTCGCATGAGCGACGGCCGCATCGAATCCGACGAATTGAACGGAGAAACCGATCATGAAACGACTTCCCCTGTTGCGCATTGGCCTGCCGCTCGCGGCCGCCGGGCTGCTGGGCTTCGCGATCCTCACCTCGACCGCACGTCCCGCACGTGAAGCGACGGCGCCGCCGATCCCGCCGGCGCGCTCCCCGTTTCCATCCGCAGTCGCAGGCTTGGGCGTGGTGGAGCCGAATTCCGAATTGATCGCGATCGGCACGCATCTCTCCGGCGTCGTGACTGCTGTCCACGCGCGCGTCGGCCAGAAGGTGCGCAAGGGCCATCCCTTGTTCACGATCGACGGCCGCGACACGCGTGCGCGGCTCGCACTGGAACTCGCGCGGCTCGAATCGGCGCGGGTGACCGAAGCGGATGTGACGCGACAGTACGCGCTCTACGATGCGGTGTCCGACCGGCGCGCCATCAGCCAGGACGAGCTCGACCGCCGCCGCTTTGCGGTCGAAGCGGCGAACCGTGCGGTGCGCGAGGCGGAAGCGCGCATCCAGGTGCTGCGCACAGAGCTCGAGCGGCTTACCGTGCGCGCGCCAATGGACGGCACGGTGCTGCACGTGAACGTGCGGAATGGCGAATATGCGAGTGCCGGAACGGCGCGCGAGTCGCTGATGGTACTCGGCAACGTCGAGCCGCTGCATGTCCGCGTCGAAGTGGACGAGACCGATATCGCGAGATACGACCCGCAAGCGCCCGCTTTCGCCAGCATGCGCGGCAACGCGGAGGCGAAGACGCCGCTCACCTTCGTTCGCGCCGAGCCGCTGGTGCGCCCGAAGCGAACGCTGACCGGCGACGGCAACGAGCGCGTCGACACTCGCGTTCTACAGGCGATCTACGCCATTCCCGATGGCGCGTTCCAGGTCGCTGTGGGACAGGAAGTGGACGTGTTCATCGAGGCCGGGCCGCGCGAGCCCTCACCCGCGCCCCTCTCCCGCGCACAAACGTCAATGGGAGGCGCGTCGTGAGAACGGCGATGATACTCGCGCTGCTCCCCATCGCCGGTTGCAGTGTCACCGCGGACTACGTGCGACCGGATGTGGCTGCACCCGCCGGCTGGGTTGCCGCACGCGATGGGACAATCAACAGCGAGCGCGTGACCCCCGGCAAACTCGGACATGCAC
>CAMPGR010000177.1 GCA_946885605.1 uncultured Pseudomonadota bacterium
TCCTCGTGGTCGGCTCCACGGGCTCCGGCAAATCGACCACCATGGCCTCCATGATCGATTACCGCAACAACGTGCGCACCGGCCACATCCTCACCATAGAGGACCCGATCGAATTCCTATTCAAGCACAAGAAATCGATCGTGAACCAGCGCGAAGTGCGCGTGGATACCTATACCTACGACAACGCGCTCATCAGCGCGATGCGCCAGGCGCCCGATCTCCTCATGATCGGCGAGATCCGCGACCGGCCGACGCTGCAGAGCGCGCTCCTGTTCGCGCAGACGGGGCATCTTTGCATGTCGACGCTGCACGCGAACAACAGCTACAACGCGCTCAACCGCATCATGAACTTCTTCCCGCGCGAGGCGCGCGAGGCGCTGCTCGCCGACCTGTCGATCGCGCTTCGCTGCATCATCTCGCAGCGTCTCGTCCCTACCGTCGATGGCAAGCGCACGCCCGCGGTCGAGATCCTGCTCAATACCAAGCACATCCAGGAGCTCATCAAGGACGGCGAGATCAGCCAGATCAAGGACGCGATCGACCAGAGCCTCTCGCCGGGATCGCAAACCTTCGAGCAGGCGCTCTATCATCTCTACAGCTCCGGCAGGATCACCCTGGATGAGGCCCTCGCCTACTCCGATTCGCCGACCAACCTGCACTGGCTCATCAACAACGCGAAGGGTCCGATCAAGCCGCCTACCGAAGAAGATCTCACGGCGAAGGGCGCGGACGACCTCTCGAACATCAAGCTCAACCTCGACGCGCTGGGATAGAAAGACAAGCGGGTCTTGTCCCGCCACTCGGTGCGGCATCGCGTTGTGAAGAAGCGCCCGCGCGGCACCCGTCGGCCGCTATTCCCGCGCACGGTCGAAGAACTCATCGACCATGGCGCCAGCCGGTTCAAGGCAGCTCGCCTTGCGTTCGGTCACGGGCTCGCAAGCGCCGGGGACGAAGCAGCGTACCTGACAGCGCACGCGCTCGGTCTGCCCCCCGATGAGCTTTCCGATCATCTCGGCAGAAGCGCTGCGCGCAACGAGGTCCGCAAAGCGCTTCGGCTCTTCGAGCGCCGCATCGAAGCGCGCAAGCCGGCCGCCTACCTGGCCCGCGCCGCCTGGCTCGCGGGCCTGCGCTTTCACGTCAACGAAAATGTCATCGTCCCGCGCTCCTATATCGCCGAGCTGCTGCGCGAGGATCTCGCACCCTGGATAGCGCAACCGGTGAAGGTGCGCTCGGCGCTCGACCTTTGCACCGGGTCCGGATGCCTGGCGATCCTGCTGGCGCACAGTTTTCCGCGCGCGCGTATCGATGCGAGCGACATCTCCGGGAAGGCGTTGCGCGTCGCACGCCGCAACGTCGCGGACTATGGGCTCGAATCGCGCATCGATCTCGTCCGCTCCGACCTCTACCGTGCGCTTGCCGGCAAGCGCTACGACTTGATCGTTTCCAACCCGCCCTATGTCACGGCGGCGAAGATGCGGCGCCTTCCCCCCGAATACCGGCACGAGCCACCGCTCGCGCTCGCGGGAGGACGCGACGGGCTGGATTTCGTGCGTGTCATCCTGAGTGAAGCGCCCGAGCATCTCCATCCGGGCGGCATGCTGGTGGTGGAGACGGGACACAGCCGCCATCGTGTCGAGCGCGCGTTTCCGCATACACCCTTCATCTGGCCAGAGACGAGCGGCGGCGACGACTGCGTTTTCGTGATCACCCGCGAAGAGCTGGCGCAGCCGGCGCTCCCCGTAGCCCGAGATCGCGCAGAAGTTCGCTGACTTCCGCGCGCTCGAGTTCCTGCCACTGCCCGCGTTTGAGGCGCGGCGGCAGGCGAATGCTGCCGAAGCGCACCCGCATGAGGCGGCTCACCGTCACCCCGAGCGCCTCGAACATGCGCCGCACGATGCGGTTGCGCCCCTCAGCCAGGACGATGCGATACCAATGGTTGGCGCCCTCGCCGCCGGCATCCTCGATCGCGATCAAGCGCGCCGGTCCATCCTCGAGCTGGATGCCGCGCGTGAGGCGCGCGAGCTGCTCGGGCTTGAGCTGCCCGAGCACCCGCACCGCATACTCGCGCTCCAGCGCGTAACGCGGGTGCATCATGCGATTCGCGAGTTCCCCGGAGGTCGTGAATGCGAGTAGCCCGCCAGTGTTGTAGTCGAGACGCCCGATCGCGATCCATTTGCCGCCACGCACGCGGGGCAAGCGATCGAACACCGTCACGCGCTCCTCGGGATCCGCGCGCGAGACGATTTCGCCTTCGGGTTTGTGATACAGGATTACGCGCGGAAGGCGCTCCGCCGCGGGCCCGCGCACGACCCGCCGCCCGACACGGATCACATCGCGTGACGAAACGCGGGTGCCGATCGTCGCGACTTCGCCATTCACCGTGACGCGGCCGTTGCGTATCCATTCTTCCATGGTGCGCCGCGAGCCGAGTCCCGCCTGGGCGAGCAACTTCTGAAGTTTCTGGGTGGACTCTGCTTGCGGGCCGGAAACGGGATGCGCTACGCGCCTTGACTTTCGCACCGCGGTCACACGGCGCGCCGCTCGAGCACCGCCTGCGCGAGCGTGCCGCTGTCCACATGCTCGAGCTCGCCCCCCACCGGCAGCCCGCGCGCGATGCGGGTCACGTTAACCCCGTGCTGGCGCAGCAACTCGCCGACGTAATGCGCGGTCGCCTCGCCTTCAACCGTGAAATTCGTGGCGAGGATCACTTCGCGCACAATACCGTCGGAAGCGCGTTTGACGAGCCGATCGAGATGGATCTCCCTGGGGCCTATGCCGTCGAGCGGAGAGAGCGTCCCCATGAGCACGAAGTAGAGGCCGTGAAAGCACTGCGCCTGCTCCATCATGAGGAGATCGCCAGGGCTCTCCACGACGCAGAGTTGCGTCGGGTCGCGACGCGGCGATCGGCACAACGCGCAGACCGGTTCCTCCGCAAAGCTGTTGCACTTCTCGCAATGGCGGATGCGCTCCAGCGCAAGCGCCAGCGCGCTGGTCAGGCGCCGCGCACCCGGCGTATCCCGCTGTAGCAGATGGTAGGCCATGCGCTGCGCCGATTTCGGACCCACGCCCGGCAGGCAGCGCAGGGCTTCGACGAGCTCTTCGAGAGTCGAGGGCGTTTTCACGCGCTGAGCGGGCAGAGTGAGGAAAGCCGCGTTATGGAGGTTCGCTCGACGCGCGCTTCAAAAGGGCATCTTGAAGCCGGGCGGCATCGGCATGCCCGCAGTGATCGCGGACATCTTCTCCTGCACGGTGGTTTCCACCCGCCGCACCGCGTCGTTGACGGCCGCCGCGATGAGATCTTCCAGCATGTCCTTGTCTTCCTGGAGCAGGCTCGGATCGATCGCGACGCGCTTCACGTCATGGCGGCAAGTCATCACGACTTTGACCATGCCGGCCCCCGACTGGCCCTCCACTTCCGTGGCGGCCAGCTCGTCCTGCACCTTCTTCATGTTCTCCTGCATCTGCTGCGCCTGCTTCATCAGGCCAGCGAGTCCGCCTTTCATGCTTGCTCCTTGGCTAAGTCGTTTACCGCTCTCACTGCACCGGCTTGATCGTCGATTCGACCACGCGCGCGTCGAAGTTTTCCACGAGCTCCCGCACGAACGGATCCTGCTCGATCTCCGCGACGGCCTGCGCCTGCCGGCGCTGCCGCTCGCGGTCCGCGAGCGCGGCGGGCGAGCTGCCGTTGCCGTCTCCCACGGTGATCGTCACGCGCACGTTCGCGCCGAAGCGCTGCTGCAGCGCCGCCCTCAACTTCTCCTGGTAGGGCTTGTCGAGGAGCCGCTCGTGGAGCCTTGCGATGGAAAGCTCGATGCGCTCCGCGTCCTGATGGATAAGCTCGCAATGCTGCGCCAGCATGCGCGTCATGCCGGAGAGGCCCAGTTGCTCGATCAGGGTGCTCCAGTCCGCCTTATCGTCGTTTTTTTTTGCAGCGGCCGGCTCATCAGCGCCTGCTTCGCCCGGCACGGAAGCGGCGCGCGGCGCAGGCGCGGCCGCCGCAGCGCGTGGCGCACCGGGCGCGAAAGCGAGCATGCGCAGCAACGTCATGGTAAATCCCGCGTACTCGTCAGGAGCGAGCCCGATGTCGGCGCGTCCCTGCAGCGCTATCTGGTAATAGAGCTGCAGGTCCTCCGGGTCGAAGGACCGCGCGAGCTCGAGCAGGCTTTCGCGCTCCGGCTCGTCTTCGGCAACCGCGTCCGGCAGCACTTGCAGCAATGCAAGACGGTGCAGGAGGACGCCCAGGTCCTGCAGCGCCATCTCGAGTGACAGGCTGCGCCCCGCCATGCGATCGGCCTCCGCGATAAGGGCAGCCGCATCGCCTGCAGCGAGCGCCCGCAGCAGAGTGTGGAGGTAACCCTGGTCGACCGCACCGAGCATGGCGCGCACCGCAGCCTCTTCCACCCGGCCGCCGCCATGCGCGATCGCCTGGTCGAGCAGGCTCAAGGCATCGCGCATGCTGCCCTGCGCGGCGCGGGCGAGCAACCCCAGCGCGGGAGCTTCGAACGCCACGCCTTCCGCTTCGAGTATTTTTTGGAGCTGAGAGCGGATCTGCGCCTGCGGAATCTGCTTCAGGTTGAACTGCAGGCAGCGCGACAGCACCGTCACCGGTATCTTCTGCGGGTCGGTTGTCGCGAGCACGAACTTCACGTGCTCGGGCGGCTCCTCGAGCGTCTTCAGCATCGCGTTGAACGCACTGCGCGAGAGCATGTGTACCTCGTCGATGATGTAGACCTTGTAGCGGCCGCTGGTCGGCGCGTAGAGCGCGCTCTCCAGCAGCTCCCGCATGTTGTCGACCTGTGTATTCGAAGCGGCGTCGAGCTCGACGAGATCCACGTATCGTCCGGCGTCGATCTCCGTGCACGCACGGCACTGCCCGCATGGCTCCGCGCTTACCCCGGTTTCGCAGTTGAGCGCCTTGGCGATGATGCGGGCGAGCGTGGTCTTGCCCACGCCACGCGTGCCGGTGAAAAGATAGGCGTGATGGAGGCGCTGATCACGCAGCGCGTTGGTCAGTGCCGTGACGACATGCTCCTGTCCCACGAGCTGGGAAAAGGAACGCGGACGCCACTTTCGGGCAAGAACCTGTGTCACGGCGATGCGGTGTGCGGTTGATGGTGCGCGGCCGGGCCGCCGCTCGCACGCATTTTACCGCGCGGTACGCGCTTGCTGCCAGCCTTGGAACCGTTCGGTAGTGTCTCAGTTTGAAAAGACACCACCAACCGTTCAGAAGCGGTACTGAAAACGAACCTGGTGGAAATTGATTCCGCTGTTCGGCCGCTTGATGTCGGCATTCGAAAGATGCTGGAACCGGTAACCGAAGTCGTAGCGCCCCTTCGGGCCAAAGCGCACGCCCGCGCCGATGTGCTCGCCGAACTGGAAGCTCGTGCTGAAGCGCTTGTCGCCGAGTGAAGTGTCGGACAGAAGATGAAACCCGATGCCGGCTTCGAGGTACGGTCCGTCGAGGTCGTTCTGCTGCAGCCGGAAAACGGGCGTGAGCCCGATGTCGAAAAGCTCCTCATTGAAACCGGGTGGCGAGCTCCCGCGCCAGTAACCCGCAGCGAGGTCCCAGTAACCGCCCAAGTGCCAGTTGCGGCCCTGGAACCAGCGCTGGTTCCAGTCCCACTGCACGCCAATGCGTGCCATATCGGTTCCGTCGCCGCGACCGCTCTCGATCGACAGGCCATCGATCGCGTACGAGTGGGCGGCTGCGAGCGCACAGGCGAGCGCCGCTGCGGCGAGCGCTGCCTTCGTCGTTCTGGTTTTCATGTCGCCAATCCGCTTGTTGGCTTGTTGTTATCTGGAGAATCGCACGACCGCAAATTGGGGTGGCGAGCCTAACCCCCGGCACTTGCAGAGAATAGCTGTGGCTGCTTCCTTCCGGACCTGACCAG
>CAMPGR010000178.1 GCA_946885605.1 uncultured Pseudomonadota bacterium
ACCACCGGGGGAAACTCTTCACCACCGGGGAGAGGGAAACTTTTCACCACCGGGGAGAGGGAAACTTTTCACCACCGGGGGAAACTCTTCACCACAGCGGCCGGCTCAGGTTTTCCGTAAACCCCGAGAACATGATGTTGAAGCTCACGCTCACCCGCTCCTCATCACCCGCATTCGCATCCACGGAGTGCTGGAGGTATGCCGGGAAGAGGAGCAGCGTTCCGTTCGTAATGTTCACCACCACCTGATCGGTATTTTCGGCGGTGAGCTGCGTCACTGGGGGCCGGATGATGCCGGCCTGACTCCTCGGGTCGTGGAAATTGATGGTATCCGCCCCGGGAAAGGTGCGTACATAGTAAGCGCCGCTCAGGAAATTGTTGGGATGGCTGTGCGTCCGGTGCGCGGCGCCCTTCGCCAGCACATTGGCCCAGCAGCCGGTGATCTCGAAGTCGCCATATCCAACGCGCAGGAACTGCAGCACACTCCTCGCCGCCCGGTCGATGCAGGAGACGAGTTCGCCGAATTCCTCGCGCCGGTGCAGCGTCTGCTCCGACTGCCATCCTTCGCCGGCCGCAAGCGGCGGCAAGCCGCGCCGCAGTTCCGCAAGCGCGCCGAGGATGCGGGCGTCGATCGCCCCGTGCCACTGCACCTCGAGCTGCAGCTTCCAGACCAGCGTCGGGAACATTGCTATCACATCCGACGACGCGAGCCATGGGCCGCTGACCTTGGCCATGAGCCGTTCCACGCGACGGAGCCCGGGTAACCGGAAACGGGCCCGCCGGTGATTCCGATTACATCACTTTATCCCGGGCGACGCCAACCACCCGCGCGAACGGTTCCGGGTTACGGGACGAGCAGGTCGACAAACCCGTTGACGGGCATCGCCTCCAGGCGCTTCTGATCGAGGCAGACCTTCAGTATGCAGTCGCGCTGCTTCGCGGCGAACACGCGCGCGACGTTCTTCTCGAACTTGTCCATCAGCACCGGCACGCCCTCCTTCCGGCGGCGGCGATGCCCCAGGGGATATTCGACCACAGAGAGCGGCGCTTTCTTGCCGTCCTTGAAATAGACCTGGATCGAGTTCGCGTTGGAGCGCTTGGCGGGATCGTGGTAGTCCTTCTCGAATTGCGCCGATTCGGAGAGCCGCATCTTCGCCCGCAGCCTGTCGATCCGGGGGTCCGCCGCGATGTGATCCTCGTAGTGCTCCGCGGTCATCGTTCCGAAGATCATGCCGATCGCGATCATGTATTGCATGCAGTGGTCGCGGTCCGCCGGGTTGTAGAGCGGCCCGGTCTTGTCGAGTATCACCATCGAGGAGTTGTGGCACAGCACTTCGATGCGCTCGATGTCCTCCAGGCGATCCTTCACGGTCGGGTGCAGCTTGATCGCCGCCTCCACCGCGCTCTGTCCGTGGAACGCCGTGGGATAGGGAATCTTGAAGAGCGTGTTCTCCATGACGTAGCTCCCGAGCGGGCGCTGGAACGTGAAGGGCTCGCCCTTGAACAGCACCTCGTAGAAGCCCCAGCGCTTCGCCGTAAGCGCGGCCGGGTATCCCATCTCGCCCTTGACCGCCATGAGCGCGAGGCGCACGCCCCGGCTCGCGGCGTCGCCGGCCGCCCACGACTTGCGCGAGCCGGTGTTGGGCTTGCGGCGAAATGCCGCGAGCGCGTGTCCGTCGAGCCACGCGTTCGACACCGCGTTCACGATCTCCTCCCGCGTTGCGCCCAGCATGCGTGCTGCGACCGCCGTGACGGCGATTTTCACGAGAATGGTGTGGTCGAGGCCCACACTCGTGAAACCGTTCTCGATCGCCAGCCCGCCCATCACTTCGTACGCCTTGATTCCCGCCTCCAGCACGTCGCGGACCAACAGCGGCTCTTTGCCCTGCGTGAGACGCGTACGCGAGAGCCAGTCGGCCACTGGCAGTATGCCGCCATACGTGTCGGACGGATGGATGACGGTCGCACCGTAGAACGCATCGTTGAAATCGAGCCAGCGGAAGAGCGCGCCGGAATTGAGCGCCGCGCGCTCCGGATCGAGCACATAGCTCGTGCCCGGCACGCGCGCGCCGTTCGGCACCACAGTGCCCGGCACGATGGGCCCGAGGAGCTTGGTGCACGCGGGATACGCGAGCGCCTCCAATCCGCAGCCCAGCGTGTCGATCAGCGTGAGCCGCGCAGTCTCCCAGGCGAGCTTGCTGCGGATGGTATAGCGGTCGACGTAATCGGCGATCTGGACGAGGACTTTGTCGGGCGCGGGACGAACATTGGTTTCGGATGCCATGTGATTGTTGTCTTGAGTTATGGTGTCGCGCGTTTTTGCGCCCGCGATTATATGACAGTACAGAAAAAGAGCTCCCGACCAGGGAGCGCTTCATCCGCCCGCACGGCGAATGCAAATTACTGCGAATCCGGCCGTCTTTACTCCACCCTGATATTGCCGGCCTTGATGATTTTGGCGTAGCGCGCGATCTCGCGCTTGAAGTTCGCTTCGAGCTCGGCGGGAGAGCTCGCCACCGGGTCCAGCGCCTCGCGCGCCATGAATTCCTGCAGCTCCTTCGTTTTCAAGGCCTTCGCGATTTCGCCGTTGAGCCGGTCCACGATGGCTTTCGGCGTGCCCTTGGGGAGGAACATGGCGTACCAGTTATCCGACTCGAAACCGGGATAAACGGAATTCATGGTCGGCAGGTCGGGGAAAGCGGACGACTTCTTGGCGGTCGTGACGGCGAGCCCTCTCACCTTGCCCGGCTTCAGCTGGGTCATTGCAACGGGACCTGTAGCGAAAAGCAAGTCCGTTTCACCCGCCACCAGCGCGCCCATCGAAGGGCCGCCGCCCTTGTACGGGATGTGCGCCACCTTGAGTCCCGCCATCTGGTTCAGCATCTCCACTGAAAGGTGGCTGGTGGTCCCCGCGCCATTCGACCCGGCGTTCATCCTGCCGGTCTTCTTTGCAAGGGCGACGAGCTCCTTGACCGACTTCGCCGGTACGCTGGGGTGCACCACCAGCACGAGCGGCGTGGACGAAATCCAGCTGACCGGCGCCAGGTCCTTGAGCGGATCGAACTTGATCCGTTTGGCATAGAGCGTCACGTTCACCGACAGCGAGGCGGTCGTGAAGAGGATGGTGTGCCCGTCCGGCGGGGATTGGACAGCGAGCTCCGCCCCGATCAGCCCGCCGGCTCCCGGCCGGTTGTCCACGAGGAACGTCTGCTTCAGGCTTTCATTGAAGAACTTGCCCAACAACCGCGCCTGGATGTCGGTACCGCCCCCGGCGCCGAACGGCACGATGATCCGCACCGGTTTGGTCGGCCAGGCCTGCGCCGTCGCGACGTTCGTCGCGCCCGCCGTGAATGTCGCCGCTGCTGCCAGAAATACCGCTTTGCACTTCAACATCATGACAATTGCCTCCTCGTCGCTTCTCGTCTGTCATTCGCTTGCCGCTTCGGTTACTCCCCTGCTGCCGGCTCGTGCTTGGACCCTAGCCGCGATAAAGCGGTTCGGGCTGGGTGAAGAATGAATGCAGGATGTGGTAGACCATAAGGTAGTTGATCTGCTGGAAGCTCGCGTGCGAAATGCCCGGCATCACGGCGAACTGCTTGTCGGGATTGGGCAGGCGCTTGAAGAACTCCAGCAGGTCGTCGAAGCCGGCAATCCCATCGAACTGGCCGCGCATGATGAGGGCCGGCACCGGGATCTTCCCGGGATCCACGACGGGGAGTTTCGAGCACATGTCGACGTAGGTGCCGGTCGGCACCGAGTCATCGAGCTTGAGGATCGCGTCTGCGAACGACTCGATCACCTTCTCCTCTGCGCAGCCCGGGTGGTCGCGGTTGAAGATGCTGTGCACGAAGGCGCGGTCGATGGGACGGCGGTTCTGGCTCCGCCACTGCGGAAGCTTCTTGCGCCGTTCTTCCAGCGTGGGGCTGCCTTCGCCGGTCCACACAAAGGCATCGAGGGCGAGCCGCTGGACCCGATCGGGATGGCGCTGCGCGAAGAGCGCCGCCCGCAGCGCGCCCGAAGAAATGCCATAGACCAGAAACTGCTTCACCCCGCGCGCCTTCATGATGTATTCGCTCGCGGCCGCGAGATCGTCGGCGCCGTTCGCAATGTCGAAATTGATATCGCGATGCTTGTCCGAGCGCCCGTAGCCTTCCATGTCGAAGCACCACGTATCGAAGCCGAGCTGCGCGAAGTAGTCCATCGCCGAAGAGTGCGCACGCCCCGGCACCTGCAGGTCGAACGTGGGCTGCGAGGCCATCGAAGAGCCGTGGACGAAGAGGACGGTGCCCTTCTTCCCGGCGGGCGCGCCGGCATACTTCTCCCACAGGAAGAGCTTGATGTCGCCCTTCCTCGTCCAGTGCTCCTCTCCCCTCACGTACGCTTCGACGCGCGGCTCGCTCATGGCTGTCCCATTTGCTGTGGACTTGGTGGGGAAAAAGCGGGCAGTCTAGAATACGGCCTACCCAACGTCAATGTCGTGCGCACGCGTCTGGCATGCGCGTGCAGCGGCGTCCCGAAGCTCGAAAGGATCCGGATGGATTTCAGAATCAGCAGCGAGCAGCGCGCGTTCGTCGATACCGTGCGCAAGGTCTGTCAGCAGGAGTTTGCGCCGCGTGCGGTCAAATATCTCGACGGGACGTGGCCGGCGGAGAACATGCAGCGGCTGGCCGAGATCGGGGTGCTCGGGATGGCCGTGCCCCAGGAGTACGGCGGCTCGGGCCTCGGCATACTGGACACGGTGCTCGTGCTGGAAGAAATCGGCAAAGCATGTTACGTCACCGCCATGGCTGCGCTCGGCGAGGTGGGCGTGCAGACCCGGATCATCGCAACCTACGCACCCCAAAGCATCAAGGCACGCATTCTTCCGCGCGTGGCGAGCGGCGAAGCGTTTCTCGCGATCTGCATGACGGAGCCCGACGCGGGCACCGATGTCCCGAATTACCGCACGAACTGCGAGGTGAGGGGCGATCGCGTCGTGCTCAAAGGCGTGAAGACGCTCATCAGCCGCGCCGATATCGCAGAAATGTTCGTGGTGTTCACGCGCGTGAACAGCGTGCCGGGCGCCGCCGGCATCGGGTGCGTGCTCGTGCCCGGCGGCGTGAAAGGCCTGAGCGCCAAAGCGAGCTTTCACACCATGGGCGGCGAGTATCTGTCGGAAGTCGTGTTCGACGATGTCGAGCTGCCCCTCGAAAACCTCGTGATCCGCGACAACGGCATGAAGCGGCTGCTCTCCGCTTTCAACACGCAGCGCTGCCTCAATCCCGCGATCTGCCTCGGCCTTGCGGAAGGCGCGCTCGAAGCCGCGGTGCGCTACATGCGCGAGCGTTCGGCGTTCGGGCGCAAGATTGGCGACTTCCAGGGCTTGCGCTGGAAGGTCTCCGACATGTACATCCAGATCGAGGCGGCGCGTGGACTCCTCTACCGGGCGGCGGTGAGCGGCGAGCAGTTTCCCGACCCGACGCTCGCTGCGATGGCGAAGATCTATACCAACGAGATGAGCATCCGCGTCACATCGGAGGCGATCCAGATCCATGGCGGGTACGGCTTCACCGACGAATTCGCCGTGTCGCGTTTTTTCCGCGGCACCCGTTACGGCAGTCTTGGCGGCGGCACGACCGAGACGCTGCGCAATCTCGTCGGACGCCGGCTCGTCGAGCAGATGGACCTCGCAAGCGGGATTCTGGGCTTCAACGATTTTTAGCTCTTCAAGAACAAGTGCGATTCGCTCACTCCAAGGAAAAAGATACTGTGTCTCACGCCATGTCACCCAATACCCTCCTTCGCCAGCTACATCCAACCCCATCCCCACCCTGCCCTCCCCTTGAAGGGGAGGGAATCGGAGCGTAATGGAACACGATGTACCTTCTCGAACACGATGCG
>CAMPGR010000179.1 GCA_946885605.1 uncultured Pseudomonadota bacterium
CTCGCGGATCTCAAAGGCGACCTGCATCTTCACACCAAAGCCTCCGACGGCCACCACACCCTCGAGGAGATGGCTATCGCTGCACGCGGAGCGGGGCTGGAGTACATCGCCGTCACGGAGCACTCGCGCCGGCTTGCCTTCGCGCGCGGGCTCGATCCGCAGAGATTGTCGAAGCAGGCGGACGAGATCGACCGCCTGAACGCAAAGCTCGAAGGCATCGCGGTGCTGAAAGGCATTGAAGTGGATATTCTGGAAGACGGCACCCTCGATCTGCCTGATTCCGCGCTCGAGCGCCTGGATATCGTTGTCGGCGCGGTGCACGGCGGCTTCGATCTGCCGCGACGCCGGCAGACCGAGCGCATACTGCGCGCGCTGGAAAACCGCTACCTGACGATCCTTGCCCATCCGAGCGGGCGATTGATCGGCAAGCGTGAGCCTTACGATATCGACATGCTCGCAGTCATCCGCCGCGCGAAAGCGCGTGGTTGCGCCCTGGAGTTGAACGCGAACCCTGAACGGCTCGATCTCAACGACGTTTACTGCCAGATGGCGCGCGATGAAGGCGCGCTGCTCTGCATCGATTCCGATGCGCACAGCACGCAGGAATTCGGCAACCTGGGCTATGGCATCGGCCAGGGGCGCCGCGGTTGGCTCGAGGCAAAGGACGTTCTCAACACCCGACCGTTAATGGAGCTCCGGAAGCTCCTCGACGCCGGCCGATGAGCAGCCCGACCAAGCGGCGCATGCCTGTTGGGATGCCGGCCGCAGCGCGGCGTGCTGGAGCCCCAACCGCCGCTATGCGCGCAAGACGCACTTTGCGTAAAGATCGGGAAAGATGCCGTCCGGATCGTATTTCGCCTTGAGTGCCCGGTACGATTCGCCGCCGTAGATGCGCCAGAATTCCTCCTCTGGGAAGAAGCTGTTGGAATAGAGCGACTTGATGCCGCCCAATTCCGCAACCTTCTGCTCGATCCTGCGGTTGAAGTAACCTCGCCCGTGCGCCTTGCGCGTGCGGATCACATCCCAGAAACCGAAATTGACGTACCACTCGTTGCGCATCGGGTAGAGGGTATAGCGGGATGCAGGCGTTTGGGGTCCGATAGGACACACCCACATCGGCCAGATGTCGATTTCACGCGCATAGAACTCGAGAAACTCGGCGGCGCGCGCAAGCGGCACATCCACGTCCTGGATCACGGATTCGGAACGCAGCCCGAGCAGCCTGTCGAGCGTCCCGGTGACGCCGACGCGGCTGTTCCAGCGCATGATGCGCGTGTAGGTCTGCGAGCCGAGCCGCTTGCGGCCGTAGATGCGGCGGAAGAGCGGGTTCTGTGCGAACACGTTCTTCGAGCACCAGAACCAGTCGGTGTCCCAGCGCCAGATAAAGTCGCGCACCGTCAGCCAGTCCTCGCGTTTCTCGGGAATCGAGCGGTAATAGATGTGCTCGAAGGTATAGTCGCTCACGTAGGGCGCGTGGTCGGCGAAACGGCCGAGCGTGAGAAAGAGCCGGTCCGGGCTGAAGAGCGTGCCGTCGATGAAGTCGGCATCGTTCTCCCGGCAATGCCGCTCGATCTGGGAGAAGAAGGACGCCGGGGTGGGGAAGGGCAGATGCTCGATCGCGACGTACGGCTTGACCGGTACCGCGCGTGCCTTGACGCGCAGCGCATAACCGAGCGTGCCGTAGGAGTTCGGAAAGCCGTAGAAAAGCTCCGCGTGCTCGTTGTCCGGCGTACAACGGTAGACTCGCCCGTCGCCGGCAAGCACGTCGAGCTCGCGTACCGCTTCATGGACGAGGCCGTAGCGATGCGATGAAGCCTCGATGCCCACGCCAGCCACCGCGCCGCCCAGCGTGATCGTTTTGAGTTGCGGAACGACCGCCGGCATCATGGCGTAGGTCAGGCACGCGTCGGTCAACGTCTCGTATGGGACCATGCCTTCCGCCTCGACGGTTCCCGCCTCGCGGTCGACGTGGAGGACGGCGGCGAAATGGCGGACGTCGAGCCTGCGTTGCGCGCCCACGCTACGGTCGCGAAAGAGGTTCGAAGTCTCCTTGGCCAGCCCGACGCTGCCGGTGCCCGCCTTCAACCTTGCCGCGAGCGCATCACGCTTCGCGGCGTAGGCCTGCGTCGGGTCAGTCATTCAGTAAGCGCCCCGGCGCGGCGCCGCGGCGTTTCGGGCAGCGCGGTTGCCTGCGCCTCCGCCTCATAGAGAAATGCGCGGCTCATCGGATAGCGCCCGCGAGTGACGTTCCCTTTTGCGAAGACGATCTGGAAGAGATGCGTGACGCCGAGCGGGGAGCGGAACATCTCGGCGCAGCCGTAGAGATAGACGCGCCACACGCGGCGGAACCGTTCGTCGAAGCGCCGCGGTTCGATCGCGTGGATCGACTCCCAGTTGCGCTCGAAGCGCTCCGCCCACGCGTCGAGCGTGAGCGCATAGTGGCGGCGCAGATTCTCGATATCGATCACTTCGAGCCCGGCGCGCTCCATCTCGACGATGACCTCGGCAAGGCGCGGAATCCACCCGCCGGGAAAGACGTGCTTCCTGATGAAGTATTCGGTATTGGAGTGCCCGACATGACCGATGAAGTGCAGCATGCCGAGCCCGCCCTTCTTCAGGAACTTCGCGTGTGCGCGCACCACTTCTGCAATCTGGTCGCGTCCCGCGTGCTCGAGCACCCCGATGGACACGACCTTGTCGTACTCGCGACGCACGTCACGGAAATCGGTGTCTATCATCTCGAGCGTTCCGGTGAGCCGGCGCTTCTCGATCTCGCCGCGCACCATCTCGACCTGCTCGGTGGTGGTATTGATCCCCGTCACGCGCACGCCGTGGCGCTCGTGCGCGCGGAACATGAAACCGCCGAACCCGCAGCCGATGTCCACGACTTCCTCTCCCGGCGCCAGCCTCACTTTGCGGCACACGTGGTCGATCTTGTTCTGCTGTGCGGCTTCCAGAGTCGGCGTGCCTTCCTTCCAGTAGGCGCAGGTGTACATCATGTACGGATCGTCGAGCCAGAGCCGGTAGAACTCGGTGCCGAGCGCATAATGGAAGCGTGCGTTGCGCTTCGCCTGCTCCCAGCTTGCATTGGAGAATCGGAGCTCGTGCCAGCGGTTGGCGATGGCGACGAACGGGTTAGGGCGGTCGAGCCTTGCGGCCAGTCCGGCCGCAAGCGCGCGGCGCAGGCTCCCCTCGATGATCAGATCGCCTTCGATGTACGAGTCGATGAGGCCGATATGACCGAAGGCCGCAGTGCGCCATTCGGCGCGTGGCGTGCGGAACGCAAGCGTGAATTCGGGTGTTCCGTCACGGTTGCGGAATTCGCTGCCGCCGGCGAAGCGGATCGCGAACGGGACTTCCGTCGCTTCTCCCGCACGCCGCAGCATCTTTTCGAGCAAGCCGCGCATGCCGCTGTACTCCTGCCGAATCGCAGGCGCGGAATGGGACTGCGCCGCGCCTCAACGTTGACGTTCAGTATGCCGGTACCATGGGCGAGCGCCGGGAGGCACCGCCCGGAGCAAGCGCGATTGTAATCGGGTCCTGCTGGGGGAATCTAGCGCGCCGCCGCGCGGCGCCCGGAAGCCTTCTCTCTGCGTGTGCGGCGCGCCGCAGTCTCCGGTTCGCCGCGGACGAGGAGCACGGGCACCGGGGACGCGCGCAGAACGCGCTCCGCGTCGCTGCCGAGGAGCAAGTGGGTCACGCCGCGGCGGCCATGCGTGCCCATCACGATGAGATCGGCGCGCCACTTGCGCGCTTCGTCCAGTATGACATCGGCGACGCGTCCGGTCGTCTCCGGCATCGCGGTCTCGACCTTCACGCCGTGTCGCCCCGCATATGCCCGCGCGCGCTCCAGGATCTCCGTGCCCGCCGCAACGAGCGAATTCATGAGGTTTACCAACCCGATTTCCGGCGCGAGCACGAGCGGCGATTGGTCCAATACGTGCACCAGCTTCAGGCGGGCGTTGAGTGCTTTCGCGAGCTTGACCGCTTCCTTGAGTCCGCGCGTCGAAGTGTCGCTACCATCGACGGGAACGAGAATCCGCTTGTACATGGCATCCCTTTCTTCTGTGAGCTCCCAACCACATGGTACACGCACCCTGCGCGTGCAGCGGTTGATGTAAATCAAATAGGGCGCGGCGTTCGAAAGACGACCGCTGCCGACTTGATCCTGGTTAACTCGCGCTCCCCGATGTCATGGTTACATCAGGGTGCGTGGCCATTTTCGCGGATTATCCGGCATGCCGCAGTGTCAGGTGGTGTCAGTCACTGCGGTTGGGCCGCTCGCCATGGACTGCGTGCCGCTCCGTCCAGCGCTTTGCGCGGGCGATTGCGATGCGGATCGCCTGCCCTTCCGGATAGCCTTCCTCCAACAAGGCGTTGGCGATTTCGATCGCCTTCGCCCGCACTGTCGGGTGCAGGCGCTTCATCGAAACCGGATAGTCAGACGAGGTCCACGGCATGGCGGCGCTCGATGAGGCGTAGACCGGCAAAAGAACGCCCGGTTCGAATTTGATCGGGATCGATGGGACGCCTGTCGCGTGCGTCGACATGAGCGTAACCGCCGGGCACACGCGTGAATGGACTCTTAACGCGATGTCGAACCTGCACGGCCGTCCGTGCAACCCGGTACGCGCCGTCCCGGTCTATGGTGGTAAGTCCTGTGACCAAGCCTGTTCCGCTGCTCATCACCTGCCGCCATCGAGATACCTGGAGGCCACTGAATTGGAGACTGCCCGGAGGGCACTACCTTACAACTGGTCCCGAAGTCTGGCGGGCCACGCGCGCGCCCACCCGATAACCGCCATCGGCTTTGGGCTGGCACTCATCGGAGTGCTCGCGCTGCTCCTGCAAAGCCTGATCCATACCGTCACGCAACAGGCGCAAACGTACATCGGTTACGCCCTCATCGGAGGATGTGCCGGATTTGCGGCCACCGCGGCGGGCGCTGTGCCAGCGCTGTTCGTCCGCAACATCGCACCACGCTACGAAGATACCATGCTCGGATTCGCCGCCGGCGTAATGCTGGCTGCGAGCGCGTTTTCCCTCATTCTGCCAGCGCTCGAAGCAGGAACCGACATTACCGCAAGCACAGGGCTCGGCGCGGCGATCGTCGTGCTCGGCCTGGCGCTCGGTACGGCACTCATGCTCGGGCTCGACCGGTTTACCCCCCACGAGCACGACAAGACAGGTCCATGCGGGCCCGGGCACGAGCGTCTGAGCCGCCTCTGGCTCTTCGTCTTTGCGATCGCGTTGCACAACCTGCCGGAGGGCATGGCGATTGGTGTCGGCTTTGCACAGGGCGATATGTCAGTCGGATTGCCACTCACGAGTGCCATCGCGCTGCAGGATATTCCCGAAGGGCTGGCCGTGGCTCTCGCGCTGCGCGGCGCGGGTCTCGTCGCGTCAGGCTCGGTCCTTGTTGCCGCGGCAACCGGTCTTCTGGAACCGCTGGGGGCGCTGCTCGGCGTGGGGCTTTCCAGCGGCCTCGCGCTCGCGTATCCAATTGGGCTCGGGCTTGCTGCCGGGGCGATGATCTTCGTCGTGTCGCACGAGATCATTCCTGAAACGCATCGAAACGGTCACCAGACTCCCGCGACCCTGGGGCTCATGCTCGGCTTCGCCGTGATGATGACGCTCGACACGGCGCTCGGATAAATCTCGTGGACCCCCACCTCGCTTGGCGCGCGAAGAGCTGCGGCGCGTTCGACAGGAGACCCTGTTCACGTTAGAATGCGCCCCAGTCATCGGGGAGTAGCCGCCCTTCAAGGAAGGGGGACGCGTCAACACGCTTGGCTTCGCAGCCATGGCGCGTCCAGCCGATCCGGTCTGGCGAGACCTTTGACATTGCGGGCCG
>CAMPGR010000180.1 GCA_946885605.1 uncultured Pseudomonadota bacterium
CATCGAGCGTTGCTCCGTTGAGTTCAATAAAGGTTTCGCAGGCGACGGCGGCCGTGCGTTTGTTGCCAGCAAAGGAAGTGTGTTTTCCGAGGCACGAGTGCCTCGGCCTCATTGAGCCGCGCTCTGATCGGTCTTGCCCTTGCGCTTCAGCTTGGTTTTCCGTGGCATCAGTGGCTCGGCTTCATTGCTGCGCCATGTTCTCGAGAAGAGGCATTTCTCCGGTAAGCAAATAGTTCACCAGCTCTGCTACGGGGCGGATCGCGCTCCCGAAGGGCAGTCTTTCGGACCCGCGGAAAAAGAGCCCCTTCTTCACGTCCCCCTTCAATGCGAGCGCGAGCCGCGTGTCGATGCAGAACTGGCCGATCGCCGCGATGCCGTCGCGCAGCCCGCATACCGTGAGGCAATTGAGCCCCGGCACGCAACGCCGCGGATCGGCCTTGGCGTGCGCCTGCAGCGCCTTCTCGCGCCGCAGGTAGTTTCTGAGCCACGGGGTGAGCACCGCGCGCGCCGGCAGCCCCGCGACGCTCATGAAGGTGACGATGTCCTCCGGCTTCGCCTCCGCCAGAATCCGCTTGAAGTTGGGATGCGCGTCCCCTTCGTCGGTGACGGCAAACGGCGTGCCGAGCTGAACCGCCGCAGATCCCAGCGCAAGGAGCGCGGCCACTTGCTCGTGGCTGTTGATGCCGCCGGCCGGGATTAACGGAATGCGCTCGCGCTCGAGTCCCAGCTCGCGGAACAGTGCGAAAGCGCCCTCGAGCACCGGTTCGAAATCGAAACGGGGATCGGCGATCTCCTCGGCGCGTGTTGCACCGAGGTGTCCACCCGCATAGCGGGGGTGCTCCATGACTATCGCGTCGGGGACCCGGTTCTTGCGCAGCCATTTCTTGAGCACGATCGCAATGCCGCGCACGTCGGAGAGGATCGGAACCAGCGCGATCTGCGGAAACTCGCGCGTGAGATCCGGCAGGTCGAGCGGCAGTCCCGCACCCATGACGATGGCGTGTGCGCCGCTTTCACAGGACTGGCGCACGTACGCCGCGTGCGCCGCCACCGCCTTCATGACGTTCACCGCAATCGCGCCTTGCCCCTGTGCGAGCGCCAGCGCCATGCGAATCTGCCGGTCAAGCGCAACGAGGTTGAGCTCGTCCAGCCGTTCCTTGTCGCTGCAGCCGCGCGCCTGCTCCAGCAGGTCGGCGTGATGGTGGCGCAAATCGACGCTGGAGATGGTACCCAGTGCACCGAGGCGCGCCACGCTGCCCGCCAGCCGATAAGCCGAAACGCCGACGCCCATGCCACCTTGTACCACTGGAAGCAGCGATCGGCCTTTCAGATTCCAGCGGCATTGGACGAGATCGGACATGGGCGTGGGGCTTTTCGGCGCGCGGCGTGTGTTGCATCATGCCCCGTGCATGAAGCGCGGACTTTGACGTGAATCAAAAATCGCGCACTTCACGCCCGACGGATTGTGAAGGTATCGAATTGCGGAGCAAGACTCGCCTCCAGCGCAGCGTCGAGACGGCGACTGGCGACATCGCGCGGCGGTCGCGAATTTTGAGATCCCACTGCGCGGCATTCCTGCAGCACGTAATGGCGAACGCCGTCGGCCGCAAGCGAGTGCGCGAGCCTACGCAGCCTGTCGCCAGCGATCAGTGAACCATCCACCGTCGTACGAAATTCGTGAGCAACACCGCTTGCGAGGAGGATCGCCATGCTTTGCCTTGCGCGCTCACCGCTTCCCGGCAGGCGCGTGATGTCGCTGTAGCGATGAAACTCCGTTTTGATATCCATGCCGACCCAGTCGAGGAGGGGCAGCGTTTCCGCGAGCCGCCTCGGGTGCATGCCGGCAGTGTGCAACGCAATCTTATATCCCAGCGCTCGCACTTCCCGCATCGCATCGGGCAGCGCTCGCTGCAGCGTTGGCTCGCCGCCGCTGAACACTACCGCATCGAGCAATCCTCGTCGCCGATCGAGAAAAGCGAGCACGTCCGGCCACGCGATCTCCGAGTCGCTGCGCCGTGGCAGCAGGTGCGGATTGTGGCAGTACGCGCAGCGCCAGGGGCAGCCCTGGCAAAACACGACCGCCGAAAGATGATCGGGATAATCGGTCGTCGAGAGCGGAACGAGTCCGCCCACCCGCAGGCCCGGTTTCCGCGCGTTATTCCCCGTTTGCACGCCGCTCCTCGAAGAACCTGCGCTCGTAGAACTCGCCTTTCTTGCCGATATTGAACGATGAGACGGGGCGGTGATAGCCCATCACCCGGGTCCAGATTTCGCAGCGCTGCCGTTCGTCGTCGTTCAGGGCGACGGGTTGTTCGAGGTATTCGGTTTGCGTCGTGTCGTTCATACGTTATCCCCCTAGAGGTTGTTTACACGGTGCGACTTCTACTTCCCTGTACTTCGTTTTCGCCGGAGAGACGAGCTTGTGCCGTCATCGGGACACATCATCGTCTTCCCGGAGAAAGCCGGGATCCAGGCCGAAGCTTTTCACGCCGCTCTCAGCGTTTCGTGCTTGCGCGCGATCAGTTCATCGTCGCAGCGCGGGCAGAACTCGTGTTCCCCCGCGAGATAGCCGTGGCGCGGGCATATCGAAAAGGTTGGCGTCACGGTGATGTACGGCAGCGAAAAGCGCTCCAGCGCACGCCGCACGAGCCGCTTGCACGCTTCCACCGAACTCAGCCGTTCGCTCATGTAGAGATGCAGCACCGTGCCGCCGGTGTACTTGCGCTGGAGCGCTTCCTGGCGCTCGAGCGCTTCGAAAGGATCGTCGGTGAAACCCACGGGTAGCTGCGAGGAATTGGTGTAGTAAGGCATGTCCGAAGTGCCGGCCTGCAGTATGCCCGGATAGCGCCTGCGGTCTTCCTTGGCGAAGCGGTAGGTCGTGCCCTCGGCGGGCGTCGCTTCGAGGTTGTACATGTGCCCCGTTCCTTCCTGGAATTGGCGGATCTGATCCCGCACGTGATCGAGGAGCCGGCACGCGAAACGGTGGCCCCAATCGCTCGTGAGGTCGTGCTTGTCGCCGGTGAAGTTGCGGATCATCTCGTTGACGCCGTTCACGCCGATGGTGGAAAAATGATTGCGCAGCGTGCCGAGATAGCGCTTCGTGTAGGGGAACAGCCCGTTGTCCATGTGGCGCTGGATCACCTTGCGCTTGATCTCGAGGCTCTTGCGGGCGATTTCGAGGAGTTCATCGACACGCCGGAAAAGCGCCGCTTCGTCGCCGCGATGACGAAACCCGAGCCGCGCGCAGTTCAATGTCACGACGCCGAGCGAGCCGGTCTGTTCCGCCGAGCCGAAGAGGCCGTTGCCGCGTTTCATCAGCTCGCGGAGATCGAGCTGCAGACGGCAGCACATCGAGCGGATCATGTTGGGCTTCAGGTCCGAATTGATGAAATTCTGGAAGTAGGGCAGCCCGTATTTGGCCGTCATCTCGAACAGCAGCGTGCTGTTGGGATGGTCCCACTCGAAATCCGGCGTCATGTTGTAGGTGGGGATCGGGAACGTGAACACGCGACCTTTTGCATCGCCCGCCATCATCACTTCAATGTAGGCGCGGTTCACCATATCCATCTCCGGCTGCAGCTCGCCGTAGGCGAACGGCATCTCCTCGCCGGCGATCATCGGCACCTGCTCGCGCAGGTCATCGGGGCAGGTCCAGTCGAAGGTGAGATTGGTGAACGGCGTCTGCGTGCCCCAGCGCGACGGCACGTTGAGGTTGTAGATGAGTTCCTGGATGTATTGCTTCACTTCGCTGTATGAAAGCTGATCCTTGCGGATGAGCGGGGCGATGTAGGTGTCGAAGGAGGAAAACGCCTGCGCGCCCGCCCACTCGTTCTGCAGGGTGCCCAGGAAGTTGACGATCTGCCCCACCGCGCTGGAAAGGTGCTTCGGTGGACACGCCTCCACCTTGCCCGGAACGCCGTTCAGCCCCTCGGCGAGAAAACTGCGCAGCGACCATCCCGCGCAGTAACCGGCGAGCATGTCGAGATCGTGGATGTGGATGTCCGCCTCACGGTGTGCGGCGCCGATTTCGGGCGGATAGACGTGAGAGAGCCAGTAGTTCGCCGTGACCTTGCCCGCGACATTGAGGATCAGCCCGCCCAGCGAGTAGCCCTGGTTGGCATTCGCGTTGACACGCCAGTCCTGGTGCTCGAGGTATTCGTTCACGGAAGCCGCCACATCGACCAGCGTGCGGCGGTCCTCACGCAGCCGCTTGTGCTGCTCGCGATACGCGATATACGCGCGCGCCGTGCGGATGTAGCCCGCGCCGATGAGCGTATGCTCGGCGCAATCCTGGATCGCTTCGATGGTCGGAGAACGCGTGTGCGCCCGTCGCGCGAGCGACGTGATTACTTCGGCGGTGAGCCCGGCCGCGGTGGTGCGATCGTATTCTCCCGTTGCGGCGCCTGCGCGCGCCAAGGCGGACTCGATTTTCGCTGCATCGAACGGAGCTCTCCGCCCGTCCCGTTTGATGACGTTTTCAAGCGCGATCCGGGCAGTAACGCCTGCTGCAGAGCTTTCCACGGCACCTCCCCTTAAACCACAATATCTTGTGGTCTGTTACAGTAGGGGGCCAATATATCGATATCCGGATGAGTGGTGGGCGGTTATTCGGGCACTATTTGATCCACGTCAAAAAATGCACGCCTTCCTCTGACCTAAATCAAACTCCGGCTCGCGGTGCTGCCCTACCATGGCGATCAAGAATCGGGCGCAGCCGCGTCGCGTCCGGGTGTAAGCCGGAGAAAGGCGATGATGGACATACAGATTACGCGGGCCATGGCGGGTTTCGATCATCCGATGGAGATGCTTGCCGCCTGTCACGAACGGATCGAATCCCGGTGCGATACGCTGCGGCGGCTGGCGGACTACGTTCCGCGACATGGAAGCGACGCCGAAGCCCAGCAGGCGGCCTCGAATGTCATGCGCTACTTCGACAGCGCCGGACGCCACCACCGCGAGGACGAGGAGCGGAACCTGTTTCCCGCGATGCTGCGCGCTGCCCGGGGCGAAACGGCGGCAGGCGTTGCGCTGCTCGCCGCGCAGCTTGCCCGCGAACACGACGAAATCGAACAGGCATGGCTCGGTCTGCGCGAGGCGCTGGAGCGCATCGCGCACGGCGGGGACGCGCCGCTCGATGCGCGGGAAGTGACCCGCTTTTGCGAACTCTACCGTGCCCACATGGCAGTGGAGGAGGCCCACCTCTTTCCGCTGGCCGATACGTTGCTGGACGAGAAGGCGCTTTCCGGGCTGGGTACGGCGATGGCGCAGCGCCGCGGCGTGAAGATCTGAATCGCTACAGCCCATTCAGAAAGGAGCACACATGTACAAGCACATCATGTTGCCGGTTGAAGGCGACGAACTTTCCACCAAGGCCGTAAACGAGTGTTTCACATTGGCGAAATCCATAGGCGCCAAGGTCACCGTGCTGCACGTCGTGCCGCACGCGAACATGCACGTGCCGGTCGGTTTTACGTCGGAGATCGTGGAGAACCTCAAGAGGCAGCGTGAGGAGGAGGAGATCCGCAATGGGCAGAAGATGCTTTCGGAAGTGGAGGCCAGCGCGAAAACCGCGGGTGTCGAATGCGATAACATCGTCGTGGTCGGCGACAACCCCTGCGAAGAGATCATCGACAATGCCGAGAAGAACGACTGCGATTTGATCATGATGGCCTCGCACGCCCGGCGCGGGCTGGATGCGATGCTCTTTGGCAGCGAAACGGTGCGCGTGCTCAGAAACACGAAGATCCCGGTGCTGGTGGTGCGCTAAAGCGCGAAGGCGAAATAGCGGGCGCACGCGGTCGCCGGCTTGATCTGGATCAGAGCGCGCC
>CAMPGR010000181.1 GCA_946885605.1 uncultured Pseudomonadota bacterium
CGCCTGAGCCGGGTGAACTTGACGGTGGACGCCGGCGAGCGCTCGCGTCGCGCCGCCCGTTCGCGGCGCAGCTGCTCGAGCCGCCGCACGCGGCCCTCGTTGCGCGTGCGACGCGCCTCGATCCCCTTGCGGATCCATGCCTCTTCCTGCGCCAGCAGCTTGTCGAAGCGCGCGTTTGCGGCCGCCTCGGAATTCAGCATCTCCTCCTTGCGGCGCTGATACTCGGCATAACCTCCGGAGAACGAGCGCAGCACGCCACGGTCGAGTTCGAGGATCCGCGTCGCGACGTTATCGAGGAAGCGCCGATCGTGAGTAACGAACAGCACGCAGCCTGAGAAATCCGCAACGAGTGATTCGAGCCACTCGATCGCGCCGATATCGAGATGATTCGTCGGCTCGTCGAGCAGCAGGAGCTCCGGGTCGGCCGCGAGCGCCTGCGCGAGAGCGACGCGCTTCCGTATGCCGCCCGAGAGGCTGCCGACGCGCGCTTCGGCATCCAAGCCGAAGCGGCTCAGCAGCGATTCGATGCGAGTGTTGATGCGCCAGCCGTCGGTCAGTTCCAACCGCCGCTGCAATTCGTTCATGCGATCGAGCAGGGAGGCATCTTCCTCGGCGGCGATGTGATGGGAGAGCGCATGAAATTCGAGCAGCGTGTCGTGAACCTCTCCGGCGCCCTCGGCCACGGCTTCGAATATCGTCTGCTCGGGCCCGAGCACGGGTTCCTGCGCGACCAGCGCGACGCGCAGTTCCGGCTTGCGCCACAGCGTTCCGCTGTCGAGCGACTGCTCGCCCGCGAGCACGCGGAGCAGACTCGACTTGCCGGTGCCGTTGCGCCCGATCAGCGCGACCCGCTCGCCGGAATCCAGCGACAGGTTCACGTGGTCGAGCAGCGGCACGTGCCCGAAGGCGAGGCTCGCCTGATCAAGAGCTACCAGCGGCATCTGTTCAGCAAGGCAGTCCCTTCCCCCTCAGGGGGAAGGTCGGGATGGGGTGGGGTCAACGGGCGCACCGGCCGCTAGCTCTTCTCCACCGGCTCCGAAATCTCGATCAGATTCTCGTCCGGATCGCGCACATACACCGAGCGGATCGCGAATCGCGCGCCGGTGCGCACCACCGGCCCCTCCTCCATCGGTATGCCGTGCCGCCCGAGCTGCGCGATGACCTCGCTCAACGGACGATCAGCGAGAAAGCAGAGATCGAGCGAGCCCGGGGTCGGCGTGCGCGCCTTGATGCCCGCATCGAAGCCCGGTGGATGGACGTTGAACTTGTGGTCGCCGAAGCGTAGCGCGATTCGCCCAGCGCCATAGCGCTCGAGCTGCATCCCGAGCACCCGCGTATAGAAATCGAGGCACTTCTCGAGATCGCGCGTGGTGAGCACGATGTGATCGACGCTCTTGATCATTGGGAGCCGGACAGGTCGATGGCGTGCTCGTATGATAACACCGGCTCCGCGTTCGATTTCTCGAACGACTCCCGGCGACCCGCTAAACTTCCGGCCCGCTATACCAGGTAGACATCGATTACGAGCCAGGCGAGGACGAGCGCAAGGGCCGCCCTCACCGAAGCCCATTCCAGGGTCGACACCGAGTGTCCCGGAATCACCTCGACCGGGACCTCGGCGCGCTCCAGCACCCGGTGGGTGATCGAGTCTTCGATCAGTCGGGTAAGAGAATTCTTCCGTGCGGTACCCATCACGATTACATTCGCCCCGATACGCCGTGCAACTTGGTTGACCATCTCGGCCTTGTCGCCCAGCTCCACGTGGGCGATGTAGGGAACGCCATGGCGTGCAAGCAGCGCACACGCGGGCGCCATGACGCGTTCCGCCTCCTGCCGGTGATACGAGTCGAGATCGCCGCTGCGAAAGAACCTCGCGATGTGCTGCTTGAGGGGCGTGCGAACGTTGACGAGGTGCAGCTCGACTTCCGGTCTGCCCAGGGCGCGGTTCATCAGCAATCTCACGGCATGCAAGGAATGTTCCGATCCGTCCACTGGAACGAGAACTTTCACCGCGGGCTTGTCATCCTCGGATCTGCCCGCAGGAAGACTGACGATATCCACCAGGTGCCCTGCTACGCGCTGGCGCACCATGGATTGATTGGCCAGCAGGCCGCCTCCGAGCACGCCGCCGAGCACAATGCCGTAGAAGGCTAACTTCAGCGCGGGATTGCCCGCGAACACCGCTTCGATCAGCGGCTCGCTCACCATCATCTTGGCCGCCGTCCATGCGAGGACGCCGCCGCCGATGTAGACGATCGCGGGATAGCGCTCCACGAACTGCAGGATGAGCTGGCTTCCCCAGATGACGATGGGGATACTGATCAGGAGCCCCGCCACCACGAGCAGAAAGCTCCCGTGCGCGGCGCCTGCGACCGCCATCACGTTATCGAGGCCCATGACGGCATCGGCCACGACGATGGTCTTCATCGCGCCCCAGAAGCCGCCTGCCGCTTCGACGTGGTGCCCGTCTTCGCCCTGGCTCTGCGGGGCGAGCAGCTTGAACGCGATCCAGACGAGCATCGCGCCGCCAAGCAGTAACAGGCCGGGAATCTTGAGCAGCCACACCACGACGAGCGTCATCGCACTGCGAACGGCGATCGCCCCCACCGTGCCCCACAGAATGGCGCGCCTGGCGAGGTGCGGCCGGAGGTTCCGCGCGGCGAGTGCGATGACGATCGCATTGTCGCCGGCCAGAACGAGATCGATAACGACGATGGCGACGAGCGCCGAGAAAAACTCAGACGAGAACAGCTCCACAGCACGGCCCTTTCAGTAGGTTGCAGACAATCCCCGCATGCACACGATGGGTCAAACGGTGTGCCGCGAGGTCTTGCCTGCAAGCCGCGAAGGACATCCGCGCTGGCCAGCGGGGCCGGGGCGCTCGAACCGCCCGGATTGACGACCCTGCCGCTGGCGGCCATGAACCGCCTGAGGCTACTCCCCTCTTCGAGGTACCTGACGCGATCCGCGAAATGACCGCGGACCACCACGTATTCTACCGAGATCCTCGCAGCGTGCTCAAGTGATCGAGCGGAGTTTTGCAAACGCGCGAGGGTTGTGAGGCCTTACGCTGTATAGCTGGCATGCGCTTTTGGGAATTGCTGCACGAGGTGCGAACGTACGTGCTGAACGCGATTTGATCGACGATGCTGGAACGTACGTGGTGAACGCGATTTGATCGACGATGCTGATTGCACCTGAGGAAGTACTAATGCACGGCTTGTATAATAGGACCCACGCCCCGGTAGCTCAGTGGATAGAGCAGCCCCCTCCTAAGGGGCAGGTCGGACGTTCGATTCGTCTCCGGGGTGCCAGAAGTTTCAGGATTGTCGGCGTAACACGACGTCTTTCATACCAGCCCGCCCTTGTCCTTGCACCGGCCTGACTCTCAGCCCGAAGGGTTCCTGTCGCTCTTCTCTTCGGGCGGCTTGGATAGATCGCGGAAAGCCTGCTCCACATCGCCCCGGAATATCGTTCCGTGCATCCGCTCAAGGCTGTCGAGAAGTTGCGGGAATCTCGAATGACTGCGGAGCGTGCGCGCAAGCTGGAGCGCTTGGCCACTGCATCTGGCTTCGACCTTGCTAAGCCTGTCTTTGTCCACCTGCATGGCGCCTCCCGTCGGTTAGCAACCAAGGAACTATATGCGCGTCCCAGTAGCTTCTCTATGCGGGGATTGGATGGTCTTCAGGATGTAGACGTATGTCTGACACCGCATGTCGTGGCGCGCGGCAAGACCGCTTGAGCGCCCCGTGCGAAGAACGTGGTACGGTTAACGAATGGCGCTCCACCAAAAGCCCCGCGAGCGGCGAGCGCTAATCGCGCTCTACGTAGCCGCGGCGCTCATCGTCATCGTTTCATTCGGGGTCGGGGTCTGGCTCTGGTTCTTTCCGCCTTCGGGTCGGTATTGACCCTTATGGACCTAGGCCACGTTTCGGCATACGCTATGCCTTGGGCATCCTGTGGCCATAAGTAGACAAAGAAAAGCCGCACTTCCACGGGGTCCATACCTGAAGCGTTGGGGGGGGCATGAATGGCGCTCGAAGACCGGTTTAAGTCGGTGGAGGCCCGCTGTAGCGGCTTTGCGCAGGAATTATTGCGCCAGTTACAACACGATGCCCAGCTTGCCGAACTGCTTGCCGAGCTTGAGAAGATCGACGGGATAGTATTCCGAAGCGATATAGAAGCCGCGCTCTCGACGCTTCGTAAGAATTCCGAAGGCGCGTAAACGCGCCGTTTACCCCGCGATTCGCGAAACGGGCAGGCTGAAAGTGCAGGTGGTCGGCGCGGATACCTGTTACGTCTCTGCACGAAACTGCGCGTAGATCGTTTTCGGAGCTGCGTGGAAATATTTCAGTAGGGCCGGGCACAGCCACCCTTCCATATTCAGGGCCCGGCAGTAATACCAATTCCCGCCCATTTCTTCCCGTCGGTGCTCGAACGTCACCTGATAACCGGGAAACGGCTCTGCAGAAAACAATAAGGTGAATCCTGATTCAGCGCTCGGAGTGCCTTGCACCAAGCGGTCAATGATCGCGTCTGCGCCTGATACAAAGGGTTCCCGCCGGAGCCCTACAGCAGGGTCATCAAACATCCAAGTGCCCTGAGATTTATACGGGTGAATGACGTTGATGGCGTTCACCGCTGGCTCGGAGCGGTCTTGCCTTTCCTGATGGGCCTGAACTTCGGCTGATCCGCGATCAGGCGGCAATCCTTTGCCGAATAGTAGCGACAGAATCCGCATTGGCGGCGCTGCTTTCGTGTGACGAGCCTTTTTATCAGGCTCATGCAACGGGGTGGCGCGGGGCAACCAGATCTCCCGCGGTCGCCACCCCGACCACAGGAGGCCTTTTGGGACCTCCTGGTGGCACTTAATGCGACAACTTCGAAAAGAAGCGAGTTCAAGGAACATGAGCGGCGCAATGCTGTTCAGTCAGCGCCTTCACCGTACGGCAACGCACGAACGCGGTTTGATCGTCGATGACCGGGCTCTGCCGTGCGGGATCGTTATCGCGCGAAGCGCTTCCGTTCCCGCTCTCGCCCGATGGTGGTCTTGATCTTGATCCAGTCCTTAGAGCGGCGCGCAACATATTCGAATCCCGCCGCTTCGCCATGATGCCTTCAAGCTGTAGCTGCTCCGCGTACTGGTAAAGCCGTGCGCCATTCTCGATGTGCTGCGTAGGAGGAGGCGAACTTACTGCAATGCTACGAACAGAGTCGTGCGCCTATGCATGAGACATTCCGTAGCGAAGCGGACTGCAGCTAAATAGCTTCAGCGAGATAAGGCGCTCATATCGGCCACCGACAACCAAAAACGTTTCACCGATTACTACGATGGCGGAGAAGGATACGCTGGCCGAAGTCGCGCGGCTCCTGAACGTTACGTGTCGCGTTTGGGCGACATGACTTTGCTGCGGACTCGGCTTAGTATCTTTGGATTATTACCAAAACCTGAAGAAGTAGGGATGCCGAAAAAGCAGGTGCAACAATGCATGAAGCAGACCCCGCGTTGGCCGTTATAGGGCGATGCACGGGACCAGCGTGGAAACGACTTAGGGCTATGCGCGGCCAACCGCACTTCGATGCAGTGGTTGCAATACTGATTCAGAAAGAAGGCGCGCTTTCAGAAAACGACGTTGAGCAGGCCCTGAGTACGGTGCGCTTCGCAACGTAAGCCGGGCATGGCCGCTGACGATGATCCGCTGCGCCTTGCGG
>CAMPGR010000182.1 GCA_946885605.1 uncultured Pseudomonadota bacterium
CTCCAGCATCGACAGGTGCTGCCGCGCGACGATTACGGGTGCGGCGCAGAAGCGATTCTGGGTGAAGACACCTGCCACGCGCGATCCCTCGGAAAGCCGGATGACGAGCAGATCCTTGCGACCGGCACGCCGGATACCGGCCTCGGCAACCCCGAGCTCGACGCCCGGCACAGGAAGAAGCGCGTCGGGTTCCGGGGCCGAAAGATTGACGGGCATGTCCGGGGCGGTCAGCGATCAGCTCAGTTTGCCGTGGCAGTGCTTGTACTTCTTGCCCGAGCCGCACGGGCACGGATCGTTCCGGCCGATCTTCTGCGCCCCGCGAACGAAGGGGCGCGGCTTCTCCGCCACCGCGACATCGCTGTCGGCTTCGAGCTCCGTTTCGGTGGCGCCCGCCTCGGCGAATTCGGCGTGCTGGTATTGCACGTTGGCCGGCACTTCGGGCTCTTCGACGGCCTCCAGCTCTTGCGCGCTTCGGATCTGAACGGTCATCAGGATGCGCGTGACGTCGGTCTTGATCATCTCCAGCATCAGCGAAAACAGCTCGAAGGCTTCGCGCTTGTACTCCTGGGTCGGGTTCTTCTGCGCATAGCCGCGAAGGTGGATGCCCTGGCGCAAGTGGTCGAGCGCGGCGAGGTGCTCCCGCCAATGCGAGTCGACGCTCTGCAGCATGATCGCCCGCTCGTACTGGCGCATCGCCTCCGGGTCGACGGTTGCGATCTTGGTGCGGTACGCATCGCGAGCGGCATTCACGATGCGGCTTCTCAGCTCGGTCTCGTCGAGGTCGCCCTCATCCTTGAGCCATTGCGTAATGGGAAGCCTGAGCTTGAGCTCCGATTCGAGCGTGCGCTCGAGCCCCGGAGCATCCCACTGCTCTTCAAGGCTCTCCGGCGGAATGTGCTGGTTGATGTAGCCGGTGACCACGTCGGCGCGCATGGCGTCGATCGTTTCGCTGATGTCGTTCGATTCCAGCAGCTCGTTGCGCTGCTGATAGATGACCTTGCGCTGGTCGTTCGCCACGTCGTCGTATTCGAGGAGGTGCTTGCGGATGTCGAAATTGCGCGCCTCCACCTTGCGCTGCGCGTTCTCTATCGAGCGCGACACCCAGGGATGCTCGATCGCCTCGCCTTCGGGCATCTTGAGGCGCTCCATGATGGCGGCCACCCGGTCGGACGCGAATATCCTGAGCAGCGGATCCTCGAGCGAGAGATAGAAGCGGCTCGACCCGGGATCGCCCTGCCGGCCCGAACGTCCGCGGAGCTGATTATCGACGCGGCGCGACTCGTGGCGTTCCGTCCCGACGATGTGGAGCCCGCCGGCCGTCACCACCTGGTTATGGAGCTTCTGCCACCCCATCCGGATTTCCTCGACGCGCTTCGCCCGCTCCGCTTCGGACAGCACTTCATCCGCGAGGACGTTGTTGACCTCGGGTTCGGGATTCCCGCCCAGGACGATATCGGTGCCGCGGCCCGCCATGTTGGTCGCGATGGTGACCATCTTCGGGCGCCCGGCCTGGGCAACGATCTCCGCTTCGCGCGCGTGCTGCTTGGCATTGAGCACGTTGTGCGGAAGTTTCTCCTTCTGGAGCATCCCGGAGAGAAGCTCCGAGTTCTCGATCGAGGTCGTGCCGACGAGTACCGGCTGGCCGCGCTCGTGACAGTCGCGGATATCGTTGATGATCGCCCGGAATTTCTCGCGCGCGGTGCGATAGACCTGATCGCCGCGGTCTTCGCGGATCATCGGCTTATGCGTCGGGATCACCACCGTTTCGAGGCCATAGATCTGCTGGAACTCGTAGGCTTCCGTGTCCGCCGTCCCGGTCATGCCGGCGAGCTTCTTGTACATCCGGAAGTAGTTCTGGAAGGTGATCGTGGCGAGCGTCTGGTTTTCCTTCTGGATCTCGACGCCTTCCTTCGCTTCGACCGCCTGGTGCAGCCCCTCAGACCAGCGCCGGCCGGGCATGAGCCGGCCCGTGAACTCGTCCACGATGATGATCTCGCCGTTCTGCACCACGTACTGCTGGTCGCGGTGAAAGAGATTGTGGGCGCGCAACGATGCATTGAGGTGATGCATCAGGATGATGTTGCTCGGATCGTAGAGGCTGCTGCCCTCCGGCAGCAATCCCGCTTCCGCGAGCAGCGCTTCGGCATGCTCGTGACCTTCCTCGGAAAGCAGCACCTGGTGCGCTTTTTCATCGACCCAGTAGTCGCCCGGCCCCTTCTCTTCCTTCTGGCGCACGAGCTTCGGCGTGACCTTATCGATCGCGACGTAGAGCTCGGTCGTATCCTCGGCCTGCCCGGAAATGATGAGCGGCGTCCGCGCTTCGTCGATCAGAATCGAGTCGACTTCGTCGACGATCGCGTAAGCGAGCGCGCGCTGCACCTTCTCCGACACCTGGTACACCATGTTGTCGCGGAGGTAATCGAAGCCGAACTCGTTGTTCGTGCCGTAGGTGATGTCCGCCGCGTACGCCGCCTGCTTGAGCGTGTGCTCCATCTGCGAGAGGTTGACGCCGACGGTGAGCCCCAGGAAGCGGTAGATCTTGCCCATCCAGTCCGCATCGCGCTGCGCGAGGTAATCGTTGACCGTGACGATGTGCACGCCGGCCCCCGAGAGCGCGTTCAGGTAGGCGGGGAGCGTCGCCACCAGTGTCTTCCCCTCGCCGGTGCGCATCTCCGCGATCTTGCCGTTATGAAGCGCGATGCCGCCGACCAACTGCACGTCGAAATGGCGCATGTTGAGCGTGCGCCGGCCTGCCTCGCGCACCACCGCGAACGCTTCGGGCAGCAGCTGGTCGAGCGTCTCGCCCGCCCGGTAGCGCTGCCGGAAGGTCTCGGTCTTCGCGCGCAGATCGGCGTCCGAGAGCTTCTGCACCTCAGGCTCGAGCGCGTTGATCTCGCGCACCGTGCGCTGGTATTGCTTCAGCAGGCGCTCGTTGCGGCTGCCGAAAACCTTCTTGAGTAAAGCCGTAACCATGAAATTCCGGTTCCAAACAGAAAGGGGTGGGGAAAGACCCCACCCCTGGCTCGTACGGTCGCCTTGCCCTTAGCCTGCCAATCGGAGGAAGCGCGTAGGATTCTGCGGAGCGCCATTCCGCCGCACCTCGAAGTGCAGATGGGGTCCCGTTGCGCGCCCTGTACTGCCCACCTCGCCGAGCTTGCCGCCGCGCATGACGACGTCGCCAACTTTCACCGCCCGTGTGGAAGCATGCGCGTATCGCGTAATGAGGCCGTTACCGTGATCGATCTCGACCATATTACCATACTGCGGATGCAAGGCTGAATACGAGACCAGCCCCGCCGCGGCTGCGCGGATCGGTGCACCGCGCTCCGCCATAAAATCAATTCCCTCGTGAAACGCGCGCTGCCCGGTAAAGGGATCGATGCGCCAGCCGTAGTTCGACGAATACCAGCCCCCCTCGACCGGCATCATCGTCGGCACCAGCTCTTTTCTGACCCGGTCGAGCATGAACAGCGACTGCAGGATGCCGAGACGGTCGCTGCGCTCATCGAGCTCGCGGGTCAGTGCATCGAGTTGCCGCGTGAGACCATCGATCGAAAGCGCCTCGTCCGGGGTGCCGGGTAGCGCGCCGCCCTGTCCCGGGGTGTCGCCAAACGTGAGTTCCTGCGGCTTGAACCCGGCCAGCCGCGCCAGGCGCTCGCCCAAGGTATCGAGACGCAGGAGCTGGGCCTGCATCTGCCCCACGCGGATGGCGATGGCATTGATGTTCTCGCGTAAATGAAACTGCTCCGGATCTCGCGCTTCGCGGCGCGGCGCCCCGAGCAAGGATTCGAAATAGAACAAATTCTCGGGAGCGAAGCGCACGACCGCATAGTGCAGGAGCGTCGCGAGCACGATGACCGTCGAGAATGCCATGACGCCCAGCAGCGCAAGGTGCGGCGTCCCGAGCGTGATGGTCTTCGCTTTTGCCAGGCTTTCGGAAACTAGAATAATATTCATTGTTTCCTCACGACGAATTCTCGTGGCCGCCCGGAAGATCGGCACACTGCTCGGCGCGCCGGAGCTGAACGCGCTCTCCCGCAAAGCACGCCGCCTGGCGACGCTGCAAGAGCTCTTTCTGCGCTGCGCCCCGCCTCCACTTGCCCGGGGAAGCCGCGTGGCGGATTACCGGACGGGGACCCTCTTCCTTACGGCTGACAACGCGGCGCTTGCGGCAAAACTCAAGCAACTCGCGCCGAGCTTATTGTTGAACATTCGAAAACGGGAACCCGAGGTTACTGGAATCAAAATTGGGGTGCAAGTGAAGGAAGTCACGCCCGGGCCGCGCGACACGCCCGCATCGAGGCCCCGGGGCATAGAAAATATCGACGCATTTCGGGCGCTTGCACACACCCTGCCCGAATCGGGTTTGAAGTCCGCGGTGATCGCTTTAGTGCGCCGTCATGGCGCGAAGCGCTCAGGCGACGAGTAACAGGCGCTCGATGACGTAGAACGCCCTCGCGAGCACCGCAAATCGCACTGCGAACTGGAAAAACCTCCAGGCCAAGGCGAGGTAGCGCGCCGGCTGCGCGCCACCCGCTCATGCGTACTGCGTCTGCCACCCCAGAAAGTGCGGGGCGTCCTCGGCGCGCGCGAAGCTCGCGTATTCCCAGGCGTGCCGGGTCTCGATGAGCCGTCGCAGCAGGAGATTGTTGAGCGCATGCCCGGATTTGTAGCCGCTGAACGCCCCGATCAGCGGATGGCCGAGGAGGTAGAGGTCGCCGATCGCATCGAGCACTTTGTGCTTGACGAATTCGTCGCTGTAGCGCAAGCCGTCGTTGTTGAGGACGCGGTAGTCATCCATGACGATGGCGTTCTCGAGACTGCCGCCCAATGCCAGCCCCTGCGCCCGCATGCTTTCCACGTCCTGCATGAAACCGAAGGTTCGCGCCCGGCTCACTTCCTTCACGTACGAAGTGGTCGCGAAATCGACGCATACCGACTGCCGGGAACGGTCGAACACCGGGTGATCGAAATCTATGCTGAGTTCGAGCTTGAAACCGGCGTGCGGGGCGAAGCGCACCCATTTGTCCCCGTCGTGCACTTCCACCGGGTGGAGAATGCGGATGAACTTCTTCGGCGCATTCTGATCCTCGATCCCCGCGGACTGCAGCAAGAAGACGAGCGGCCCTGCACTGCCGTCCATGATCGGCACTTCCGGCGCCGACACCTCGACGTAGGCGTTGTCCACGCCGAGCCCGCCGAACGCCGACATGAGGTGTTCCACGGTGGATACGCGCACGCCGTCTTTCTCAAGGCACGATGAAAGCCGCGTATCCCCGACGGCATAGGGCTCTGCCCTGATTTCGACCGGTTGCGCGAGATCGACGCGGCGAAACACGATGCCGGTGTCAGGCGCAGCCGGGCGCAAGGTCAACGCAACCTTGAGGCCGGTATGCAGCCCCACGCCCGTGGCGCGGATCGTGTTCTTCAATGTGCGCTGCCGGATCACTAAAAAACTCTTTGATTTTTCAATTTGTTAACCGCAGCATTTTAGCAGCAGGCCCCAGGCGCGGCAAAGTTTTTTACACTCCGTTACCCGCCCCGGCGCTCACCGCCCCGCGTGCCACGGTGCGCGGCCGCGGCG
>CAMPGR010000183.1 GCA_946885605.1 uncultured Pseudomonadota bacterium
AATTCGTCCTGCGAGTTGCCGACCGCATCGAGACCCTGGCCCAGCAGCACCTTGCGCGTCGCGGGCTCGAGCAGCACGCGCGATATCGCCTGCTGCAGCTTCACCGCGATCGCCTTGTCGGTGCCGCCGGGGAGGAAGAGCGCGTACCAGTTGTCCACACCAAAACCCGGCACGCCGGATTCGGCGATGGTTGGATACTCGGGAAGCGCAGGCGTGCGCTTGGGTCCTACGACAGCGAGCGCGCGCAGTTTCCCCGTCGTGAACATCGGCCTGGTCGAGATGACGCTCGCGACGGTGAGCGCGATACGACCGGCGACCACGTCGGTTATGCTCGGGGCCGTGCCTTTGTACGGCACGTGCGTCATCTTGAGTCCCGTCATCTGGCAAAAGAGCTCGAGCGTCAAATGCTGCGCCGAGCCCTGGCCCGAGGAAGAAAAGAAGAGTTCGCCCGGCTTGCTCCTGGCAAAGGCGATCAGCTCCTTGACGTTCTTCACCGGAAGCGAGGGATGCACCACCAGCACGCCGGGTGAGATGGCCGCCTGCGTGACGGGCAGCAAGTCCGCTCTCGGATCGTATGACAGCTTCATGAGGCTCGGCGTGATCGTTATCCCCGAGGACGTCATGAGCAGCGTGTGGCCGTCGGGGGCGGCGCGCGCCACGAGTTCGGCCGCGATCGTTCCGCCAGCGCCCGGCCGGTTGTCCGCGACCACGGGCTGACTCCACGCTTCGCTCAGCTTCTGGCCGATGAAGCGGCCGGTCGTATCCACGCCGCCGCCCGGAGCGAGCGCGATGATGATGCGTATCGGTTTCGTGGGATAAGCGGATGACTGCGCGTGCGCTGCGCCTGCTGCGAAAGCACTCAACGCGAGTATCAGCAACGTCTTGCAGGCCTTTGCGCTCGATTGACCCATGGAGTCCTCCTTGATGTTGTTGTCGAGCCCGGCATGGAGCCCGGCCCCGCTGTCCGGCATCCGATTATCTCACCGTTCTCGCATCGCGGCTTCGGCCCGCCGTCTCGTCTCGACCTCAACGAGCCGCGGGGGGCCGAGGGCAGCGATCTCGTAGCCGCGCGGGTGAGTCCGATTCGGACGGTCGGTGAAGAAATTCGGCTCACGCCTGGGCGGGAGCGATCGGACGAGCCGCCCGCGCAGTTTGAGAGCGCCGGAAATCGTCGCTCGCATGCCCGGCAACGGGCGCGGAAACCCGAATGCGTCCAGCATCGCGTCGTCGAGCATTGCATGGATCGCCGAGCGCACGGCGGGCGCCAGAAACCGCGGATACCACGAGGCAAAGAGGTTGCGTGTCGCGGCCGCGACCCGGTGATTTGACTCGGTGTAGCGAAAGGTTCTGCGCTCGTAAGCCCGCGCCCACTCCTCGAACGCTTCGTAGGTCGGCGGAATGTCGCGAATGCCCATTCGTGTCCCCACTTCCCGCCAGAAATGGTAATAGCCGAGCTTCTCGTTGCGGCACGTGGGACGCCACCCGTAGCGGTCGATCCAGCGGATCGGCTCGTAGACGAAGGTCGAGAGCACGTAGAGAAAGGCGTCGTTCGAAATCCTGAAGTGGCTGTGTGCCCAGTTGATGCGCTCCAGCGCCTCGCGTCCCCTCTCGCTCTCGTAGCCCCACTCGCACATCTCCGCGATCAGGATCGCCGTGTCGTCATAGCGGCGCTGGGTGTCCCGATAGAACTCGCCTGTACGATCGAGCAGCGCGGAGATCGTCGGCACGCAGTAGGTGCGATAGAGCGCAAGCTCGAGCGAGCGCGTGGAGTCCCAGCAAAACTCGTAGCCGAAGGAAAGGTGCATGATGCGCTGGCAGTCGCGCTCGGGATCGAGGCGCTCGATTTCGCGCAGATTGTCGTATCGACGTGCCGCCATGGTGACCTTCTTTGCTGGGAACTAACCTAATGGAGATCGCCCGGCGGCGCAACGGGCAAGACGAGATGGAGTAGACCCGGCCTATGCTGGGCTGAACGCCTCTGGCTGTTACGCGGCTGAAACAAAATACGCCGTGGATCCCGTTTGCCCGAAACACGATCGGTGTACAGTGCGCACATCCCCAAATCCGGAGGCTCGTTCCGATGAATCCCAATCTACGGCCTGCCTCGCACGGCGACGCTGCCGTTGCGGGGGCAATCTGCTACACCGCATTCAAGACGATCGCCGAGCGACACGCGTTCCCGCCCGACTTCCCGAACCCGGAGACCGCCGTCGGACTGATGGGGTACATGCTCTCGCGTCCCGATGTGCACGGCGTAGTGGCCGAAGTCGAGGGCCGCGTGGTAGGGAGCAATTTCCTGTGGAAGGACGGCTCCGTCGCCGGTGTCGGCCCGATCACGATCGACCCGGCGCTACAAAACGGGCAAATCGGCCGCAAGCTGATGGAGCACGTCCTTCACCACGCACGGGAACACGCCATTCCGTCCGTGCGCCTCGTGCAGGCGGCGTACCACTGCCGTTCTCTGTCCCTTTACACGAAACTGGGATTCATCGCGCGCGAGCCGCTTTCGATCATGCAGGGACCGGGGCTCGACGTGCGCATCGAGGGCCGCGAAGTGCGGGCGGCCACAGCAGACGACCGCGAGGCAGCGAACGCCCTGTGCAAACGCATACACGGCCATGCGCGCGCGGGAGAACTCGACGCCGCGATCCAGCAGGGCACGGCGATGGTCGCGGAACGCGGCGCCCGGATCACCGGCTACACGACGGGCATCGGATTCTTCGGCCATGCGGTGGGCGAGACGGACAAGGACGTGCAGGCGCTGATCGCCGCAGCACCGTCGTTCGCGGGGCCCGGATTTCTTCTTCCCACGCGGAATGCCGCCCTCATGCGCTGGTGCCTGCAGCACGGCCTGCGCATCGTGCAGCCGATGACGCTGATGACGATGGGCCCGTACGAGGAGCCGAAGGGCGCGTTCCTGCCTTCGATCCTTTACTAAGCGCGTAGCGTTCGTGCAGCTCTGCCGCCGACCAGGTGTCCTTGTGTTGGCTCGCTCATCTGCTCCTACGCTCCGGCTGATCGTTATCGCGTACGCCGTTGTGGGCGTGAATCTCGTCAACGTAAATGGTTGGCGCTGGGATATGTGCTTTCCGTCGATCAGCGTGACGATGCCATACGATTATTACGAACCCGCGCAGACTACGAGGGCACTCCGAAGCGCGCCGCGATATTGCTGCGTCGGCTTGCCGATGCAATGAAAAAACCGCCACCGGACCCCACTAGCGCGTCAGCAACGACCGCATCGTCAACCTTTGGCAGTGCGTGCCGCATGCGCCCAGATTCAGACGTTGCACCGTAGCAGCTTCAGCTTCGCCCTCGGACCGCGCGCATCGGCCCCGGATGCCTTGATACGATCGGCCTGGAGAGTTTCACGCGCAGCCCACGCTTGCGCATTGACCGGCGTCATCCTCCGATTCAACGTGCGCCAGCGGCACTTCTCGGCGTCATAAATACGCCATTTCCAAAAGACTGGGGTGGTTGGCGGAACGGGAATCATGAAGGGTAAATTGCGGGGGCTTAGAATGCCCGAGAGACCTTCCCGGCGCGACATCGCGCAGAGGCAGTCAAAAGACCAATCGGGAGGCAGTCAATAAAGCGCCGGGGAAGGTGTAATCATCAGCGCCCAGCTCCCAATGTGTAGAACTGCACGCGGCTTTCACGCGCCGCGTGGCCACGGCTATGCCCAGCCGTAAATAAGCCCCAGCCACACAGCGACAAAGCCGATTATCGAGAGAGCGGCCACATACACCTCCGCCTTTCGCTCTTCCCGTTTATCCTCGTCGCCGTTGCCGGTAGAGGAATCCCTTGCGGCCGATTCCTTCCCGCGCGTCCATAATTTCCACTCGGCAACCATAGGTCATTATAGCTATCCGGCGGAACGGGACGCCGCTATAAGATTTGCCATAGTCGACAACAAATAGCAGCAAGCTTGCGGATAGCTTTCACTCGTGCGTGCCAGGGCACGACGGGCGCACTATCGCCGCGATCTGCGAGTGCAGCTTGATCGCACTGAAGCGGGCGATCTCTTGAAAACAGCAGCCAAAGGGCGAGCTAAACGACCCGGCAGCCCCCTAACCGAGATCGGCTTGAGGGCGCGTTTCCCGTGCCGGCACCCACATCAGTAGCGCAATACCCGCCAGCGCGGAAAACACGGATGCCGAAAAGATTCCGAGTTTGGCGCTGTCGATTTGAGTCTCGGTGAAGGCAAGGTTGGCAATGAATAACGCCATCGTGAAACCGATTCCGGCGAGCAAACCGCCACCCGCCAGCAACCTCCAACTAAGATCAGGGGGGCGCATGGCGATATGCGAGCGCAGTGCCAGCCAGGTGAACGTCAAAACACCAATTGGTTTGCCCAGAGCGAATCCGAGGAACACGGCCACCGTGACGGAATCAGCGAGACCCGCTATGGACAGCGGTAATCCGGCGTTGGCGAGGGCGAAGAGCGGCATGATGACAAAACCGACCCACGGGTGTAGCGCAATTTCCAGGCGTTCGACCGGAGACAACGCCTCGCGTGCTGCGATCTCCGCCATTTGCAATGTCTGCCGATCCTTCGTGTCGCCGCTCCCTTCTGCACCGCTCGGATGTGCGACAACCTGATCCAGGATTGCATACAAACGCTTGTCACTCACCCATCTGCGCGCCGGCGTCATCATCCCGAATATCACCCCAGTGATGGTGGCGTGGATACCGGAGGCATCCACAGCGAGCCAGACCAAGCCGCCTATCAGGAAGTAGAGCGGAAAACCGCGAAAACCGAGCACCGCCATCGCGCGCACGATAGCCACGCCAAGTGTAGCGAAGGCGAGCGCGCCCCACGCAATGTGGCTACTGTAGCCAATGGCCACGACCAGTACGGCGCCAATATCATCCACGATTGCGAGCGACAGCATGAATACGCGCAGGCTCTGAGGAATCCGCGAGCCCAGAAGCGCCAGACAACCGATGACGAACGCAGTATCGGTTGCCATGACCGTACCCCAGCCCATCTCGCCGGGTTGCCCCCATTGCAGAGCCAGATAGAGCGCTGCAGGCGCCAGCATGCCCCCCAGGGCAGCCGCAATGGACAGCGCGGCCATCCGCGGGTTGTTGAGCTCACCGAGGACCAACTCTCTCTTGAGCTCCAATGCGACAAGAAAGAAAAAGAAAGTCATCAGACCGTCGTTGATGCATTCTCGCAGGGAACGAGCGAACCGCAACGAGCCGAGCTCAAGACCGATCGGTGTCTCCCAGACGTGCTCGAGAAATCGGGCCCACGGCGAGTTGGATAGAACGAGGGCAGCGACAGTGCATAACAGAAGCACGGCGCCGCCCGCAGCCTCGACACGCAAGAACCGGCCGAACGCTTCTGTCAGCCGATCGACGTACTTGGCCGGCAATCGAGCGGAATTTGTGTCTGCCAGTGATCACCCCTTTATATAGTTTCATCCCGTATGGTCGTCACCAGGCGAAGGAAGCAAAAGA
>CAMPGR010000184.1 GCA_946885605.1 uncultured Pseudomonadota bacterium
ACCACCGCCCGATGAGGTTGACGAGACAAGCAGGTTTTTCAGAGTTTCCTTAGGTCTGACATCGTCTGCCCGGCATACGCCGAAGTCCAGAAAGGTAAACTGGATGGCGGCTTTCGCCGGCATGACGGCATTGTGCTTCAGGGTCATAGGACGATGGTTTGACAGAAGGCGAGGGCGCGGAGTAATCTTCTTTCGCGCCGATTTGATGATCAGCTTGCGGGCGCAGCCGGTCGACCGGTAAACAAATACGGCTAAAGCGAGTGCGAACCCGTTTTTAGCGAGAGCTGAAAACGGGTTTTTTGCTTTCTGGAGAGAGACATGACAGACAAATATCAGCTGGAAACCCTCGCCGTGCGCGCCGGCATCGAGCGCAGCCAGTTCGGCGAGCACTCCGAGGCGCTGTACCTCACATCGAGCTTCGTGTTCAAGTCGGCGGCGCAGGCCGCGGCGCGGTTCTCGCACCAGGAGCCGGGCAACATCTACTCGCGGTTCACGAACCCCACCGTGTCCGTCTTCGAGCAGCGCCTCGCGGCGCTCGAAGGCGCGGAGTGCTGCATCGCGACCTCTTCCGGCATGTCGGCCATACTCTCCTGCGTGATGGGGCTCCTCAAGTCCGGCGATCACATCGTGTGCTCGGCGAGCGTCTTCGGCGCCACCGTTCAGCTGCTCGGCAACATCATGAAGCGTTTCGGTGTGGACACGACGTTCGTTTCGGGCAACGAAGCGGCAAAGTGGGAAGCGGCCGTGACGCCCAGGACGCGGATCCTCTATCTCGAGACGCCGTCGAATCCACTGACCGAAGTGTTCGACATCGCCGCGCTGTCCGCGGTGGCGAAGAAAGCGGGTGCGCTGCTCGTCGTGGACAATGTCTTTGCGACGCCTGCTCTGCAGCGCCCGCTCGACCTCGGCGCCGATGTCGTCATTCATTCGGCCACCAAGTATCTCGACGGGCAGGGCCGAACGGTCGGCGGTGCGGTCCTCGGCAAGCGCGAGACGATCTACGAGGGTGTCTACGGATTCCTGCGCACCGCTGGGCCCTCGTTGAGCCCCTTCAACGCGTGGGTCATGCTGAAGGGGCTGGAGACGCTGCGCATCCGCATCGAAGCGCAATCCGCGAATGCGCTCGAGCTAGCGTGCTGGCTGGAGAAGCACCCGCGCGTCGAACGCGTGTACTACCCGGGCCTCGAATCCCACCCGCAGTACGAGCTTGCGAAGCGGCAGCAGAAGGGGGCGGGCGCGATCCTCGCGTTCGACGTGAAAGGCGGCAAGGATGCGGCATGGCGGGTGGTGGACTCCACGCAGCTCCTCTCCATCACCGCGAACCTGGGCGATACCAAGACCACCATCACGCATCCTGCTTCGACGACGCACGGCCGCATTACGCCGGAAGCGCGTGCGGCCGCGGGCATAGGAGACGGGTTGCTGCGCGTTGCGGTGGGGCTCGAAGCGGTGGCGGACATCAAGGCCGACCTCGCCCGCGGTCTCGACGCCTGAGAGAAATTTTGGGGACAGACCCCGAGCCGGGGTCTGTCCCCTAAGGACCTAAGGACTACAGCATTACCGCGGCGCAGCCGTCTGCATCGCAGCGCAGATAGCCGCCGCGCTCGTACCAGTCGTTCAGCACCCAGCGCTCGCAGTTGCGGCCATCGACCACGTGCACGTGCCGCGCAGGCCGGTGCGTGTGGCCGTGGATCAGGCGCGGGTAGCCGAACGCGCGCAGCGTCTCCTCGACGGTCGGCACCGCAACATCCATGATCTCGGCGGCCTTCGCCTGTTTCGCCTGCGCGTTGACCTCGCGCAACTGGCCCACCCGCTTGCGGCGGGCCTCGATCGGCTGCGCGAGAAACTCCGCCTGGAATTTCGGGTTGCGCGCGGTGGCCCGGAATTTCTGATAGTCCACATCATCGGTGCACAGCGTGTCGCCGTGCATGAGCACCGTTTTCGTCCCGTAGAGCTCCACCGGAGTCGGATCCGAAATAAGCTTCGCCCCCGCAAGCGCCGCGAATTCCCGGCCGATCAGAAAATCGCGGTTGCCGTGCATGAAGTGGACCTCCACACCGCGCGCGCCCAGATCCGCCAGTGCGTGCGCCACCGCGGCATTCAGCGGTTCGTCGAGGTCGTCGTCGCCGATCCAGTATTCGAAGAGGTCGCCCAAGATGTAGAGCGCTTCCGCCTGCGATGCGATGTTGCCGACGAACTCGAAGAACACCTCGCTGATGTTCGGCCGCTCGGTCGCGAGATGCAGATCCGAGACGAACAGGGTGTGTTTCACACGGCCTCGGCTTTTTCGATCACGACGTCGTTCACCGGCACGTCCTGATGCATGCCGCGGTTGCCGGTTTTCACCTTGCGAATCTGGTCCACGACTTCGGTGCCTTCGGTAACACGCCCGAAGACGCAATAACCCCAGCCCTGCGATGTGGGCGCCGTGTGGTTGAGAAAGTCGTTGTCCGACACGTTGATGAAGAACTGCGCGGTTGCGGAATGCGGGTCGGGCGTGCGCGCCATTGCGACGGTATAGGTGTCGTTCTTCAGCTTGTTGTCCGCCTCGTTCCTGACCGGCGTGCGCGTGGGCTTCTGCTTCATGCCCGGCTCGAAGCCGCCGCCCTGGATCATGAAGCCGTCGATCACCCGATGAAAGATCGTGTTGGTGTAATGCCCCTCCTTCACGTACTGCAGGAAGTTCGCGACGGTCTCGGGCGCTTGCTGCTCGTCGAGCTCGAGGGTGATGGTGCCCATATTGGTGTGCAGCTTGACCATGTTTCGTCCTTTACTGGGTTGATTTCTTCGCCGGCTTGGATGCCCCGGCCTCGACCATGCGCGCGCTTTCGATGACGACCGGCTTCACCGGCACGTTCTGGTGCGGCGGGCGCGCGGCCGTGGGCACGGCCGCAATCTTCTGGACGACGTCCATGCCGGAGACCACCTTGCCGAACACCGCATAGCCGTAGTTCCCTTCGCGATAGTCGAGAAACGGATTGTCCACGACGTTGATGAAGAACTGTGCCGTCGCCGAATGCGGATCGGAGGTGCGCGCCATGGCGACAGTGCCCACGGCGTTCTTGAGGCCTTTGGTCGCTTCATTGCGGATCGGCTCGCGCGTGGGCTTGTTCCGGAAATCCGCCGTGAAGCCGCCGCCCTGGATCATGAAGCCGGGAATCACGCGGTGAAATACCATGCCATTGTAGAAGCCGCTCTGCACGTACTGCTGGAAGTTCTTGACCGTTTCGGGCGCGCGGTCGGGATAAAGTTCCAGCACGATGGTGCCCAGGCTGGTTTTGAGTTCGACCTGGGGCGCGGCGGCGTTGGCAAGCGGTGCGGCAAGGAGGGCAAGGCAGGCGATCAATGTTCTGAGCATAGGCAGTCCAGTCGTGAGCCGGCTTTCGGCCAGCGGGTTGTTGAAAGCTTCAGCGTTGTGGAGCGGAGAGGAGCTCCGTCACCTGTTTGAGCTTGAGCGGCGCGCTCTTGTTTCCACGATCGAGCTGCGCCGCTTTCTCGTACGACTGCGCTGCCATCCGCGCATAGATGTCGCCGAGATTTTCGTAGGCGATGGCGTAGTCGGGCTTCACGCGGATCGCCATCTCGAGCGCCGTTCGCGCCTGATCATACTGGCCGAGGGAAGCGTGCAGCACCGCAAGATTGTTGTACGGCTCCGGCAGATCGGGGTGATCCTGGGTCAGATCCGTGTAAACCTGGATGGCTTCCTTTGTTTTCTTCTGCTCCGCGAGGATGACGCCCTTCAGAAACCGGCCGCCCGGGTCGCGCGGGTTCGACGCGAGATAGCGCTCCAGAGCCTCCAGCGCGCGCTCGTACTGGCCGTCGTGCACCAAATGCTCCACCTGCTTCAACTCATTGCGCTGAGCCGCGGCGGCAAGGCTGATCCCGAACGCGAGCCACGCAACACCGGCGAGCCGCAGGAAGGAGCGGGAAGAATGCATTGTGCTATACTTTTTGCGCGGCGTAAGGTTAGTAACCCCTTGAAATTCTATCAAGAACCCGCAGTGATTCAAACTTCGACCGATTGAGCCGAATCGGGCGCCGGGTTTGCCTTGCGGCTCGCCCGATGCATGTGCGCGGGCGCCTCGACACCATGCTGAAGATCTACAACACGCTGACTCGCGAAAAGCAGGAATTCATCCCCATCGTGCCCGGCAAGGTACGCATGTACGTGTGCGGCATGACCGTGTACGACTACTGCCATCTGGGCCACGCGCGCGTGATGGTCGTATTCGACGTCGTGCGCCGTTGGCTGCGCGCGCTCGGCATGGAAGTGATGTACGCGCGCAACATCACCGATATCGACGACAAGATCATCAGGCGCGCGCAAGAGAACGACGAGCCGGTGTACGCGCTGACCGCGCGCTTCATCGAGGCGATGAACGAGGACAATGCGGCGCTCGGCGTCGAAAAGCCCGACTTCGAGCCCCGCGCCACGCAGTACGTCCCCGTCATGCAGGAATTGATCGGGCTGCTGGAGGAGCGCGGCCTCGCGTACCGCGCGGAGAACGGCGACGTCAATTACGCGGTGCGCAAGTTTCCCGGTTACGGCAAGCTCTCGGGAAAGTCCCTCGACGAATTGCGCGCGGGTGAGCGCGTGGAAGTGGACGCAGCCAAGCACGATCCGCTCGACTTCGCGCTGTGGAAGAGCGCGAAGCCCGGCGAGCCGTACTGGGACTCTCCGTGGGGCAGGGGACGGCCCGGCTGGCACATCGAGTGCTCGGCGATGTCGAGCGCGCTCCTGGGCAAGCATTTCGACATCCACGGCGGCGGGCAGGACCTCCAGTTCCCCCACCACGAGAACGAGATCGCGCAATCGGAAGGCGCGCACCGGCACAAGTTCGTGAACTACTGGATGCACAACGGCTTCGTCCGCGTGGACAACGAGAAGATGTCGAAGTCGCTCGGCAACTTCTTCACCGTGCGCGAGATACTGGCACGCTACGATCCGGAAGTCGTGCGCTTCTTCGTGATCCGCGCGCACTACAGGAGCCCGCTCAATTACTCCGACCAGCATCTCGACGATGCGAAGCACGCGCTTGCGCGGCTCTACACGGCGCTTCGCGACGTGCAGGCGAGCGCGGGCCCGATCGACTGGAGCAACCCGTATGCCGCGCGCTTCCGCGAGGCGATGAACGACGATTTCAATACCCCGGAGGCAGTCGCGGTGCTCTTCGAGCTTGCCAACGAAGTGAACAAAACGCGATCGGTCCAGGACGCGGTTCTGCTCAAATCGCTCGCCGGCACACTCGGGCTCCTGCAACGCGAGCCGCTTGATTTCCTGCAGGGCGGCGTTACGGGGGCGGTGCAGGCGGGAACCGACAGCGGACAGGTCTACACGCCCGAGATAATTGACCGCCTCATCGAGGAGCGCGCCGCGGCGCGCAAGGCGAAGAACTTCGCCGAAGCCGACCGCATCCGGAACGAATT
>CAMPGR010000185.1 GCA_946885605.1 uncultured Pseudomonadota bacterium
ACGTGCGGATCCCGCTGTTCACGGGGTTTCGGGATACCTATGCACGCCGGCAGGCCGAGGCCCAGGCGGCGCAGGCCGAAGCGGCGCGCGATGCGCTTTACCACCAGACCGAGCTCGAAGTCTGGCAGGCCTATTACGATCTGCGCAGCGCCGCAACGGCAATCACGAGCACCGAAGCGCAGGTGAAGTCCGCCGAGCAGACCGCGCAGGCGACACTTGCGCGCTACAAGGCCGGTTTTGGCAGTATCCTCGATCTCATCACCGCGCAGCAGGACGAGTCCAATGCCCGCGTGCAGCGGATCCAGTCGTATCTCAGCTGGTTCACTGCGATTGCGCGGCTCAACTTCGCAGTCGGTATGAACGACATCTGGATGGCGGCGGGCGACGAGAAATGAAACGAGTCACGATGGTGCTGGTATTCGCGGTGCTGGCGGCGCTGGCGGGGGGCGGGTACTGGTACTGGCAGCAAAGTGCAGACGGTGCGAAGGCCGAGGCGCCGATGCAACCGAAAGGCAAGGGCGCCGGCAAAGGGCGAGGGGGCGGGGGCCCGATTACGGTGCGGGTCGCCCGTGCAGCGGTGAAACCGATGCCCGTGCTCATCGAGGCGGTCGGGACGGTGGAGCCGGAGCAGAGCGTGCAGGTGCGCGCCCAGGTGAACGGCGTGCTGCAGTCGGTGGCCTTCCGGGAAGGCGACAAGGTGAAGGCGGGCCAGCTCCTGATGCAGATCGACCCGCGCACCTACCAGGCGCAATACCAGCAGGCGCTCGCCGCGCTCGCGCGCGACAAGGCACAGCTCGAAAACGCCCGCGCGCAGCAGGAGCGGCTGGAGCCGCTGCTCAAGCGCGAATTCATCACGCGCCAGGAATACGAAGTCGCGGTGACCTCCACCAAGTCGCTCGAAGCGACACTGCAGGCGAACCAGGCCGCAGCGGAGCAGGCGCGCATTCAACTCGAATATACGCGCATTCATGCGCCGATCACCGGGCGCACCGGCGCCCTTGCCGTCAAGCCCGGAAATCTCGTTGCGGCGGGGGGCGGCGGTGGCGGGACGCCGCTCGTCACGATCAACAGCACGGATCCGATACTGGTGAGCTTCAGCATACCCGAACGCCAGCTGGAGGAGATCCGGCGCTACCAGGACGAGAAGGACATGCGGATCGAGATCCTCGCGGACCGTACGAGCCCGCCGGTCGCATCCGGCAAGCTTGTGTTCGTCGATAACATCATCACGCCCCAGACCGGAACGGTCGTCCTGAAAACCCGTGTCGAGAACGACGAGGAAGCACTGTGGCCCGGGCAGTTCATCAACGTGCGGATCGTGCTGACCGTCGAGCAGAATGCTGTGGTGGTGCCGGAGGCCGCCGTGCAGCCCGGGCAGGAGGGCAGCTTCGTGTATCTCGTGGACGAAGAGAACAAGGTTCGCGTCCAGCCGGTCAAAGTATCGCGGCAGATCGGGGGCGATGTCGTCCTGACGGCCGGCGTAAAGCCCGGGGATCAATTGATCACTGAGATTCCCCAGGCGCTGCAGCCGGGTGCAACGGTTCGCGTGGCCGGCGCGGAAGGCAGGGCCGCCGGTAAAGAAAAAGGCAAGAACGGCAAGGGCGGGAAGAAGGAAGAAGGCTAGCCATCCGGAGGGTCGGGGCCATGAACCTGTCGAAGATATTCATCGAGCGGCCGATCGCAACGACCGTGCTCGTGGCGGCCGTCGTGATTTTCGGCCTGATCGCGTTTCGCACCCTGCCGGTCAACGAACTGCCGAACGTCGACTTTCCCACCATCGCCGTCACCGCGGAACTGAGGGGCGCCAACCCCGAGATCATGTCGTCCACGGTGGCAACGCCGCTGGAGCGGCAGTTCAGCCAGATCGCCGGCGTCGATTCGATGAACTCCGTCAATTCGACGGGCCGAACGCGGATCACGCTGCAGTTCAGCCTGGAGCGCGATATCGACTCGGCGGCACAGGATGTGCAGACCGCCATCTCGCAGGCGATGCGGCGGCTGCCCGAGGGGATCGAACCGCCGACCTTGCGCAAGGTCAATCCGGCGGACTTCACGATCATCTTTCTCGCGGTCAGCGCGCCGCACCTGCCGCTGCAGCAGCTGAACGAATTTGCCGAGACCAATATTGCACAACGCCTCTCCACGATAAACGGGGTGGCGCAAGTCCTGGTGTTCGGCTCGCAGAAATACGCTGTCCGCGTCTATCTCAATCCCGAGGCGCTCGCGAAGCGCGGATTGGGACTGGACAAGGTGGTCAGCGCGATCCAAAACGCGAACAGCAATCTCCCTTCGGGGGTCCTCCAGGGAAGCGCGCGCAACTTTACCGTCAAGTCTTCCGGAAAGCTCGAGCGCGCCGCCAATTTCCAGGACTTGATCGTCGCCTATCACGACGGTATGCCGGTGCGGCTTTCGGATATCGGCCATGCGGTGGACGGAATCGAGAACTCGCGGGTCAAGAGCTGGCTCGACAACGACCGGAACATCGGGCTCGGCGTATATCGTCAGCCCGGAGCGAATACCGTCGAAGTGGTGAAGCGGGTGCGCGCGCTCTTGCCCGAGATCGAGCGGGAAGCACCGCCCGGCGTCCGTCTGACGATCGTCAATGACCGCTCCGAGTTCATCGAGTCCTCGATTCGCGAGGTGGAGTTTCACCTCGTGCTTTCGGTGGCGCTGGTCATCCTGGTGATATTGGCGTTTCTGCGCAATGCGCGCTCCACGCTCATTACCGCGCTCATCCTGCCCACCTCGGTGATCGGCACGTTCGGGGCGATGTACCTGCTGGGCTTCAGCCTCAACAACCTGTCCTTGATGGCGATCATTCTGGCGGTTGGCTTTGTCGTGGACGATGCGATCGTGGTGCTGGAGAACATCACGCGCCACATGGAAATGGGCAAGGATCGCATGCGCGCGGCGCTGGACGGATCCAAGGAGATTGCGTTTACCGTGCTCTCCATGACCGTTTCGCTGGCGGCGGTCTTTATCCCGATCCTCTTCATGGAAGGGTTGCTGGGGCGGCTGTTCCGCGAGTTCGCCGTGACAGTCGGGGTGGCTGTGCTGATTTCCGGTGCGGTCTCGCTCTCCATGACACCCATGCTATGCAGCCTGATGCTGCGGCCCGTTCACGGCCATGGACGCGTGTACCGCGCATTCGAATGGTTGTTCGATTCCGCCCGCGATGTCTACGGGTCCAGCCTGCGCTGGACGATGCGACATAGCGGGCTGATGCTGATCGCTTCGCTCGCCTTTCTCGTCCTCACCGTTCTGATCTACAAGGCCGTTCCGCAGGGGTTCATCCCGCGCCAGGATACAGGCGTGGTTTTCGGAAACACCCGGGCTCCGGAGGGCATTACGTTCCAGGAGCTGGAGAGACGTCAGCGCACGGCTGCCGAGATCATACGCAAGCACCCGGATGTCGAGGCGGTCATGTCCACCGCGGGGCAGGGTTTCGGAGGTCAGATCGGAGACAACATCGGTCGCGTGATCGTGCGTCTCAAGCCGCGCGACGAGCGCACCCTTGGCGCAGACGACATCATCCGGGAATTGCGGCGCTCGCTGAACGAAGGGGCCGAAGGGCTGCGCGTCTTCATGAACAATCCGCCCGCGATCAACATCGGCGGGCTCGCCGGGAATGCCGACTATACGGTCGTGGTACAGGGGGCGGACCTGAAGACCCTGTATGCCGAAGCGCAGGAACTGGAAGCTCGCCTCCGCGATGCGGCCTTCCTGCGCGACGTCAGCACCAACCTCGAACTGCGCAACCCGGAAATCCAGATCTCGATCCTCCGGGACCGCGCTGCGGCGCTCGGGGTCTCACCTCAGCAGATCGAATCCACCCTTTACAACGCGTACGGCGGACGCCAGATCAGCACCCTGTACGGGGCGACCGACCAGTACTACGTTCTCCTTGAGCTCGACACCCGCTTCCAGCGGGATATCAATGCGCTGCGCTCGCTGTACGTGCAATCGAGCTCGGGACAGATGGTCCCAATACACGCGGTCGCGGATGTCAGGATGGGAGTGGGCCCAGTGTCCGTCAGCCACTACGGACAGCTCCCTTCCGTCGTGCTGTCGTTCAATCTCGCGCCTAGTGTATCGATCGGGGACGCGGTGACGCGCGTACAGGCGATTGCGGACGAGACGCTGCCGGCCGGTATAACGATGACCATGGCGGGGAGCGCCAAAGCATTTCAGGAGGCGTTCCGCACCCTCCCGGTACTGCTGCTGATCACGATACTCGTGATCTACATGGTGTTGGCGATACTCTACGAGCACTACGCGCACCCGATCACCATCCTGACGGCGCTCCCCTTCGCGGGATTCGGCGCGCTGCTCATGCTGCTGCTGTTCGGGATGGAACTTAATATCTTCAGCTTTGTCGGAATCATCTTGCTTGTCGGCCTCGTGAAGAAAAACGGGATCATGATGGTCGACTTTGCGATCCAGCTGCAGCGCGAGAAGGGGCTTTCGCCGGCTGATGCGATCGTGGAGGCTTCGATTATCCGGTTCCGGCCCATCATGATGACGACGCTGGCAGCGATCTGCGCGACACTGCCGATCGCCTTCGGCACGGGCACCGGCTCGGAAATGCGACAGCCTTTGGGGATCGCTGTAGTGGGCGGCCTCGTGTTCTCGCAGCTGCTCACCCTCTACGTGACGCCCACGTTCTACGTGAGCTTGGAACGGATGAGCGGGATGTTCCGCCGGCGCCACGAGCGCAAGGAAGAAGTCCCCGCAGCAGGCCGCTAGGCGTATACGCGGTATACTCGTGCCCGAGTAGGCGGGGCCGTGCGCGGCGCGGAAATTTTTCGTAAGGTGTTTGACTTGCCGAGCCCGTCGTTGGTATAATTTCAGACTCGAATGGCGCGGGGTGGAGCAGTCTGGCAGCTCGTCGGGCTCATAACCCGAAGGTCATAGGTTCAAATCCTATCCCCGCTACCAACCAGGAAGCGAGTGGCAAGATCCCTCGCCACTCCCCGAAGCCGGACAAAGGCTTCGAAAGCGCTCTTTAAAAATTTACAGCCGATAAGTGTGGGCACCTGGTTTTGAGGCGCCGCGCTGGCTTTTGGCCTTCGCGGAATGTTTCAACATTCAGAAGTGCTCGCACGATGTTTATACGTCAAGCGAGAGTAACTTTGCAGAGATTAAACTGAAGAGTTTGATCCTGGCTCAGATTGAACGCTGGCGGCATGCCTTACACATGCAAGTCGAACGGCAGCACGGGGGGCAACCCCTGGTGGCGAGTGGCGAACGGGTGAGTAATACATCGGAACGTGCCCTGTAGCGGGGGATAACCTCTCGAAAGAGAGGCTAATACCGCATACGACCTACGGGTGAAAGCGGAGGACCGCAAGGCTTCGCACTATAGGAGCGGCCGATGTCGGATTAG
>CAMPGR010000186.1 GCA_946885605.1 uncultured Pseudomonadota bacterium
GAGGATGTGGGGGCGCTCGTTAAGGACGTTTCATCCGCCCGAGCGCGGGCGGATGTCGTCGTGCTCTCACTCCATTGGGGCCTGCACTTCATTGCGCGCGCAATCGCCGAGTATCAGCCGCTTGTCGCACGCGCCGCCTTCAACGCCGGTGCGGACCTCATCCTCGGCCATCATGCCCACGTGCCGAAGGCGATCGGCGTTCACGACGGCAAGGTGTGCTTCTACAGCCTCAGCAACTTCATCATGTCCGCGCCTCCGGCGAAGCCGGAGCGCTACGAGGCGTTCGCCAGGCGTTACGGCACTGCGCTCGATCCCGACTACCCGCACCTGCCGTACGGGGTGGATGCAAAGCGCAGCCTCATTGCCAAGGCACAGCTTTCGAAAGCCGGCGTCGAGCAGGTGTCTTTCCTGCCGGTGCTGATCGACAAAAAGCTTCGCCCGGAGGTCCTGAAACACGGGGACGCGCGCTTTGACGACGCCGTGAACTACATGAAGTGGGCGTCCGAAGGCTATGCGTCGCATTTCGCAGTCAACGGTGATGAGGTACGGGTGGCATGAAAGGGACCAGCGCGCTCTTCCGCAAGGCCGCGAAGCATCCCGCCGACGCGCCCGCTGACGGCACCTCCCTCAGTGAGCGCGCTTACCAGCGACTGCGCACCGCCATTGCAACCGGCGAGCTCAAGCCGGGACAGCGCGTCATGGAAGTGGAAGTCGCGGAATGGCTCCAGATGAGTCGAACGCCCGTACGCGAAGCGCTGCGTCGGCTCGAAAGCGGAGGCATGCTCGCGGTGGAGCCGCGGACGGGCTTGGTCGTCGCATCGATCTCGCGTCAGGCGATGCTCGAGCTCTACGTCATGCGCGAGGTCCTCGAAGGCACGGCAGCGCGCCTCTGTGCGCGGCACGCCTCGGACTTCGAAATCATGGAACTCGAGGAGCTCGTCAAACGAGAGGCGCAGCTCCAGGGCAATTTCGACACGCTCGCCCGCCACAATCGCCTTTTCCACGACTCGATACACCGCGGCGCGCATAACCGCTATCTCGAAAAAAGCCTCGCGGCAGTGAACGACTCGATGTGCCTGCTCGGGCCGAGCCAGATGCTGATTCCCGCGCGCGCCCAGGCAGCCAAGGCCGAGCACGCGGAGCTCGTGAAATACATCAAGAAACGTGATGCCGACGCTGCGGAAGCGGCGGCACGGCGACACGTGCGCTCTGCACAGCAGCAGCGGCTGAAGCAGCTCTTTCCAAAGGGATAGTTCAATGCCACAGACGATGGCCGAGAAGTTTTTTTCCCGGCACAACCTCACGGGCAAACCGGTCGCCGCCGGAAGTATCCTGGAAGCGCGCATCGACGGCGCGATGGTGCATTACCACGCCAACGAGCCGATGCACGACTTGGCGCGCGAGGCCGGATTCAAGGACGGCCTCCCGCGGGTGTGGGACCGCGACCGCGTCTTCGTGCTCCTCGATCACCATCAGCCGACGCTTTCGCAAAAGCAGGCTGACGAGAACGCGCTGATCCGCCGCGAGGTCGAGCGCCTCGGCATACGCTGCTTTCACGATTCCGAGCCCGGCATCGCGCACCAGATGATGGCCGACTACGGTCTGATGCGTCCGGGCGAGCTTGTGGTGGGGAACGACTCGCACACGATCAGCTACGGGGCCGTCAACTGCGGCGGCATCGGCGTCACGCGTGCCGACATGCTCTACGTGCTGCTCTTCGGCGAGCTCTGGTTTCAGGTGCCGCAGTCAATCCGCATCGTGCTAAACGGCCGGCAGCCGAACTATCCGATCGCCAAGGACATCATCCTCTACCTCGCGGGGCAGTACGGCGACGACTTCGCCGGCAACATGTCGATCGAGTACAGCGGCTCGCTCGTGCCACAGCTTTCGATCGACAGCCGCATGTGTCTCTCCGCGCATGGCGTGGAAGTGGGCGCGAAGCTCGCGATGTTCGGATTCGACGAAGCCACGCGCGCTTTCCTCAGCGCGCGCACCGACAAAGCATACGAGCCAATTGCCGCCGACCCGGATGCTCATTACGAAAAAGAGATCGTGCTCGACGTGGACACCATGCCGTTCGTCGTGGCGAAGCCGCACCAGTTCGGCAACGTCGCTCCGGTGGACGAGGTCGCGGGCCAGCGCATCCAGCAGGCCATGATCGGCTCGTGCGCAAACGGCCACTTCGAGGACATCGAGATCGCGGCGCGGGTTCTGAAAGGACGCAAGGTCGCAAAAGGCGTGCGCTTCATCATCTCGCCCGCCTCCCAGCAGGTGTACCTGCAATGCGTGAAGGCGGGGCTCGTCGAGACGCTGCTCGAGGCAGGCGCGCAGGTCGTCACGCCGGGTTGCGGCGTGTGCCAGCCGAAAGTCGGATTTCTCTCCGATGGCGAAGTGTGCATCACCTCAACGACCCGCAACTTCAAAGGGCGCAAAGGCAGCATGAAAGCCGAAATCTACCTGGCCGGTCCGCTGACCGTTGCCGCGTCGGCGCTCGCGGGCGAAATCGTGAATCCGAAAGAGGTAGTTCATGCCAGTTGATCTGCGTCGCGCCCTGCGCGGGCGTGTCTGGAAGTTCGGCGATTCCATCGAGACGGATGCGATCAACCCCTACTACCGCTATCCGACCATGGAAGAGCTCAAGCAGCACACGATGGAGGCGTATCGGCCGGAGTTTCCGAAGCAGGTCCGGCCCGGCGACATTGTCGTTGCCGGTCGCAACTTCGGTTGCGGCTCGAGCCGGCCCGGTCTCGTGCTGCGCGAAGTGGGCATTGTCGCGATCATCGCGGAGTCGGTCGCGCGGCTGTTCCTGCGCAACAGCATTGCGCGCGCAATACCGATCTTCATCGCTCCGGGCGTGACCTCGATCGTGAACGACGGCGAGACGCTGGAGATCGACTATCCAAACGGCTTGCTGCGCAATCCCGCAAGCGGGGCTTCGGTGGAAGTCCGTAAATTTCCGCCGCTCATCGAGGAAATTTTCTCGGCGGGCGGGCTCCCGGAATATGCCTACCAGCGCTATCTGCGCGAAACAATGACGAGGAGAGCATGAAAGCAGGAGAGAAGTTTGCGGCCGCATTGCTCGCGGCCATGGCCGCGGCGAATGTGGGCTATGCTCAGGAACCCGCATATCCGTCGAAGCCGGTGCGATTCATTGTCGGGCAGTCGCCCGGCGGAGCGACAGACATCGTCGCACGGCTCGTCGCGGACAGGATGAAGGACACGCTGGGGCAGAACGTGGTCGTGGAGAACCGCACGGGGGCAGCGGGGTCGATCGCAGCGAGTTTCGTCTCGAAGAGTCCGCCGGACGGCTACACGGTGCTCGTCGTCTCGAGCAGCTACTCGATCAATCCGAGCATCTATTCGAATCTGCCGTTCGACCCGCAAAAAGACCTCACGCCCGTATCGCTCCTCGCGGAAGCCCCTTTCCTGCTCGTCGTTCATCCGTCGCTGCCCGCGAAGAACGTGAAAGCTCTGATCGCGCTCGCGAAGGCCACACCCGGCGTGCTGACGTACGGCTCCGGCGGCAACGGAAGCTCCGGTCACCTCGCGGGTGCGCTTTTCGAGATCGCCTCCGGCGTGAAACTCACGCATGTGCCGTACAAGGGCGCAGGGCAGGCGCTGATCGACGTCGTGTCGGGCCAGATCACGTTCATGTTCGCGAGCGTGCTTTCGTCCGGGCCGCACGTCAAGCAGCAGCGGCTGCGCGTGCTCGCGCTCACGAGCACCAAGCGCTCGAGCGGTATGCCGGAAGTACCGACCGTCGCGGAAGCCGGTGTTCGCGGCTACGGCACGACAACGTGGTATGGACTGCTCGTGCCGGACGAAACGCCGCACGCGGTGATCGAGCGCCTGTCTACCGCCGCGCACAACACGGTCATGTCGGCCGTGGTGCGGAAGCGCATCATGACCGACGGCGCCGAGCCCATCGGCAGCACGCCCGCGGGATTCCAGAAGCATCTCGCGACGGAAATGGCGAAGTGGCGCAACGTCGTGAAGAACGCAGGGATCAGCGTCAACTGATGGTCGCGCAGGCGAGCCCGACCGGGCGCTTTGCACAGCACGCGGTCGATCTGCGCTACGAGGATCTGCCGCAGCGGCTCGTCGAGCTGCTCAAGCAGTGCGTGCTCGACACGCTCGGCGTCGCGACTGCGGCGACGACGCTCGCACCCGAAGCGCCCATCGTCCTTGACTATGTCGAGGCGCTCGGCGGGAAGGAAGTCGCGACGATCTGGGGCTACGGCCGCAAGGCGCCGCCGGCGTGGGCGGTGTTCGTGAACGGCAGTCTCGGCCACATGGTCGATTACGACGACGTGGGCGCCGGCGGGCACGTGAGCATCGTCACAATCCCGGTCGCGTTTGCTGTGGCCGAGCAGCTCGGCGGCATCACGGGCCGCGACTTTCTCACTGCGATCGCCGTCGGAACCGACGTCCACACGCGCCTCAATGCCGGCATAAAGATCCCGGACTGGACCATCGCCGAAGGCTGGTTTCCCACGCAGCTCTTCGGCTATCTCTCGGGCACAGCGACGGCAGCCAGGCTCTACGGCGCCGACCTCGAGACGATGGAGAACGCGTTCGGCATCGCGTTCACGCAATTCGCCGGCAGCCGCCAGATGGCGGTCGGCCGGTCGACGCATCTGCGCTCGCTGCAGGCAGGCTTCTCGGGACAGGGCGCGGTGCTCGCGGCCGAGCTCGCCCGGCGGGGCATAGTGGGCTCGCGAGAGGTGCTCGAGGGCCGCTACGGCCTCTTCAAGACGTACGTGCGGACCGATCCCGACTGGGACGCCATGCTCTCCGGGCTCGGTCGCGAGTTTCCGATACTCGGCTTGCACGGCTTCAAGGTCTGGCCCGCGTGCGGCTACACCCGCGCCACCAACACGGCAATCCGCGAGCTGCGCGAGAAGCACGGCATGCGGCCGGCCGACGTCGAGTCGATCACCGTCATCGGCGGCACCGGCGCGACGCAGCTCCTGTCGGAGCCGCTCGAGCGCAAGCGGCGCCCGCAGCTCGCGATCGACGGCAAGTTCAGCATCCCGTTCACCAGCGCTGTCATGATGGTGAAGGGCAATGTCACGCTGCGCGACTACACCCATGAAGGCTTGCGAGATTCTGAAGTGCTCGCGATGGCCGACAGGGTCACCTACCGCATCGATCCTTCGAGCGAGCTCCCCGTAGGCGGCTACTCGTCGCTTTCTCGACCCACTGTCGAGATACGCACACGCGATGGCGGCATCTACTCGTGCAAACCGGCAGGGGTGCCGGGCGATCCCGATCACCCAGTGAGCGACGACTTGCTCGAGACGAAATTTCGCGACTGTGTATCGTTTTCTGCGACGCCGATCCCGACGGAGAACAT
>CAMPGR010000187.1 GCA_946885605.1 uncultured Pseudomonadota bacterium
GATCTTGCGCGGCTGCGCGACGATGTCGCGGAAGCGGATCTTCTCGTCCTCGCGGTGCAGCGCGAGATGCACGTGGTCGCGGCCGGTCTGCTTGCCGAGCGCCTCCCACGCCTTCACTGCGACATGCCCGTTGGTTTCGGGCGCGAGCATCATCACCACTTCGCACGCATCGATGTCGGTCTCGATCTTCGGCCGGCCGAAGGTCGCGCCCTCTTCTGTCACGACGCCGTTCAGCTCGCCGAGATGCTTCACCTCGGTCTGCGTGTTCCAGCCGATGCCCTTGCCGCCGTTTCCCGCCTTGTCCATGAGCGGACCCAGGGCGGTAAAGCGCTTGTACACGTTCGGGTAGTCGCGCTCGACCACGGCCATCTGGGGCGCGGTCTTGCCCGGGATCAGCTCGCAATCGCCCTTTTTCCACTCCTTCACGTCGAGCGCCTGCGCCAGCTCCGTGGGCGTGTCGTGCAGCGTCGGCGTCAGCACCAGGTCCTTTTCGACGCCGAGGTGGCCGATGCAGACCTCGCTGAACTTCTTCGCGAAGCCCTTGTAGATCTCCCAGTCGCTGCGCGACTGCCAGGCAGGATCGACCGCGTTCGACAGCGGATGGATGAAAGGATGCATGTCGGTCGTGTTGAGATCGTTCTTCTCGTACCAGGTCGCGGTGGGCAGCACGATGTCCGAGTAGAGGCAGGTCGTCGACATCCGGAAATCGAGCGTCACAAGGAGATCGAGCTTGCCTTCGGGCGCGGGGTCGCGCCACGCGACCTCTTTCGGCTTGCGCCCCCCGCTTTCGCCCAGGTCCTTGCCCTGGACGCCGTTCCTCGTGCCGAGCAGGTGCTTCAGGAAGTACTCGTGGCCCTTGCCGCTCGAGCCGAGGATGTTCGAGCGCCAGACGAACATATTGCGGGGCCAGTTGTCCGGGTGATCGGGGTCTTCGCAGCTCATCGCGAGCGAGCCGTCCTTCAGGGCCTCCACGACGTACTCCTTCGGATCCATCCCCGCGGCCTCCGCATCGCGCACGACCTTGAGCGGATTCACCTTCAGTTGCGGCGCGGACGGCAGCCATCCCATGCGCTCGGCGCGCACGTTGTAGTCGATCAGGCTGCCGCTGTGCTGCGCAGGATCGGCCAGCGGAGAAAGCAATTCCTCGACGCCGATCTTTTCGTAGCGCCACTGGTCGGTGTGCGCGTAGAAGAAGCTCGTGGAGTTCTGCTGGCGCGGCGGACGAATCCAGTCGAGCGCAAACGCGAGCGCCGTCCAGCCGGTCTGCGGGCGCAGCTTCTCCTGACCCACGTAGTGCGCCCAGCCGCCGCCGCTCTTGCCGATGCAGCCGCACAGCATCAGCATGTTGATGACGCCGCGGTAGTTCATGTCGCTGTGGTACCAGTGGTTCATCGCCGCGCCGATGATGACCATCGAGCGGCCCTGGGTCTTCTCGGCGTTATCCGCGAACTGGCGGGCGACGGTGATCACCTGCTCGCGCGGCACACCGGTGATTTTCTCCTGCCAGGCGGGTGTGTACGGAATGTCGTCGTCGTAGCTCCTCGCAGCGAATTCCACAGGCAGGCCCCGAGCTACGCCGTACTGGGCGGCCTGCAGGTCAAACACCGTCGCGATGAGCGCCTCGCCGCCGCTCAAGGCCATGCGCTGCACGGGCGCTGTGCGCACCAGGACATCGCTTGCGGGGTTACTCGGGAAATGCTCGCTCGCGATGCCACCGAAATACGGGAAACCGACCTTCGCGGTCGCCGCGCCCTGCCCGCCTTCGAGCAGCGATAGCATCAGCTTCACGTCGCGACCCTGCTGCGCCTCCTTCGCCTCGAGATTCCATTGGCCCTGGTCTGGCCGACCATCGGGACCCCAGCGAAATCCGATGGCGCCATTCGGCAGCACCACGTTGCCTTGCTCGTCGAGCGCCACGGTCTTCCAATCGGGATTGTTGGTCTGCCCGAGCTTGTCCCCGAAATCGGACGCCCGGACGTAGCGGTCTGGCACCATGACCGTTTCGCCGCCCGGCAAAGTTTGCTCTTTCAGCAGCACCAGCATCGGCAGATCGGTGTAGCGGCGCGCGTAATCGTCGAAATAGTTGCTGCGCCGGTCGAAATAGAATTCCTTCAGGATCACGTGGCCCATGGCCATGGCGACCGCTGCATCGGTACCTTGCTTCGGATGCATCCACAGATCGCACAGCTTGGCGACTTCGGAATAATCCGGCGTGACGGCCACGGTTTTCGTGCCCTTGTAGCGAACCTCAGTGAAGAAGTGCGCGTCCGGCGTGCGCGTCTGCGGAACGTTCGAGCCCCATGCGATGATGAAACCGGAGTTGTACCAATCGGCCGATTCGGGTACGTCCGTTTGCTCGCCCCACACCTGCGGGCTCGACGGCGGCAGGTCGCAGTACCAGTCATAGAAGCTCATGCATACGCCGCCGATCAGCGAAAGGTAGCGGCTTCCGGCGGCGTAGGAGACCATGGACATCGCCGGGATCGGGGAGAAGCCGATGATGCGGTCCGGCCCGTGTTTTTTTATGGTGTAGACATTCGCGGCGGCCACGATCTCGTTGACCTCGTCCCAGCTCGAGCGGGCGAAGCCCCCCAGCCCGCGCACGCTGTGGTAGTCGCGGCGCGCGGCTTCGTCGCCGACGATGGACGCCCACGCTTCGACCGGTCCCAGCGTCTGCCGCGCCTGGCGCCAGGCCCTGAGCAGGCGGCCCCGCACCATGGGGTACTTGAGCCGGTTCGAGCTGTAGAGATACCAACTGTAGCTCGCGCCGCGGGCGCAGCCGCGCGGCTCGTGGTTCGGCATGTCCCAGCGCGTGCGCGGGTAATCGGTCTGCTGGGTTTCCCAGGTGACGATGCCGCCCTTCACGTAGATCTTCCACGAGCATCCGCCCGTGCAGTTTACGCCGTGGGTCGAGCGCACGATCTTGTCATGCGCCCAGCGGTTGCGGTACGCGTCTTCCCAGGTGCGGTCTTCACCGGTCACCAGGCCGTGGCCTGCCGAAAAGGATTCCCTGGGGTTCCAGAAGTAAGTCAACCGGTCGAGAAAGTGGCTCATGGTCTACTTTCGAACGTCAGAGGTGGCGGGGAAAAATCGCGATGCGTCGTCGGCGCGGCGCCTGTCGTCACCGTGGAATCCCTGGCGCCTCTCGTCGCCCAGAATCGGAGCGCGGCGCACTTCCGTGATGTACATCAGGATCAGCGACACCCAGGTCACGCCGTAGAGCAGCATGAAGCAGGTCGAGCGCACGCCGAAGAGGTCCACCAGCGCGCCGAACATGACGGGCAGCAGGAAACCTCCGAGGGCGCCCACGAGGCCCACGAGGCCCGTTACGATGCCCATGTTATCGGGATAAGCGTCGGCGACATACTTGAACGTCGAAGCCATCCCGAACGCAAAAGCGATGCCCATGATGAACAGCAGCGGCGTGAAGATCCAGGGTGCGACCAGAACATTGAACGTCTTCGATCCATCGATGGTGAATACGGTCAAATCGAAGCGTGGATAAGACAGGATGAAGAGACATATCCAGGCGACCCACAGCACCCACCAGGTGATCTCATGGGCGCCAAACCTGTCGGACAACCATCCTCCCAAGGCGCGCAGGGCGCCTGCCGGCAACGAGAAAGCGGCCGCCATCAGCGCAGCCTGTCCGATGGTGAGCCCGTATTCCCCGGCGTAATACTGCGGCATCCAGAGCGAGAGCGCGGTGAAACCTCCGAATACGATCGAGTAATACTGACAGTACTTCCAGACGCGCGGATCCTTCAGCACGGCGAACTGCTGCTTCAGGCTCGCTGCCGCCTTGCCTGCGCCCGGATCAGGGTAAGTGAGGAGCCAGAATACTGCGGCGGTCGCGAGGATGACAACTCCATAGACTTTCGGCACCGCCTGCCAGCCGAAGGCGGCGACGATGTGCGGCGCGGCGAACATGTTGATGGCGGCGCCGGTCGTGCCCGCCCCGAATACCCCCATCGCGAATCCGCGCCGGCTCTTGTCGAAGAAGCGGGCGACGTAGGGTGTGCCCACCGCGAAAGACGCCCCTACCGCGCCGAGGACGAGCCCGAGGGCGAGGAAGTGCCAGTATTCGGTGGCATAGGCGACGAGATAGACCGGCAGAGCGCTGGCAGCGAGCAGCAGGAAGAACACGATGCGGCCGCCGAAGCGATCGGTCAGCATGCCCATCGGAAGGCGCAGCAACGCGCCGCTCAGCACGGGTGTTGCCGCGACCAGCCCGAACTGCGTGTCGCTCAGCTTCAGCGACTCCTTGATCGGTATGCCGATGATCGCGAACATCATCCAGACCGCGAAGCAAACGGTAAACCCCAAGGTACTTGCCGCGAGGACGGAAATTCCGTGCCTGTTCGAAATCATCTGCCCTCCTGTAATGGGCGCGCAGCCACGAAACCGCATGCGACGATGCAGAAACCAGAGAACTGGAAACCTGAGGATTCCAACTGAAGAGCCTGTACAGTCTGCGGGTTACTCTCGCCCCGTGAAGGATGCGTTGTCATTGCTTGCGTTTGGTTTTTGCACAAGATTATGCGAAGCATGCTCGGAGCGGCTTGATCTACATCAATCCGGGCGATCAGGTGCTGGTGGAGCAATTTTCCGCGCCGGGCCAGGAAATGATCGCAGGGGCGGAACGACGCGCCCCACGAAGATTTCAATGGAGCGGCGGATGGCGCGGGAACGCGTCACACGCGGACGGGCGGCTGTACGACGTGCCGCCGCATCTTGCGTGGCAGCAGATTGATGATCCGCATATAGACCTTCCGGAATTCCTCGCGGCACGCCGCGCCGAAGAGCGGATCGTCGTTGGCTGCGAAGGCTTTCGCGATGGGCGTCCAGTCTTCTTCGGCAAGGCATGCGCGCGCGTGCTCGATCAGGCGCTCCTCGCTCTCCATGTGCTCGCGAAGCATGAGCGCATAGGCATCCACCGCTTTCTTGAATCGGGCAAGACCGTCCCGCGCGCCGGCCTGGTAGTGAACGAGCCCACGCTCCATGTAGTCCATCATCTGCCTGCTGCGCACGTGGTCCGCCTGCAGCTCGTCGAGCACGGCGTTGAACTCGGCCGTGCGCCGGCGCAACGCATCGAAGAGGTACGCGTCCTCCTTGGGATGGTGGCAGCGCTCGGGAAAGTCATCGATGTAATAGAGCGCCGTAGCCAGGAGCGCGAAGTCCGGCTCCGCGTGCCGATTTTCTATGTCGGTAAGCAGGCGCTGCAGGAGCTGCATCAGCACGGAGAGCGCATGATGCTCCTCGCGGATGGTCGCTGCCGCGTCGGCGTATGC
>CAMPGR010000188.1 GCA_946885605.1 uncultured Pseudomonadota bacterium
CGCTCGTGGTCAAGGTGATCGAAAGTGGAGCAGCCAGACCTTTTCGGCACGACCGCGCATCCGCAAGGGCTCGTTTACGTCAGGGACTTCATCGACGAAAACGAAGAGCGGCGGCTCATCGAGGAGATCGCTCGGCTGCCGCTCGCCGAAGCGCGCTATAAGCAGTACACGGCAAAACGCCGCATCGTGAGCTTCGGATCTAAGTACGATTTCTCCGACAACCTACTGCGGACAACGGAACCGGTCCCCGTTTTTCTGTTCCCGTTGCGCGAAAAAGTCGCGCAGTGGCTCGACATTCCCGCCGAGCGCTTCGCGCATGCGCTCGTCACCGAATACCGTCCAGGCACCGCGCTCGGCTGGCATCGCGACGTCCCGGACTTCGAAGTGGTGGCAGGCATTTCGCTTGCCGCCGCGTGCCGCATGCGTTTCCGGCCCTATCCGCCCAAGTCCGGCAGAACGCGGGAGGGCTTCGAGCTCCTGCTGGAGCCGCGGTCAGCGTATGTAATGCAGGGCGAAGCGCGTTGGCACTGGCAGCACGCCATCCCGCCCACCAAGGCGCTACGCTACTCCGTCACGTTTCGCACGATGGCCGCGCGTCATGCCGGGAAACGAGCTCGGGAAAGGCCGGCGCGGGATGCCTGAACTTGCGCTGTGGGATGCCTGAGCTTGCGCTGTAGATTGCACGACAACACGCGCCCTCACTCCTTTTTCTTCTCCGCGCCTTTCGCTTTCACTTCGCCGAGCAGCGCGCCGCAGTTGCTGTCTTTCCCCGGGCCGGTCTCGATGAAGGGCAGCAGCGCAAGCAGCGGATTCACCGCCGCGAGCACCGCGGCGGCGACGCCCCGTGCGACGATGGGCCCGGCTTTCGGCCGCACCTCGGGATCCTTGAAGAGGCCCTGCAATTGCACCGGCGAACGCAGCGCGAAGAGGCTCATGTCCTTGGGCTGGGGGTACGTAACCAGATCGAGGCGCTCCTCGCGAAAGTTCACCGTTCCGTCCACCCTCACGATTGTGTCCACTGTGTCAATGACGAATACTTCGGGCGTCGCAGCGCCGTCTTTCACGACGAAATCGGCCACCGCGCAGCGCAGCTCGACGTCCTGCCCCTTCTTCGCGCCGAGGAGCGTCGCCGCTTCCGCGACGTCGAGTCCGAGCAGCTCGATGAGCAGGAGGTTTACCTTTCCGCCGTCCACTGCGAAGCTCAGATGCCCATTGCTCGTCGCGAGCAGCTCTCCTATCGAAAGGCCGTGGCCGCTCAGCTTTACACGGCCGAACAGCGTGCCCAACGACGGCTGCAGGTCTTTTTTCGGGGGAAACAGGCGCGAGAGCTTGATGCCCTGCACATCCATGTCGACGTTGGCCTGCGGCGGGGCGTTGCGCGCGTCGACCGCGACAGTTGCCTTGACACGCCCGTCGGCGATGCGGAAGGACAGCGGCTCGAGGCGTAGCAGCGAGTTCTTCAGCACGACATGCGCGGCCAGCGCGTCGATCGGGACTTGTTTCGGGCGCTGCACGCGTTGCGCCTCGATCGTTACGTTGGCGTCCATCTCGTCCCAGCGGTCTGTGCCCAACGGCTCGCGCGGGATCGCGTGCGGCGCCTTCGCTTTCTTGGCCGCTTTCTGCTTCTGCTCCTTGGTGGCGGTTTCGCCCGGGCCGGTCTTGGGCGGCGCGCCGACCAGGGGGCCGAGATCGTCCAGATCGAGGAGCTTGGATTTAAGATTCGCTTCCAGGAATGGGCGCTGCCCGCCCGTGCGGTATGCGAGGTTGCCGCGCACGTCGCTGTCGCCCAGCTTGCCTTCGAAGGGATTGAACACCCACTCGACGCCGGTGTGGCGCAGATGGCCGCTTATCGCATAGGGCGGCGTGTCGGGAAGCTTGATGCCGCTCACCTTTTCCAGCGCGCGCAGCGTCGGCCCTTCTACCCGAAGCCGCATGTCGATGCTCGCGAGATTCGCTGCAAACGTGCCTTCCGCCGAAACATTCGTCCGCCCTACCGATCCCTTCGCGTAAACCTCGATCGGCGTCTCGGGCGAAGGCTGCAACGAGGGCACCCGGGCGGTGGCCATGACCGCATCTCCCTTGAGCGTGCCCGTAGCCGTGATGTCCAGTTCCCCGCCCTCACCGAGGCTGCCCTTCACCGCCGCCTCGATTGCAGTATTGTCGTTAGCATTGCGGTAGGTGATTTTTCCGTCCTCGACATTGACGCGCCGGACGAGAAAAGGGCTCGCCCGATCTTGCTCGCCGCCACCGAGCCGCCACGTCACGCGATCGCCATCCTGCTCGAGCCCCACTGTCGCGGAGCGCGCGCGGAAGTATGGAATCACGACCCGGCGATCGAGCAGCGGAGGAATCTCTATGCGCGCATGCAATTCGGTGGCGTCAACGAGATGCGCGGTCTTCGCCCATTCGGGATTCGCTATGCGCAGGTGCTCCACGTTGATCGCAGGGGGCCAGCCGAGCTGGAAGTCGATTCCTTCGATCTCGACCTCCCGATCGATGGCTTTTGCGATCGTGGCTTCGACCCAGCGCTCGGTGCGCTCGGACTGCAACAGGAGGATGGCGCCCGCGACAGCGATGACGGGCACGACGACCACGACCACCACCAGGGTGATGAGTATGCGCCGCGCCGCGATCGACATAACGCTGCACTCCGGGCAACCCGGGAACCACGATCGGGCGGCGCACGAAGGCCGCACACCGGGAACGGGCAGAGGAATTGAGCGGCCGGCGGCCGCTCGGCCAAACGTATGATTGCGGTGCCCGGCGCCGGTTCCCGCATCCCGGCAACACCGAGCAGGCAACACGTATAATCGCTGCCGCCTCCGGAGGACTGTTGAAGCGCCCCATTGTCATCGCATCAGGCTGCCTTATGCTGGTACCGGGCCTCGGCCAGGGTTTCCAGCCGCTCATCACCGACGACACGGGCACGCAGGGTGCGCGCGGCAACCAGATCGAAGTCGCCTACAGCCGGGCGGAGGACAAGGAGGCGGGCGTAAGGACCGTCACGCATTACGTTCCACTGGTGTATACGCGCGGCATTACCGATGCGCTCGACCTTTATGCGGGTTCCATCTATCAGCGTATTGCGCCGCCGGGGCCGTCCTCCGACGAGCGTGGGTGGAGCAACACCGCGATTGGCGCCAAATGGCGTTTCTACGAGAACGAAGCACGCAAACTGAGTTTTGCGCTGAAGCCCCAGGTGCTGCTCCCCGTCTCGAAGGCACGCGAGGCGCGCGGGCTTGGTACGGCACGCGCATCGTACAGTGCCGGCCTCCTCGCGACGCAGGAAACGGTTTTCGGCACCGTGCACGCAAACCTTGCCGTTGAACACATCGATTATGCCGACGGAGCACTCGATGCAGCGGAGCGGCGCACGCGTTACCGGGCATCCGTTGCGCCAGTCTGGGATGTGACACCGCATTGGAAGCTCGCGCTCGACGCAGGGGTGGCGACCAACCCCGACCCGGCGGCGCACCGCTATTTCGCGTATGGCGAGCTGGGCACGATCTACGCGCCGGTCAAGAACTTCGAATTCGCGCTTGGCGTCATCCGCAATTTCCGTGACGGCAGCGTGCGCACCACGCAGGCGATACTCGGTCTCACGTGGCGCTTCAGATAAGCGCGTTCGTGCGATACGGAGCGTGAAGAAACGCTGCGCGCAAGACGCGGCGTTCGGCTAAACTCACCGCATGCGTGTGCTTGCGTTCCTGGAATATACGTTCGTCATCGTCGGCGCGATCGGCATGATCGCTGCGCGGTTCTTCTACCTGCCGAAGGGTTTTCACCTCGGCCTCTTCATGGTGGGGGCGGGATTTGCCCTGGGCGGACTCGAATCGCTTTTCACGCGGCGCATGAGCTTCCGCTTCGCCACGCATGGCGGTGAACGTTACGACGGCGCGCCGGCGCTGATCTGGGGCGCGATGGCGCTGGCGATCGGCTGCGCGCTCATCGCAACCGCATACCTCATGGAAGAAGGCTTGTGGCACAGCGTCGTGCACAGCCTGACGCGCCGTCCCGGGCTCGCGATCGCGGCATCGGGGCTGCTCGTCGTCGGCACGGGCGCGCTTTTGATGTTCGACCGCGGTCGCCGGGGAATCTGGCGCACGCTGCTGCTCCGTATACCGAAGGGGCTGCTCGGGTTCGTGCTGATCGCCGCAGGACTGACCGCGATCACGCTCGGCATCGTCGAGTGGTTCGATCCGCAAGCCTACGGCCGCTATACGCGCCAGGGGTCCGATTACCTCGATATCCGCGGCGTCCAGCGCTGGTGGCGCGACCTCACCGGGCGCTTCATCTAGGCTGCATCTATCTGCGAGCGTTGCCGCGCATCAGCGACTGCTGCGCGAGACGTGGCCTCCGTCCACGTTCACCACGCTACCGCTCATGTACGAAGCGCGATCGGAAGCGAGGAATACGACGACGTTTGCGACTTCCTCGACCGTGGCGGGCCGCCCGAACGGAAACCCTTTCGTAAGCTCGCGCCAGCGATCCGGATCGCCGAACTCCTTCTCCGCCTGCTTGCGCCAGCGCGTGACGCCGCGGTCGGTTTCGGTGGCGGTCGGATTGACGCCCATTACCCGTACACCGTAGCGCGGGCTGTCGGAGCCGAGCGCGCAGGACATCGTCATCAACGCCGAGTTCGCCATGCTGCCCGCAAGGTAGCCGGGCGTGGGCCGCGCGCCGGCGGTGCCGATCACGTTGATGATGACGCCGCGCTTGCGCGCACACATGTCGCGGTAGACTTCGCGCGTCAAATTGATGAAGCCGAAGAGCTTGAGTTCCCAGGCGGCGCGCCACGCCTTGTCGTCCAGGTCGGTGATCGTCCCCTGCGGGATCGCCCCCGCGTTGTTGATGAGGATGTCCACAGGCCCGCATTCCCGTGCGAGCTTCACGACGTTCTCGGTGCTCGAAAGGTCCACTGCGTGCGTCTCGATCGTGACGCCATGCCGGTCGGCGATTTTCTTGCGAGCTGCATCGAGATCTGCGGCGTTGCGCGCGGCAAGGTGCAGGTTGCAGCCCTCGGCGGCGAGGAGCTGGGCGATGCCGAAGCCGATGCCGCGCGAGCCCCCGGTGATGAGCGCGTTGCGCCCATTGAGTTGCAGGTCCATGATCCGGCGCTCCCTTGGTGGGTGGTTATGTTGTGCGGCGATTCTAGTCCGCGGCGCGGTCGCGCGAAAGGCCTTGCTCAGGGGACAGAGCACTAAGCCGCTTGCAAGTCCCGCTAGAGCTTTTTA
>CAMPGR010000189.1 GCA_946885605.1 uncultured Pseudomonadota bacterium
GCAGCTCTCGCCCAGTCGCGCCAGGTCGATGCACTGCGCACCTGCGGGCGCCTCGCACGGCTGCGCTACGACGAGGGTGTAACCAGCTACATGGAAGTGCTCGATGCCGAGCGCAGCCTGTTCGATGTCGAGCTCGCTTACGTTCAGACGCGAGCGACGGTACTGGCATCGCTGATCGACCTCTATAAGGCGATGGGCGGCGGCTGGATCACTGTTGCCGAGCAGCTCACCTCGGCGCCTTGAGCTCTCACGTTGAAGTCCCGTTGATCGCTGTGCGTACGACGGGACGCCGCGGTGCGGCTTTACGATGGTTTGACATAGCTCAAGCTGCCCCCTCCTGCACCAAATACCGTGTTGACAACAGAGTGTGCGCGGATGCTAGATGGAGTGCCGCGCGGCTCATCGTTTCTGGATCTGTCCTGCGGATGTAGACCGCGTCCTACGAGGGTTGTCAGTTCCGCCCGAGTTGAGCAGGCGGCGAGGTGTACTGAGCGGAGCTGATGAGGAGGTATTGCATTGAAGACATCAGCTGCGAAAGAGTTTGCCGCATGACCCGCCGGCACGGAATCCATTATTTTGGTTCGCCCCCTCTCTTCGACTGCGAGGAGGGATTCGAAATCTCCTCTGGTGGTCCGCAGCGGGACGAACGCGCATCCGCCGACTTCGAAGGTCTGCTGATGCGCGTCTCCACCATTTTCGCCGGCGCGCCGTGGCATCGCGTGGTAAGCGAAGTCGAACTGGCGCTCAAGGACGTGCTCAATGTCTGCTGCGTAGACCAGGCGAGCATTTTCGAGGTGCTTCCCGGCAACACGGAGGCTTATCTGCGGTATGTTGCGGGTGTTCCAGGCACACGCGCAGCCCCGGAGCGCTTCAGCTACGGCGCGTGGTTTCCCTGGGCATTCTGCAAGGTCGTGCAGGCGGGCGAAGTGCTGGCAGTCCCGCGACCAGACTCGCTTCCCGCGCAGGCAGCGACCGACGCAGCATCCATGCGGGCACTCGATGTGCAATCCCTGCTTCACATACCGCTCCGGGTTGACGCGGAAGTACGTTTCGTCCTGACCACGGCGTGTCACGCACGCACGCGTGAGTGGCCGGAGCGGTTCATCAAGTACCTCAACGCGGTGGGAGAAATCTTTGCCCACGCCATTTCGAGGGCGGAAGCGGTCGGCACACTCTTCGCCACCAGGCACGACCTGCGCGACGTGCTGAGCGTCGTGCATCTCGGCCGCTGGGAATGGGATGTCGGCGCGGATAAGCTCCACCTCTCCGACGAGGCAAAACATATTTTCGGCGCTGACGTGCCGGTCCTCGGCTCGCTTATGGATCTCGTACAGCCTTCGGATCGCCGCGCGCTCCGGCGGGCAATCGAGGATGCGCTCGCACACCCGGGCGCGCGGATCAAGACGCGTTACGCCGTCAAGACGCCGGCCGGCGAACGGCGACTGATCCAGCAGTGGCATGAGTTATTGTTCCCGGGCGAGCGCACCGCGCGACTCGTCGCAACCGTGCAGGACGTGACAGCGGCGCTGAGCACGGAACAGGAGGTGGCAGAGTTGCGCGCGCATCACTGGCATTCCGCCCGCGTGGCACAGACGGCGCTGCTGGTGGCTTCACTCGCGCACGAGCTGTGTCAGCCGCTCGCCGCCATACTGAACAATGCACAAGCCGGGTTGCGTTTGCTGAAGAGCGACAGACTGTGCCCGGACGAGATACGGGACATCCTGACCGATGTCGTGGCGTCGAACAGGAGGGCGAGCGAGGTGCTGAGCGCACTGCGCGCGATGCTGCGGCGTCAGAACACGACTCGCATCACGTTCGATGCGGCCGAGGCGGCACGCGACGTCCTCGCCCTCGTGCGAAGCGAGCTCATGTCCGAGCAGATAGAGGTCCAAACTTCGCTTGCCGATCGCTGTTACCTGACGGCCGACAAGATACAGATCGAGCAGGTGCTGCTGAATCTGGTGATGAACTCGATCGATTCGATGCGGGGCAAGAGGGAGTTCAAGCGCCGCTTGGGCATTACCTTGTCCGGTGGCGCCGGCGAACAGGTGGAGATCTCGGTAAAGGACTCCGGCAGCGGGATACCAGCCGACAAGCTGGGCATGGCATTCGATGCTTTCTGGACCACCAAGAAGAAAGGGCTCGGCATGGGGTTGCCCGTATGCCGGGCCATCGTCGAATCATACGGCGGTTGCATCTGGTGCGAGAACAACGATACGGGGGGAGTGACGTTTCATGTGAGGCTGCCTCCCCCGGAGCGATAGGGTAGTGGGGATCGTAGAAAAGCGTGGATTGCATGAATGCGAGCCAGACGACCGTTTTTGTCATAGATGACGACGACACCGCGCGGCGCGCCATGGAACGCCTTGTGCGCAGCGCCGGCTGGCGCGTCGAGGGTTACCCTTCCGCACATGCGTTCCTGGATCGCCTGCCCTACGACGGGGTGGGCTGTGTCCTGCTCGATGTACAGATGCCGGGCATGACGGGGCCGGAGCTGCAGGAGCGGATGCTCGCGCTCGCCCTCTCGTTGCCCATTGTCTATCTCACCGGCCGTGCCGACGTTCCGATGAGCATAGCGGCGATGAAGAAGGGTGCGCTGGACATCCTGCTCAAGCCCGCCGAGGACGAAATCGTTCTCAACGCGATCGCCGCCGCCATCGCGGGGCACGAGACTGCCTGCGCCCACGACCGCGAGCGAAGAGAGATTTCAAAGCGGATGTCACGGCTCTCCGAGCGGGAACGCCAGGTCCTGGAGCGCGTGATCAGCGGGCGCCTGAACAAGCAGATCGCGGCTGACCTCGGCATCACCGAAAAAACCGTAAAGGCGCATCGCGGACGCGTCATGGAGAAGCTCGAGACCCGCTCGGTGGCGGAGCTTGTCCGAATGTGTGCCGCTGTGGGAATCGCGCCGCGCGAGCATGCCGCGGCGCGTAAGCTCCCGTCGCATCACTACGAATCGAGCAGCGCATAGCGCCATCGCGGCGCGCTTCGCCCCACGATCTTTCTCGCTTCCCATCGACGCGATCCGTGATGGGACCAAGGTCCAATTGTCCGGGCGGGGCGCGGCGCGTAGTTTCGGCGGGAAGACCGCATGCCATAAAGAGGCCGATGTGAATTATTGGGGCACTACAGGCAGGAGTGCGGTGCAATGATGCGTCACGAGAAGCTTGGGTATCATCAGCGTTGCCGCCGCCCCGAGGGGCGATATGGCCCTTCGGCCGTGCTCGGCGTCGCGGCGCTGCTCGTCGCACTCGCTAGCGCGGCGCAGCAGCCCATCATCTACCCCGCCAAGGGGCAAAGCGCTGCGCAACAAAATCGCGACCAAGGCGATTGCCATGTCTGGGCCAAAAACTCCACCGGCATAGACCCCGCTGTCGTCGCACAGCAGCCCGTGCCCCAGGAAACCGGCACGGCGACGGGAGGAGGCGAGCGCGCGCGAGGCGCGGCGCGCGGCGCAGTGGGCGGCGCCGCCATAGGCGCCATTGCGGGCGACACCGGCGATGGCGCGGCAGCCGGGGCGGTCGTGGGCACCATGAGAGGGGGCCGTGAGGCGCGCCAGAACCAGGCAGCGCGCAACCAGCAGACGCAGACTCAGCAGCAGCAAACGACCAACACCTACTACCGCGCCTATGCCGCGTGCATGGAAGGGCGCGGCTACACCCTCAAGTGACGGGGCTCGCATGAACAAGCTCGCCTATGCCGCCGCATTCGCCGCATGCCTCACATCCGGTACAGTTGGCGCCGCCAGTGGGGATCCACCGACCCGGCTGATCTGCGCGACGGTCGAGGCCATGGATTGCGAAGCGGGTTCATCCTGCTTCAGAGGGCGGCCCTCCGACATCGGCGCGCCCGCCTTCATGCGCATCGACCTGGAGCAGAAAACCATCGCCGGGACTCAGCGCACGACACCGATCCTCAACGTCGAAAAGAGCAGTGAGAACGTGCTGCTGCAGGGCACCGAGACCGGTTTCGGATGGACGATGGCGATCGACACGAAAGCCGGCACGATGGCTGCGACGCTGGTCAACCGCGATGGCGCTTTCGTGCTGTTCGGCTCGTGCACGCCGCTGTGAGCCGGAACAGCATGCGGCAGACTGCACCGTAGAGAGCATGCGTCTTTCCCGGCGTGGGCGTGGATTCAGGAAAAGGAAGTCCCATGACGGCTGAAGGGATCCGTCTCGAGGAAGCGCGCAGGAGCAAGCCAGGACGACATATGAAGTCGGTCTACCGGCTGCTCCTCGTTTGGTGGTGCGCTGTCATGCTTGCACCGGCGCTGATGGCACAGACCGCCGAGCAGCCGGCCTTTTCGAACGAGGAGCTGGAGCAGCTCGTCGCTCCGATCGCGCTCTATCCGGACGCGCTCGTCGCACAGGTGCTCATGGCTTCGACCTATCCTCTGGAAGTGGTGTCCGCGGCGCGTTGGGTGAAGGCGAACCCGGGTGTGAAAGACAAGGCGCTCGAGGACGCCATGCAGAAGCAATCTTGGGATCCCTCCGTAAAGGCGCTGGCTGCGTTTCCGCAAGTGCTCGAGATGATGAATGCAAAACTCGACTGGACGCAGAAGGTCGGGGATGCGTTCCTCGCGCAGCAGAAGGAGGTTATGGCGGCCATACAGGCGCTGCGCCGGAAGGCGGACGCCGCTGGCAATCTCGAGAGCGGAAACGAGCAAGTCGTCACCAAGGAACAGGAGGGCGAAACCACGATCGTAAAAATCGAGCCCGCGAACCCTGATGTGATCTACGTGCCGACGTACAACCCGACGGTGGTGTACGGCGCGTGGCCCTATCCGGCGTATCCGCCCTACTACTATTACCCGCCGGGCTACGTGCCGGGGGCCGCACTTTTCACGTTCGGTGTCGGCCTGACGGTGGGTGCGGCGCTCTGGGGCAACTGCAACTGGGGACGTGGCGACGTCAACATCAACACCACCCGCTACAACAACTTCAATCGGACCAATATCCAGAGCGGGAACTGGCAGCACCAGGTGGAGCATCGTAAAGGCGTGCAGTATCGCGACAGCGCAAGCCGCGAAAAATACGGCCGAGGACAGGTGCCGGGTGCCGATGCGCGCGAGTCGTATCGCGGCCGTACCGAGCAGGGCCGCCAGGACATCGCCCGCGGTGGAGCCGACCGGGGCGACGCGAGCCCCGCCCAGCGTACAGGCGATG
>CAMPGR010000190.1 GCA_946885605.1 uncultured Pseudomonadota bacterium
CGATGCGCACGACAGGTCGGAAATGGAGCGATACCGGTTCGAGCGTGCGCGAGCGCGCCCGGCAGGCGATGGAGACGACGCGCCGCCAGACGCATCGCGCGCGCCAGGGCTTCGACTACATGCTGCACGAGCAACCGCTCGCGCTGGGTGCCATCGGGCTCGCCATTGGCGCCACCCTTGCCGCTGTCATGCCGCGCACGCGTCAGGAAGACGAGTGGATGGGGGACGCGCGCGAGCGCCTCGCGGAGCAGGTGGCCGAGACCGGCAAGGAACAAGTGCATAAAGCGCGTGAGGCAGTGAGTGCCGCGGGCGAACGGGGCGCACAGGAAGCCTCGAGCCCGCAGCAGGCCCAGAGTCCCACTGCTCCGTAGCTTTATTGCCGCACCGCCCGAGGGGGAGTGCGTCGCAGGGAGGCGTAAAATGGCGCGCGCGACAGTGCGCGCGGAGTGACGGCGATAGAAGAACCATGAAAGTACTCAAGTACCTGCTGTTCGGACTCGCGGTGCTCGTCGTCGCCGTGGGCGTGGCGATCGCTTACATCGCCGCGACATTCGACCCCAATCAGTACAAGCCCCAGATCGTTCAGACGGTAAAAGAGAGAACGCAACGCACGCTCACGCTCGCGGGCGACATCGATCTCGCCTTCTTCCCCAGCGTGGGCGCGCGGCTCGGCAAGGCGACGCTCTCCGAGCGTGGAAGCGCGAAGGAGTTCGCCGCGGTCGAGGACTTGCTCATCGCGGTGAAGCTCTGGCCGCTGCTTTCGCGCGAGATCGTGGTCGACGCGATCGACGTGAAGGGTCTGCGCGCCCAGCTCATCCGCTACAAGGACGGCAGAACCAACTTCGACGATCTTGCGGGGGTGCCCGCTACGCCGCCCGCGCCAAGGAAGCCGGAGGCGACGCAGCCGGTCAAGATCGATATCGCGCGGATCCGAATACAGGATTCGGCCATCTCTTATGTGGACGAGCAGGCGGGCGCGAAGTATGAGTTTACGGGCGTCAAAGCGAGAACGGGTCGAATTGCAAGCGGTGTCCCGAGCGATATCGAAGCCGCGTTCCATGCACGGGGGAACGAGCCGAGCTTCGATCTCGCGACCGAGCTCAAGACGCAGCTTCGATTCGATATCGAACAAAAGGCGTTCGCCCTCCACGGACTCGATCTCACGGCACGGGGCGCCGCGGCGGGGGTCAGCGAGCTGACAGCCGGCGCGAGAGGGGATATCGAGGCGCGGCTCGCGAGCAACGAGTTTCTCGCGTCCAAATTCATGGTGAGTGCCAAAGGCAAGCGCGAGGGGGGAGATCTCGACGCGCGGTTCGAGATACCCGAGCTCGCGGTGACGCGGGACAATGTACGCGGCCAACGTATCGCATTCAACATGACGCTGGGCGCGGCGAAACGCAAGGTTGCGGCAAGGGTTGAAATTCCCGGCCTTGATGGCAATGCCAAGGCGTTCGCAGCGAAAGAGTTCACTGCCAGCTTCGACATCGAGGAGGACGGCAGCAGCACGCGCGTGAAGCTCGCAAGCCCGCTCGCGGGGAGCGTCGAGCGCAGGCAATTCGAGTTGCCCAGACTTGCGGCGAGGCTCAACCTCAGCAGCCCGCGGCTGCCGAAGGGCCCGATCGAGGCGACGCTCAACGGCGCGCTTACGGTGGATGCAGCAAAGGAAACCGCCAACCTCACTTTCGCCACGAAATTGGACGAGAGCACCATCAACGGCCGTGCCGGGCTCGCGAAGTTTGCGCCGCCGTCGTACACCTTCGATGTCGACGTGGACCGGCTTGATGCCGACCGCTACTTTCCCAAGACTTCGGAGCAGAAACGCGCCCCCGGAGGAGGCGAGCCGAAGGGGCAAGGGCAAGGCGAGGAGCAGCCGATCGACCTCGCGGCGCTCAGGGACGTGAACGCGAGCGGCACGCTCAAGATCGGCGCGCTCAAGGTTTCGGGGCTCCAGACCCGAAACGTGCGCCTCGATGTCAAAGCGGCAAACGGCACAGTCGACGTCAATCCGATCGCTGCAAACCTCTACCAGGGTGCCCTTGCAGGCGCGCTCATGATCGATGCGGCGAAGACGCCGTCATTTGCGATCAAGCAGAAACTCACCGGTGTGGACATCGGCCCGCTCATCCGCGATCTTTCCGGCAACGACATGCTCGAGGGCACGGGGAACGTCAATGTCGACGTGAAGACGCAAGGCAACACGGTTTCCGCTCTCAAGAAGGGGCTCAACGGCAATGCCGCAGTACGGCTGACCGACGGCGCGCTCAAGGGCATCAACATTGCGGGTGCTATCCGCAGCGTGAGAGCAAAGCTCGGCGCGCTGCGCGGAGAACAGGTGCAGCAGTCGGACAGGACCCAGAAAACCGACTTCACCGAATTGAACGCGACGTTCACGATCAGGGACGGTATCGCGCACAATAGCGATCTCGAGATGAAATCGCCGCTGCTGCGCGCAAGCGGCGAGGGCGATATCAACATCGTGGACGGCACGGTCGATTACCTGATCAAGGCGACCATCGTCGCCACCACGAAGGGGCAGGGCGGGCGCGATCTTGCCGACCTGCAGGGTGTTACCGTCCCGGTACGGGTGAGCGGGCCGCTCGAAGACCCGTCCTACAAACTCGACTTCGCCGCGATCGCATCCGATGCGGCGAAGAAGAAGATCGAGTCCACGGTCCGCGAGGAACTGGAACGACGCCTCGAAGGCGGCGCCCGGGAGGGCAAGCCCGGCGGGGATCTCAAAGATCAGTTGAAGGGCCTGTTCGGCCGGTGATGGCCGCCGCGCGTCGATGAGCGGCTTTGCCTCGAGGTTGATCGCCTGGCACAGGCGGGACGGGCGCCACGATCTGCCCTGGCAGGGGACGCGCGACCCCTACCGGATCTGGGTGTCGGAGATCATGCTCCAGCAAACGCAGGTCGCAACCGTCATCCCTTATTACCGGCGTTTCCTCGAGCGCTTCCCGGACATTGCAACACTCGCCGCCGCGCCTCTGGACGAGGTGCTCGGGCGGTGGAGCGGGCTCGGGTATTACTCGCGCGCGCGCAACCTCCACCGTGCGGCGCAATCGATCGTGAGCGAGTACCGCGGGCGTTTCCCCCGGGATTTTGACAACGTCATCCGGCTGCCGGGTATCGGCCGCTCCACGGCGGGAGCGATCTGTGCCTTCGCGTACGGCGCGCGTCATGCGATTCTCGACGGCAACGTCAAGCGCGTGCTCGCCCGCCATTACGGCATTCGAGGCTATCCCGGAGAGAGAAGCGTTGAGGCCGACCTCTGGCGGAAGGCCGCAGCATTGTTGCCGCGCAAGGACATCGGGCTCTATACGCAAGCATTGATGGACTTGGGCGCGTCGATATGCAAGCGGCGTAGGCCCTCATGTGCCGCGTGCCCCGTGGTCACCGCATGCGTCGCCTACCAAAAGGGCCTGACCGATGCACTGCCGGCGCCGCGGCCGAAAAAGCCGCTGCCGCAGCGCTCGACACGAATGCTGGTGCTGGAGCACGCGGGAAAGGTACTGCTTGAAAAGCGGCCGGCGAGCGGCGTCTGGGGCGCACTGTGGTCTTTGCCCGAGGCCGAGCCTGGCGAGGACCTGGGCGTGGCGTGCAGCACGCGTTTCGGCGTGCGCGTTACCCGGGCGACGAAACTTCCCCGGCTCGAGCATGGTTTCACCCATTTTCGACTCTCGATCGAGCCGTGGCATCTCCACGTATCGACGCTCGCGACGAGGGCCGCGGAGCCGCGCCATGCATGGTTCACGCCGGAAGAGGCGAGCTCAGCTGCGCTGCCTGCGCCGGTGCGGCGCATCCTGGTCGAGATTCGAACAAAAACAGAATCGCCAAAGCCGCCAAGAGCTGAAAAGACAAAACAACTACCGCGAAACGGCACGAAATGACACCAGAGCAAGGTGCTTATTGAGTGTGCGTTGCCAAGCTCGTTCGCATGTAGAGCATGCCTGCGGTCTTGGCGTTCTTGGCGGCCTTGGCGGTTGAATGGTATTGATCACCACAGATCGACGCTGCCGCCCCGCGCGCGGATCTGCTCCGCCCGGTTCTGCACAAAGCGCTGGAAGCTGGGGTGCGTCTGATAAGCGCCGCTCGCGACGTAGTCGAAGCTCGAAGCAAAGTGGAACGGCTTGACGTACGCCTCGATGCGAAATACCTCCGCGCCGCGGGCATCGAAAAAGACCACCGTGGGCGTGTAGGTGACGTTCAACTCGCGCGCCCATTCCGCTTCGCGCAAGCGCTTGCCGCCGGGGGTGATGACCGCCTGCTCCCCAAAGAGCTCGAGCCGCGCGACGTCGAACTTCGCGATCAGCGATTCGAGCTCGGAATCCCGGAACCCGTGCGCGTGCATCTCATCGCACGCCGCGCAGTCCTTCTGCTCGAACACGATGGCGAGCGGTTTGGCGCCGCCATGCCTGCGCGCGAAATCGTATGGCGGCCGCATGAAAAACGGCTGCTGGTGCAGCTTCCCGGTCGCGGGCTCGCGAGCGTGGCGTTGCAGAAAAGAAGTGAATGCCTCCTTTCGCTCGTGCTTGCCGGCAACGTAATCGAGCGCCGCGTGAAATTTGTGCGGCGGATAGTAGCCGTTCAGCCGCAGCACGATCTTTCCCTTCTCGTCGAAGAAGAGCAGCGTTGGGGTAAACTGCACCCTGAGCAGCGCGGCGAAGCTCTTCTCGGTGTAGGGCTTGCCGTCGGTCCACGTCACTTCGCGATCGCCCCAAATGTTGATCGCGATGGCGTGGAACTGCACGCGGGTCTTGTCCGCAATGCGCTTGTCGGCGAAGTTGACGCGCATCAGCTCGCGGCAATACGGGCATCCGTCCTGGCCGAAGTACACCATGAGGCGCCGGCCGGTCTTCGCTGCGTCGCGGACGTCTTCGCGCACATCGAGAAACGTCTCGCGAAACCACGGCGGGATATGGATCGCGTGCGGACTCGGATTGAAGCCCGCGTCCGGCTTTCCGGCGGCGTGCACCGGCGCGAGCGAGGCAAGCAGCAGCGTTGCGATGCAAAGATACTGGTGAAGCATGGCTCTTATTGAGCCTCCTGCAAACGGTAGACAACCGCCTGCACCACAAACCTCCCCTCGCCGCACTGGGGGAGAGGGGAGGGGGTCCGGGCCGGCGGCGCGCCCAACCAGTACAGCGC
>CAMPGR010000191.1 GCA_946885605.1 uncultured Pseudomonadota bacterium
TTGGAACGCTTGGAACAATTTCTCGTTTCGGTATCCGGCAAAGCGCTCCCAGGCATCGACGCCCTGCGCGAGGAGCTCGACCGGGCGAATGTGGTCGAGCCGGCTGAGGTTCCACCGCATGTGGTGACCATGAATTCCACGGTCCGCTTCGTGGACGACACCAGTGGCGCGACGTTGGAACTGACACTCGTTTATCCCGAGGCCGCCGGTTCGTCGGGGAACGTTTCGATTCTGGCCCCGGTAGGCAGCGCATTACTGGGGCTCTCGGTCGGTCAGTCGATTTCATGGCAGGTTCCCGGCGGGCGCAAACTCGAGTTGCGGATTCTCGAAGTCGTTTCCCAGCCGGAGGCGCAGAGCCGGTTGCCGGAGTAATACCGGATGCCGTTAGCATTGTGCCGTACGTAATCTCGCTGCGAGCAGAAGGCATGGTCGGGCCCGGTGCGCGAGACCGCGATGAAAGAGGGGTAGACTGCATCGACTGCCACAAGGGCATTGCCCATAAGCTGCCCGAGGGCTAACGGGCATAGTCAACACGCTGCGCTATGGATTGGGCCGTCCTGCAAGCTGAAGCGATGCAGTCGCCCACGGCAACGCCATTGCGATAGGAGGCGCAGAGAAACAGGCCCGGCAGCGCGCTTTCCGCTTCCGTTGCCGCCCGGATGCGCTCCAGGTGCCCGATCGTGTACTGCGGGATTGCGCGCGGCCAGCGGCTCACGGCGCATGACCGCGGCGGCGAGGATGCACCGAGGAGGGCGGCGAGTTCCGCGTTCACGATGCTCGTAAGCTCCGTATCCGGCAGGTTCGGCAAAGTCGGCTCGCGCCGCCCGCCCAGGAAGGTCGTGAGCAGCACCTCGCCTTGCCGCGCGCGCCCACCAAACATAGTGGACGAGAACAAGGTACCCAATATGCGGCGCTGCTCCACGCGCGGCGCAAGAAACCCAAAGCCGTCGAGCGCATGTGCAATATCCGCCCGCCGGTACACGCTCGCGACCGAGGCAACCGGCGCATAGGGTATCGCCTCGAGCGCCGTCGCCGCGGCGGGGGCGAAGTCGCTCACCAGGCTGGCCGCTTCCCAGGCGGGCACGGCGAGCACAACGACGCGCGCCTGCAGTTCACCGCAGGCGCCATCGCGATTCACGGTAACGGTAATGCCTTCCTTGCCGGGGCGCAGCTTCGCCGCTCGCGTATTGAAGTGCACGCGCCCGATGCGGGACGCCAACGCGTCGGTGAGCGTCTGCAACCCGCTCGCGAACGAGAAGCTCCTCGCCCTGTTCTTCGCCTTTTCCTGCTGCTTCGCGCGCTCGCGCGCGCCGCGTATCTGGCCGACGATGAGGCTGCCGTAGCGCTGCTCGAGCGCGTGTAGCCGCGGAAATGCGGCGGGGAGCGAAAGCTCGGCGGGATCGCCGGCATAGATCCCCGCAACGAACGGCTCGACGGCGTAATCGAGGAATTCGCGCCCGAGCCGGCGCAGGACAAACTCGGCAACCGTTTCCTCCGTTTCGTTTGCAGCGCGTCTTGCGAAAGGCTCGCGCAGCAGACGAAGCTTCGCCTGCGGTGAAAAGAGCGGCGTGCGCAACAATGCGGGGGGCGAGGCGGGCAGCGCAACGAGCTTTCCGCCGTGGACGACGTATCGCTTTGCCGCCTGGAGAGGCGTGTCGATACGCTCGCCTTGGATGCCGAGCTGATCGAGCATTGCGGAGATATGCGGGCCCGTATCGAGTAGGCTGTTCGGGCCGCGTTCGATGAGGATACCATCGCGGCTCACGCTCTCGATCACGCCGCCGGCGCGCGCGGCCGCTTCGATCACCTCGACATGGATGCCGCGCACGGCAAGACGAAACGCGCACGCGAGTCCCGAGATGCCGGCGCCGATAACGAGTGTTCTGCAGTCAGCCGTCGCCATGCGCCGATTCTTGCATTGAGCCGCTCACACGAGCAAGCGCATGTCCGGTTTGCCGCGATAAGGCATAATCGCGCATCACCACTCATCATCGACTGACGCGCGTATGCTGCAAGCATCGAACGTCGCATGCGTACGAGGCGATCGCCTGCTTTTCAAGGACGTGAACTTCGCGCTCGACAGCGGGACGCTGTTGCGCATCGCGGGAGCCAATGGGAGCGGCAAGACGAGCCTGTTGCGGATTCTCTGCGGCCTCGCGCTCCCCGTGACCGGCGAAGTGCGCTGGCGCGGCGAGCCGATACGCCGCGCGCGCGAAGACTATCACCGCGAGCTCGTATACGTCGGTCATGCGCCGGCCGTGAAGGACGATCTCACGGCGCGCGAGAACGTCACGGTGTCGTGTGCGCTGGGCGGGGCGCGAGTCGACGAGACGTCCGCCGACGTGGCGCTGGAGCGCGCCGGGCTACTTCGCTACGCCGACCTCCCATCGCGGCATCTTTCCCAGGGGCAGCGCCGGCGCGTCGCAATCGCCCGCCTTGCCGCCGGCACGGCCGCGAAGCTGTGGGTGCTCGATGAGCCCTTCACCGCGCTCGACACCGTGGCGGTGGCGCTGGTGATAGAAATGATCGCGGGCCATCTCGCGAACGGGGGCATCGCCGTAGTTACGAGTCACCAGGAAGCGGTGCTCGCGAACGTCACGACCTTCACCCTTCATCTCGGCGGATAAGGACAACGATTGTTTTCGGTCATGCGCGTAGTGATTGGCCGCGACCTCCTGCTCGCGATGCGGCGCCGCGCCGACGTCGCGAACGCGCTCCTCTTCTTCGTCATCGTCGCGAGCCTGTTTCCGCTCGGCGTGGGGCCCGAGCCCGATCTGCTGCGCACCATCGCGCCGGGCGTCATCTGGGTCGCCGCGCTGCTCGCTTCGATGCTGGCGCTCGGGCGCATGTTCGCCGCGGATTACGCGGACGGGGCACTCGAACAGATGCTCTTGAGCGCCGCGCCGCTCAGTGTGATCGTGGCCGGCAAGGCGGTGGCGCACTGGCTCGTTTCCGGGCTCCCGCTCATGGTGCTGGCCCCGCTACTTGCGATACAATTCGACTTGCCCGCCGCGGCGCTGCTCGTGCTCATGGCGTCACTTGCTCTCGGCACCCCCGCGCTCACGCTGATCGGCGCAATCGGGGCGGCGCTCACCATCGGGGTGCGCGGTTCCGGTGTGTTGACCTCGCTGCTGGTCCTTCCACTTTATGTGCCGGTCCTCATACTCGGGACGAGCGCAGTCGATGCCGCGGCCGGGGGCGTTACGGTGCAGGCGCACCTGCTGCTGCTGGCCGCGTTCCTGGTTTTCGCCGCCGCATTTGCGCCGTGGGCGACGGCCGCGGCGCTGCGCATATCGCTCGATTGACGAGCGTCGCAGAATGATTGACGACGCTCTGCCCTCACCCCCGCCCCTCTCCCACGGAGCGGGAGAGGGGAGTGGCGTGGTGCACATCGTGTTCGACAGTGTGCACGAGGATAGGATGTATGCAAATCAAGCAACTGCAAGGAATTTCCTCTAACATTCGTTCCCGGGAGAGTCCCGACTGCCGCTGATGGTCCAGCCCGGTGAAGCCGCGCAGAATCCACGCTCCGCATGGGGCCGGATAAACTGGTTCAAGTATTCTTCGCCCCAGACGTTTTTTCCGCTGGCGGGCGACGCGGCCCCATGGTTCGCCGTCGCGGCGGCGCTCTTCTGCGCCGTGGGACTCTACGTGGGGTTCTTCGTCGCGCCGACCGATCAGCAGCAGGGTGAAGCGTACCGCATCATATTCATTCACGTCCCCGCCGCATGGATGTCGATGTTCATCTATCTCGTAATGGCGTTCTGGGCGGGCATGGGCCTTGTGCTCAACACGCGGCTCTCCGGCATGATGGCGAACGCGCTTGCGCCGACGGGCGCGCTTTTCACGTTCGTGGCGCTGTGGACCGGCGCGCTTTGGGGCAAGCCGACGTGGGGCACGTGGTGGGTATGGGATGCGCGGCTCACTTCGGAACTGATCCTCCTCTTTCTCTATTTCGGCTACATGGCGCTCGCTGCCGCGATCGAGGACCCGCGCCGCGCCGACCGGGCCGCGGCGCTGTTCGCGCTCGTCGGCGTTGTCAATATCCCGATCATCTACTTCTCGGTCCAGTGGTGGAATACGCTGCACCAGGGCGCATCGGTGAGCCTGACCCGCGCACCCACCATGGCAGCCACGATGTTTCTGGGCATGATACTGGTCGCGCTCGGTTTCTGGATGTACAGCATTGCCGCGTCGCTCTTGCGCGTGCGCAGCATCATCCTGGAGCGCGAGCGCAATACGGAGTGGGTCGCGGAGTACATGAGGCAGCGGGCATGAGCTGGGGAAGCGTCGACGCATTTCTTGCGATGGGCGGTCATGGGCTCTATGTATGGGGCGCCTACGCGGTGACTTTCGCGCTGCTCGCGGTCGAGATCGTGATGCTGAGGATGAGACGACGCGCGATTCTCAAGCAACTGAAGCGGGCCGTCCTGCGCCGGAGCGCGCCATGAAGCCGCGCCAGCGCCGGCTTGCATTCGTCGCGGGCGGTATCGCTGCGCTAGGCATCGCCGCGGCGCTGGTGTTCAGCGCGCTCGAAAGCAACCTCGTTTTTTTCTTTACTCCGACGCAAGTGGCGGCGAAGGAAGCGCCGGTCGATCGCGCCTTCCGCGTCGGCGGGCTCGTGGAAGCCGGCAGCGTCAAGCGCCAGCCCGATGGCCGTACGGTTTACTTTGTCGTGACCGACACCGCGCAGCGCATTCCGGTCGTCTACCAGGGGCTGCTGCCGGATCTTTTCCGCGAAGGGAAGGGCGTCGTAACGCAGGGCAGGCTCGACGCATCGGGTGTGTTCCACGCGAGCGAAGTGCTCGCGAAGCACGACGAGAATTACATGCCGGTCGAAGCGGATCACGCGGTGAAGAACGCCCAGGCCGCGGCCCAGAAGGCGGCGGCCAGCGTCGTCATGCCGCGTTAGAGCGGATGCATCGATGATCCCGGAACTCGGCCAGTTCGCGCTCGTCCTCGCGCTCTGTGTGGCAACAGCACAGGCGGCCCTGCCGCTCGCGGGCGCGGCGCGCGCCAACGCGGAATGGATGGCGCTCGCGCGTCCGGCGGCGCTCGCACAGTTAGGGCTGGTCGCCCACGCCTTCGGCTGCCTCACCTAATCCTTCATCGTGAACGATTTGTGGGTGCTTTACG
>CAMPGR010000192.1 GCA_946885605.1 uncultured Pseudomonadota bacterium
GAGGCCGATGCGCTGACGCTCGAAGTGGCGGACCGCGGACGGGGGCCCGGCGCCTCTCCCCCCCGGGCGTCGCCGCCGAGAACATGCGCGAATAGCAGGGCGCGCATGATCTCGGCGGCGCCGCGCTGTGCTTCTTCGCGCGCGAGCCCCTTCGCCTGGAAGATGAGCGCGAGCTCCTTGCGTTCCGCGTCGGGCGTTTCCTCGATCTCCTCGCGTTCGCGCGCGATCTGCGTGCGCGCCAGCTCGCGCGAGTTGGTCACCGAAAGCCATTCGCCAAGGGCCATGGATAGTGCGCCGGCGATCAACCCGGCGAGTCCCGTCAAGAGGATCGTCTCCGACGGCGCACCCGAGCCGGCGACGCCCATGACGAGCGACAGGTTGGAGACCAAGCCATCGTTTGCGCCGAGCACCGCGGCGCGCAGCTCGTTCCCGCCGCCGCGGCGATGCCACGCCTCCGCGCGCGCAATGTCTGCACCGGCAAGTCCCGCGCCGCGCGCTCCTGCGGCAGCGCGCACGACCGCAGCGTGGCCGCGCTCATCGGCGGACAGGTGGGTCGCATCGGGCTGCGTCGCATACTTGTCGCGGTCGGCGAACTCGTTGGCAGCGATCGCCGGCAGCACGAAGCGCGGACCGAAGTGGCGCGCCAGGCGCGCCAGCACGCGGGTGCGGAAGCTCGGCGAGAACTTCGGCTCGCTCATGCCGGCCCCAGCGAGCTTCGCGAGCCAGATCTTTGCGTGTTCGAGTTCCGCGCGCGAAAGCTGCAGGAAGAGATCCTTGCGCACCGGGTCGGACTCCGCTTGCGCCAGCGCCTTGTAAAGCTCGGCGCCGTCGAGCTCGTCGTAGAGATTCGCCTGGTAGCGTTCGATGTCGGCGGTGTTCTTCATCACTGTCGATGCTGCCTTAGCGGCCTTGCGTCGTTGCTGCGGCTTGCGGGTGCACGCAACGGATGGCACGCCTGTGCCGGGAAGGGCGGAGCGGCATGGTGCGTTGCACGGGGCAGGTACGGTCGGCGTTCCGGTACTTCACGGCAATGATACTCTCCGGCGGGTGGCCCTGTTCGCCCCACTCGATTCTTGTCACAGCAGGAAGAGCCGGGTCACCGAGTCCCTGAAGCGCAATGCGGCGTTGCGATTGGCGTATTCGCGTGGGTCGAACTCCGTGCAGTGGACGAGGTCCCGCTCGAAGTCTCGCTCCAGTTGGCTGGGCAAAAAGGTGCTCCCCGACGGCCCGCACAGGGCGTTGCCGACGGGTGCGGTCGCCGATGATGCCGATCTTCTCGCTGCCATGACTGGTGCCCCTTTTCGGTCAGTCGAGCACAACAAGGCGATTCTCGACGGAAGTCACGCCCGGCGCCGCCCAGGCTGCCTTCTCCGCCTCCTCGCGTTCCGCCCACGTCCGGACCGATCCCTCGAGTACGACGGTGTGGCCTTCCGCACGGACGGTCACGTTCCGCGCATCGATATGAGCATTGCGCGTCAGCGCTTCGCTGATCCGTCCGCTCAGATCCTGTGGATCGACGGGATTGTCGATGGAGATCAAATTGGTCACGCCTCTCACCCCATGCAGGCTCCGCACGGCGTCCTCCGCAGCCGCTTTCTGGTGGTACCACTGCACGCTTCCCTCGAGCGTGACCCAGCCGTCGCTGACGACCGCCTTGATCGCATCGGCTGGGACCGCGGCGTTCCATTGGAGCGCCATCGAGACCCGCTCCGCGAGATCCGTGTCGCTCACCGCCGGTCCTACAAGCGTCACTTCGAGGTCGTTTGCAATCCCTATAACGCCGGCGACCCGTTTGGCGGCATCCTCGGCCTCCCACTTCTCGATAAAATTTCGTACCTGCCCGGTAAGCGTCACAACGCCCTGCTTGGCGGCTACCGCAATGTTCGCTGCATCGATTCTCGGATCCCAGGCGAGCTCCCTTTCGACATCCTGACGCACCTCCAGATCGCTCTTCATGTCGGTCCCTCGCATTGAGAATGGTTGTCTTCTCTACGCAAGTCTCGTGCCGAAATGATTGGACGGGCTGTTCGGTGCGGCCGTTCACCCCAAAAGGCGGGTTGCGCAGGAAATCGGCGCCGAGACGACGCCTCGGGCCAACTCATCTGCCGGCCGAACCGGCTACCTCTCATGAACCGCCGATCGTCGAGAAATATTAGATGTAAAAACACCATGTGGCCCTCGACGCGGAGAAGCAGGCTGCGCCGTCGACCAGGAAAGCAAGCTTGCGGGCGCGTCCGATCCGCCCGCAATTGCGTCCCGGAACGAGCCGGCTGCTAGCGTGCGCGCTCTTTCCCCATATCCGGGGGAAATCCATGGAGCTGCGCCGCACTGAAAAAATCAGCGCCGAGGAACGATCTTCCAGAGCTCGCCGTTTGCCTCGTCCGTGACGACATAGAGCGCCCCGTCGGGGCCTTGCCGCACGTCGCGCACGCGTTTGCCGCGCTCGGCGAGCAGGTGCTCTTCGCCGGTGACACGGTTGTTCTCGAGGACCAGGCGCACCAGTCGCCGCTCGCGCAGCGCGCCGACGAACAAGTTCCCGCGCCATGCCGGGAAAGCCTCGCCGGTGTAAAACTCGGCGCCGGACGGTGCGATCACGGGATCCCAGTAATAGACCGGCTGCTCGTAGCCCGGACGCGCGGTCACCGCGCCCCGGATCGGGAAACCCGCGTACTCCTCGCCGTAGGCCACCAGCGGCCAGCCGTAGTTCTTGCCCTTCTCGATCAGGTTCAACTCGTCTCCGCCGCGCGCGCCATGCTCGACCACCCAGTACTGGCTCTTGGGATCGAACGCGGCCGCTTGCACGTTGCGATGGCCTAGCGTCCAGATTTCCGGCAGCGCCCCTTGCTTGCCGACGAACGGGTTATCGGCCGGCGCGGAGCCGTCAGGCTTGATGCGCAGGATCTTGCCGAGATGACTGTCGAGGCGCTGGGCGTACTTGCGCATCGGCGTGTCCGAGCGCTCGCCGGTCGTAACATACAGCATGCCGTCCGGGCCGAAGTTCAGGCGCGAACCATAGTGCATCGTGCCGTCGTAGGTTGGCCTGACGCGCAGGATGACCCGCACGTCCTCGAGAGTGCGCCGGTCCACGCTCAGTACGGCGCGTGCGACGCTCGTGCCGTTCCCGCCCTCGCGCGGCTCGGCATAACTGAAGTAGATCGTGCGGTCCGACGCGAACGAGGGGCTCAACGCCACATCGAGGAGTCCGCCTTGCCCGCGAGCATCGACGGCCGGCACACCACTCAACGGCTTCCCGACGTCGCCCTTGGCTGAAACGATGCGCAGCCGCCCCGCCTTCTCCGTGACCAGGAAATCGCCGCCGGGCAACGGTTCGACCGCCCAGGGCTTTTCCAGTCCCTTGGCAACCACTACGACATCGAACGCGACGTTCGATTTAACGGCGCACGCGCGGGTCTGGCCGGGGAATGCGGGACGCTGGTCGGGGGCATTCGGCGGGCGGGTCTCCAGCGGCTTGCATGCCTCTTCGCTAACCGGAGGCTCGGCTCCGCCGCCAAAGCTCATGGCAGTCGCAACCGCGATAGCGGTGAGGACCGCGCAGCGACGAAGTGACATTCCCGCCTGCCAGCGAACACTCAAGCCGCGGGTGCGCCGTGCGGGGGACGCTCGCGGCTCCTTGCCCAGGACCGCACGCGGAAGCCGAGGACGATGAAAAGGATGCCGATCACGATCGCGTATGCCGCAATGAGCCAGATGAGCGCAAGCGCCCCGGCCCCGGGGAACAGGACCACCATCGCGCCGAACACGATGGACAGGATGCCCGCCAGGGCAAGCAGCCACTCGTTGCGGATCTCCTTGCGCAGCCGGATCGCCATCGCGATGTCGATGACACCCGAGAATATCGCATTGAAGCCGATCACGAGGACGAGCACGAGCGCCGTAATGGCGGGGTAGATGACCGCGATCACGCCTGCGGCCACGCTCACGACGCCGAGCAGCAGCACGAGCCACCAGCCTTCGGCGCCACGGTGGCGAAAGGCACCCACGAGCTCGGCGATGCCGGTGACGATCGCGTACGCGGAGAAGAGCGCGATCAGGACGAGCAGCGTGACGCCGGGCCAGAGGACGGCGAGCACGCCGAAGATGAGGGCCGCCGCGCCGCGCAGCACGAGGATCCACCAGTATTCCGAGAGCAATCGATCCATGGGTGGCCCTTCCGTACGCTTACCGATGGCACGTGGACCGCTCGTTGCTCGAAACGTTCCGATCAGCGCCATCCGCCGAGGCCGAAGCGGCGATCGCCGAGAATCATGCTGTAGTAGATGCCGACGGTCTCCCGCTTTTGCGTACGGCCGCCCAGGTCCGGAGAATCGGCCTCGCGTCTCGATACCTGATACCGGAGCGAGATCGCGTGCTCCCGATGCAGCCGCCATGTCAGTGCAGCGGCTGCGTGCAACACTTCGTCATCGCCGCCGCGCGGCCCGGAGGACATGTCGCCCAGAAAATAGCCGCGCGTGCTCAGGTCGAATGCCTTGTCGCCCATGATGAGCCGCAGTGCGAGCGCTGCCTGGGGCGCCAAGCCATAGTGGTTGGCGCGCTCGTTCTCGACATCCCGTATGTCGCTCACGGCGGCGTAGCCCAATCCGGCGAGCGCCGTCGCATTGAGCGCAAGCGAGGGCGTCAGGCGCCAGGCCGAAGTCGTGCCGAGCGCGAGCGCCGTGCTCGCGAACCGGAATACCTCCGGCATGATGTAATCGTAACTGCCGTACACGCCCCAGATGCCGCGGTAGTACACGCCGCCGTAGCTCGTTCCGAGCAGCAATCCGGTTGTCATCAGCGTATCGAGCCCAATCCCCGTTGCGGCGGACACCTCAAAGCTGAAGTAATCGAAAGGGCGGTCGTACGCATACACGTTTCCGCCTGGCAGGCCGTATTCGAGCGCGAACCTTGCGGCGGCTTCGGCGCGCTCCACGTGCCGGTTCGGCGCGGGGCCGTCGAGCGTGGCGGATGCGGCGCCGATTTCGATGCTGCCGTAGTACAACGGCTTGTTGCTGGGAAATATCGTGCGAAACTGCCCGAACGCGAAACGGTTGAAACCCACCGGAGGCGAAATTGCGGCTGCGCCCAGCTCGCGCCAGAGTCGCGGTGCTTTGCCCTGTTCGAGCCAGAGGTTCGCGA
>CAMPGR010000193.1 GCA_946885605.1 uncultured Pseudomonadota bacterium
AGGGGAGGGAGTATTTTTCCCCCCTTGAAGGGGAGAAAGTATTTTTCCCCCCTTGAAGGGGAGGAAATGTGTTTTCTCTCCTCTCTCCTTCCGCCCAGCGTGTCCGCCTCCGCTCAGCTAGTACTCAAAACTCGAACACCTGGTTCGTCTGCAGCATCCGCGGCCGCCATTTCCCCGCACAACTCTCGACTTCCCGCATGGTGAGCTCGATCTCCCCCGGCTTGAGATGGGTGATGTAGATTTCCGCGGGGACTGCGAGCTTTTCCAGTTCGGCGGCGAGGAGACTCGGGCATAAGTGCTTCGACGCGATAGCCAAGTCCTTCTCGCGGTTGCAAAACGCGGTCTCGATGATGAGGTAGCGCAGGTTGCCGATGGCGTTCACCTCGCGCCACAGCGCATCGTTGGTCGTCGTGTCCCCTGTGTACACCAGGCTCGCGCGGCCGGAATCGATGCGATACCCCACCGCAGGCACGATATGGTTCGCGGGCAGCGGCGTGATCAGCCGCCCATCCCTATCGCGCGTTTGCCCCACCTCGATCGTCTCGTAGCGCAGCATGGGGCGGCTCGCATCGGGAATGCGCGTGAAATCCGGCCACAGCTTCCAGTTGAAGAGGTGCGCCTTCAGGATATCGACAGTTTCCGCGATCGCGTGAACGGTAAGGGGCTTGTCGCGCATCCACCCCACCGTATCGACCAGCAACGGGATCGAGGCGATGTGATCCACGTGCGAATGCGTGACAAAAACGTGGTCGATCAGCGCGAGCTCGATCATGCTGAGATCGCCCACGCCGGTGCCCGCGTCGATCAGGATGTCGTGATCGACGAGCATCGACGTGGTGCGCAGGTTCCCCCCGATCCCTCCGCTGCACCCCAGTATCCGGAGCTTCATTACTTGGTCTCGAAGGTGAAGGCGCCGTCCCATCCGGGTCCCGGGGGATGGGCCCGCAGGATGGCGATGCGTTCGAGAAAGGTGTGGCAGAGGCGGCTTTCGGACTCGATTTTCCCGAGCGCCGCAAATTGCCTTTCGGCCATGTCCCAGTCCTGGTGGCGGTAGAGTTCAAGCCCTCGGTGGAAACGTTCAATGATCTCGAGCCTCCCCTGCTCGACTTCGCCCTCCAACCCCACCGGCTCGAATATCGTCACCGCCACGTCCTTGCCCTTGACGCGCACCCGGTCGAGTTCCCGGAACACGATCTCCGACACCGCCGCCCTCGTGTTTTCGCCGACTATGATATCAGCCCCATATTCCTTTGTGATGCCTTCGAGCCGCGAGGCGAGATTCACCGCATCGCCCATCACCGTATACGCGAGCCGGATGCGGGAACCCATGTTGCCGACGCTCATCCGGCCGGTGTTGAGGCCGATGCCGATGTTGATGCGCGGCCAGCCATGCGCCATGAACTGCGGCTGAAGGTCTTTCAGCGTGCGCTGCATCTCGAGCGCGGCGAGGATGGCGTTCCGCGCATGCAGGGAATCGGGCAGCGGCGCCCCCCAGAACGCCATGATGCAATCGCCGATGTACTTGTCGATGGTGCCTCTGTGGCGGTAGATCACTCCGGTGAGCGGCGTCAGGAACTCGTTCATGAGGAGCGACAGCGCTTTCGGGTCGAGACCCTCCGAGATCGTGGTGAAACCCCGCACATCGGTGAAAAGCACCGTCATCTCGCGCGATTCGCCTTCCATCGAGAACTTCTCCGGGTCCTTCGCCATCTCGTCCACCAGCTCGGGCGGGACGTACTGGCCGAAGAGCCCCGTGATCTGCCGCTTGCCGCGCGCCTCGACGAAGTAGCCGTACGCCATGTTGAGCGTGAAGAGGAGCAGCAGCATGGTGAGGCCCGCTGCGAGCGGCACGACGAGGTGGGCCACGTCGTGCAGCACGAGGTTCACACCCACGAGCGTAAGCAGCGCGAAGAGTGCGATCACCGTGCCCTTGAGCGGGCTCACGAACGGCAGGGCGAGCGTCATGACGAGCCCGACAATGAGCAGCAGCACGAATTCGAGCCCCGTCACGTAGGCAGGCTTGTGCTTGATGTTCTGGTCGAGAATCCCGGCAATCAGGTTCGCGTGCACCTCCACGCCGGGGTAGGCCGAGCCGACGGGCGTTGCCCGCAGGTCGAGAAGTCCGGGTGCAGACGTGCCGACGAGCACGATTTTTCCCTTCAGCTCATCGACCGGCACGCGCTCGTGCAGCACATCGACGACCGGGATGTATTTGAAGGTTCCTCGTGCCCCGCGGTAGGGCACGAGCGTGCTCACTTGCTGATCGACCGGAATCCTGTACGGGCCGACCTTCAGCTCCTCGAGCCCGGCGTAGCCGTGCGACACACCGTCGTCGATGAATTCCGGCACGATAGGCGGAAACCCCGTGAGCGCGCGCACCATGGCGAGCGAAAGCGGCTCGTAATACGCGCCGTTGTACTCGGCCAGCATCGGCACGCGGCGGGTAACGCCATCCTCGTCGAGCCATGGATTGAAGTGACCGGCGCTCACCGCCGCCTGCTGCAGCGTTTCGAGATTCGCGGTGTAGCCGTTCCAGGATGTCACGCCGATATTGCGTCCCTTGAACGCGTGGGAGGGCAGCACCGCCTGCGGCAGGACGCCTTTCCTCGGCGCCCGCCCAGGCGGATCGCTCGAGAAGGTGTAGCCGAGCACGACCTTGCGCCCTTTCATCCGGCTCGCGAAGATCTCGTCGTAATTGAGCTGAGGCTTGATTCGCTCGAGGATCGGCAGAAAACCGGAGACGCTTCTGAGCTCGCCATCGGCCAGCCGCTCGAGCACGCGGATCCCGGAGGATTCGTCGCGTTCGGGAAAAACGACGTCGAAGCCGACCACGGCGGCGCCATACCTGTCGAAGAGCTTGTCGAGGAGCAGCGCAAGCCGGTGGCGCGGCCACGGCCAGTGACCCTCCCCGCCCTGCTCGCGTTCGCGCAGGCTCTTCTCGTCGATGTCGAGGATGACGATGCGATCGTCCTTGGTGCGCGGCATGGTGAGCCGCACGCGGGCGTCGTAGATGATCGCTTCGAATCGTTCGAGTATCGGGATCCGGTAGTGATCGAGGATGTGGCCCAAAAAAAAGGCCACGATTACGAGACCCATCAGGATCCGCACGGCGTGCTTTCTCACCACCCTCCCTTTTCCCGGCGCCGTGGACCGCCCGCGTTACTGCGGCTTGTAGAAGAACTCCATCTTCACGCCGGCGATCTCGATCACGTCATGATCGTTGAGGGCGTGCGCTTGCGCGTCGAGCGTCTTGCCGTTGACGACAGGAAAGCGCGCGCCTTCGACGTGCGTGATGAAATAGCCCTGCGGCCGGCGCGCGATGACGGCGACCTGCACGCCCGCTTTGCCCAATGTCGTGAGGTTCTTGGTAAACACCATCTCGCGCCCGGCACTCGGACCGTTGAGGATCTGGATCGCCGCTGCGGTCGGCTGACTCGGTGCTGCGGGTCGCTCGATGGTTGCGGTGGCGGCGGGCGCCGGCCGCGCTGTGGCGGGCTGCGCGCCGGAAGTCTCTCCTGAGGCATTCGCCGCCGCTCGCTCAGCGGCCGGCGCGCGCAGGATCATGGTCTTCTCGAAATCCTCCATCGAGGCGGGCTCGGCGCGGGCGACGGTCCCGTCCACCACGAACTTGAGCTTGTACTTGCCGATCTCGATGACGTCGTTGTCCTGGAGGATGTGCTTCTTGACCGCGTTACCGTTGACGAGCGTGCCGTTGGTGCTGCCCAGGTCTTCGAGGAAGGAGTCATGGAGCACGGTCACGATGCGCGCGTGCTCTCCGCTCACCGCGAGGTTCTCGATCTGGATGTCGTTCTGAGGCTTGCGCCCGATGGTGATGCGCTCCTTGTCGAGCGGTATCTCACGGATCACCGATCCATTCAGGCTGAGTATCAGTTTTGCCATCATCCCCCCTTGCCGTTCACCCTGCGACGCGAGCCCCGGGCGAGCGGCGCTTATTCTCAAAACATCGACTTCAGTTTGCCCAGCCATCCGGGGCGCGCGGGAAACGGCTTCAGGACGCGCACCAGGATCACCGAGACGTTATCGCGCCCGCCGTGGTCGTTCGCCTGCTGCACCAGCTGCTCCGCCGCGAGCTGCAGGTTCGATTTGAGCAACGCGAGCGTGTTCTCGATGTCTTCGTCCGGCACCATGTCGGGCAGGCCGTCGGAACACAGGAGATACACGTCCTCCGGCTGCACGGCGTGGACGTGAATTTCAGACTCGACTTCCGGGTCGATCCCCACCGCACGGGTGACGAGGTTCCTGTTCGGCGCATGGCGCGCGTCCTCGCGGGTCAGCATGCCGCGGTCGATCTGCTCCTGCAGCAGGGAATGGTCGCGCGTGATCTGCTCGAGCTTGTCGTCCCGCAGCCGGTAGGCGCGGGAATCGCCGATGTGGCCCACGGCGACGTGATTGTCGTGCCATAGCGCGACGACGAGCGTTGTCCCCATGCCGCGATACTGCGGCTCCTTCTGCGCAGTCTGGTAGATCGTCGTGTTCGCCCGCGCCGCCTGCTCGCGAATGAGCCGCTCCATGTCGCCGCCGTTCAACTCCTCCGGCGCCCGGGCGGCGAAGGCTTTTCTCATCTCCGCCGGAATGAGCGCCACCGCGATGCCGCTCGCGACTTCGCCCGCGTTGTAGCCGCCCATCCCGTCGGCGAGCACCGCAAGCCCGATGTCGGCGTCCGCCATGATGCTGTCTTCGTTATGCGAGCGCACCATGCCGGGGTGCGTCGCCGTCGCGATTTCCAGCGCGGCGCTCAGATTTCGGCCTTCCATCAGAAATGCCGCGCCGGGGCTCTGCGCGGGGCCTGTTTCGTTGTCGGCTGGACAGCATCGACGCCAAGCATGCGCGCATTCTACGATAAGCCCCGGGAAAGTACAGAAGATGCGCGCGGCATCGCGCGACTTTTGGCACACCGCAGGCGGGCGCGAATGGAAGAATCAGCGCAGAAGGGATGGTGACCCACCCCCATCCCGACCTTCCCCCTGAAGGGGAAGGGGTGTTTACTTACGCCCTCCCCTTCAAGGGGAGGGGATGTTTACTTACGCCCTCCCCTTCAAAGGGAGGGGATGTTT
>CAMPGR010000194.1 GCA_946885605.1 uncultured Pseudomonadota bacterium
GTCATGTCGAAGCCGCCTTCCGCCGCGCGCGGCCCGCTCTGGCCGAACGCAGAGATGGAGCAGTAGACGAGCGCGGGCTTCTCGCGCGAAACCGTTGCGTAATCGAGCCCGTACTTCGCCATCACGCCGGGCCGAAAATTCTCGAGCACGATATCCGCGGAAAGCGCGAGCCGGCGTGCCGCGTCCAGCCCTTCCGGGTTTTTGAAGTCCAGCACCACCGAGCGCTTGTTGCGATTGACGGACGCGAAGTACTGACTGTAACCCTCGAGGATGGGCGGCCATGCGCGCATCAGGTCGCCTTCCGGCGACTCGACCTTGATCACATCGGCGCCCATGTCGGCAAGGAGACAGCCGCAGAACGGCCCGGCCAGCACCTGGCAGAATTCGACAACGCGTGTGTTGTTCAGCGGAAGCATTGCGATCCTGAAATTACGAACCATCGAACCACCGGCGCTTGAAGGACACCGATGCGCTGTTGGGGCCTGCGCCGGCGGGATCGAGCCACAGCACCTTGCCGGGATGCTTCACCGGCGCGCCGTTGAAACGATCGCGCAGCCAATCGCACACGAAGGCATGGACATCGGCTTCCCACACCGATGCGCGAGGCTTCATGGTCAACGAGCCGTTGTGATGCTGGTCGGGAAGCAGCCACAGCTCCGCCGGCGCCTTCATCTGGTCGAAGAGGCGCAGCACTTCCTCCACCGGCGCGCGCGGGTCGTACTCGCCCGTCACGACTAGCGTCGGGCATTCGATCTGACCCATGAGATCGTCCATCTTCATGGCGGCCACGACGCGATCCAGTTCTTCTTCAGTCGCTGACTGCGTGAGATAGGCGAAGAGCTGTTTGTAGCGCGGCGACTCCTCGGTCATGAGGTAGTACTTGTCCACGAAGGACGCCCACGGTGCGGCGAGTGCACGGATGCGGTGTTCCTTCGCTGCGATGCGCATGCCCCAGTGCGAGCCGAAGCTCAGCGCATAGACCCCGATTTTGTCCCCATCGATCTCGGGACGCTGCAGCAGATAGTCGATCGCGGCGCTTGCGGCTTCTTCGTAGTTGTCTGCGGTCAGGCGGATCCCGCGCAGATTGCTCTCGCCTTGACCCGGACCGTCGAAGGAGAAGACGTGCATGCCGCGCTGGAGCGCCTGGTTGTAGTACGGATGCGGCCACGCTTCCTTGGTCTGGTCGCAGCCCGGCACATAGAACACGAGCGGCTTTTTCCCGCTTCCGGGTGCGAGATGCAGGTTGCCCGACACGATGGTGCCGTTCCACGGCACGTCGACGTGCTCGATGCGGTACGGCGCGTATTCGCGCACCTTGTCGTAACAGCGGATCAGGGCGCCGTGCAGGAAGCGCTTTTCGTCGTTCGTTTCGAAGACCACGTGCTGCGCGTCGAGATAGTCGAGCGCCGCCTGAAAATAGAGCTCCATCGCGGTCTCGCGGTGGCCAGCTTCCGCCTCCGCATGCGCGAGCCGTTCCATCCTGCGCGCGGCGAGCCCCATGTGCTTCGCGATCATGCTGTGGCTCTTCACGGTGCGCGGCAGGCGGCCGCGGCCATCCGGCTGGAAGTGGAACACTCTGCCGGTTTCCTTGACCATCCAGTCGAAGAACCACTGCTGCGCGTCGCGCTTCAGATGCGGTTTTCCGCGTTTCGATCGTTGCGGGCTCGGCATGCGCTGCTCCTCCAGGGTGGTGCAGCATTCTAGCGCGCGGCAGGGTGCGATAATCGCGCTTTCGCTTTTCGAGGGGGCAGGCAATGTCAAAGCGATGGAAGGAGCGGCCGCAGGGGTCGAACTGGGGTGAATTCGGAGACGACGATCAGCGCGGGCGGATGAATCTCCTCACGCCCGAACGGCGGCTCGCGGCGCTGCGCGAAGTAAAGACCGGCCACGTGTTCTGCCTCTCGCACCCGCTCGACAAGCCGGGCGGCAGTGTCCTCAACGCTTTCCGCAAGCCGCCGGTGTTCCATCCGGTGACGCGCGAGGGGCACGTGTACTTCAATCTCGCGATGGAGGAGACCGATCCGCGCTATACGGACGTGGGCTCGGACGAGGCGATCATGCTCTACTCGCAGTACTCCACGCACTGGGACGGCTTTGCGCACAAGGGATCCGTCTTCGATGCCGATGGCGACGGGATTGCCGAGAAAGTCTTCTACAACGGCCACCGGATCGTGGATCAGGAAGGGCGGGGCACGCAGGGCGAGTTGGGCGCGCTCAACGTGTCAGTCGCCGAAATGGCCGCGACCGGCGTGCAGGGGCGCGCGGTGCTGATCGATCTCCGCCATCACTTCGGCGACGAGCGCGTTGCGGTGACGTATGACATGCTGGAACGCGTCATGAAAGCGGACGACGTCGCGGTGGAGGCGGGCGACATCCTGTGCGTGCACACCGGGCTCGGCCAGCTGATTCGCGATGCCGCCGGGCGGCTCGACGAATCGATCAAGACGAAGTGCACGGTTCTCGACGGTTATGACAAGCGGCTGCTCGAGTGGATTTCCGACACCGGTGTAGCGGCGATCGCAGCCGACAATCTCGCGGTGGAGCGCTCCTCGACGCTCGGCGCCGATCCGCGCGCGCCGCACCGTGGGCCGCAGTTGCCGTTGCACGAGCATTGCCTCTTCAAGCTTGGCATCCACCTCGGGGAGCTGTGGTATCTCACCGAGCTCGCGGCATGGTTGCGCGAGAGCGGCCGCAGCCGCTTCCTGCTGACCGCGCCACCGCTCCGCATGCCGGGCGCGGCCGGCTCACCCGTTACGCCGGTCGCTACGGTCTGACGCGGACCGACGGCGATACGGACCCTATCCCCGGCTGCGCGAGCGAGATGCCGAGGTCGGCGCGGATGCGTGGGAGGAACAGCGCCACGCCAACGAAGAAAAAGGGGGGCAGATCCCCGGTGGCATCTGCCCCCTTTGTGAGGGTGAGGGTTACTGCGGCGCGATGCCCGCGATCTTCGCCATTTTCTTGTAGCGCTCGATTTCCTTGACGAGCAGGCCGTCGAGCTGCTGCGGCGTGAGCGGCCACGCCTGCACGCCCTGGTTATCGAGGAACTTCTTCATGTCGGGCGTCGCAAGGATCTTGTTGACCGCGGAGTTGATGGTAGCGATGCGATCGGGCGCAATGCCGGCCGGCGCAAAAAGCCCCCACCACAGCTCGTAGCTGTAGCCTGGAACGCCGGCTTGTGCGATCGACGGCAGCTCCGGAAAGAGCGGAGAGGGCTCGAGCGTGGTGACGCCCAGAATGCGCACGCGACCGGCGTTGATCTGGGGCAGCAGCGCGGAATTGCTGGAGATCACCACCTCGACTTCACCCGAAGCGAGCGCCGTCACCGCGTTCGCGATGCCCTTGTAGGGGACGTGCACCATATTCACGCCCGCCGCGGCCGCGAAGAGCGCGCCGGAGAAATGATTGTTGCCGCCGGTGCCCGAGGAGCCGTAATTGAGCTTGGCGGGATTCTTCTTGGCGAGCTGGACCAGTTCCTTCACCGACTTGGCAGGCACCGAAGGATGCACGGCGAGGAGCATCGGTGCGCGCGCGAACATCGCGACCGGCACGATCGCCTTCGCCGGATCGAACGGCAGCTTCGCGCGCGTCGCCGCGGTGGCCGGGTACGAGGAGGTCGTCGAAATGAGGGTGTGCCCATCGGGCTCGGCCTTCGCTGCCATCTCGGCGCCGATCATGCCGCTCGCACCGGGCCGGTTCTCGACGATGGCGTTGCGCCCCAACGCTTCACCCAGCCGCTGGGCGACGGCGCGCGCGATCACGTCGGTGGAGCCGCCCGCGGTATAAGGCAGGATGATGACGATGTTTTTCGAGGGATAGCCCTGGGCCGCAGCTTGCGGTGCGGCAGTGAGCGACACTGCGCCCACGCACAGGGCGGCGAGCAACGAACGCGACGGGAAGCGTGCTTTTTTCATTTCGGTATTTCCTCCAGTGAAAGAACGGCGGCTGCGCGATCAGTCCCACACCGGCGCGCGACCCTTCGGATTTGCGATGCGGCCATCGGGCCGCTTGAGCGCAAAGATCTCCTGCATTTCGACCGGCGTCAGCTCGAAATCGAAAATGTCCAGGCTCTCTGCGATATGCTTGGGATTGGATGACCGCGGTATCGCGGCAATGTTCCCCTGCTGCAAGAGCCAGCGCAGCGCGACCTGCGCGACGGTGCGCCCCTTGCGCCTGGCGATATCGCCCAGCACCGGGTCGTTGAAGAGCCGGCCGCGGGCGAGCGGGCAGTAGGCGGTGAAGATGACGCCAGCCTTGCGGCAGTAGGCGAGCACCTTGGACTGGTCGAGATAGGGATGGTACTCGGCCTGCAGCGTGACGAGCGGCTCCGGGCAGAGGCGCATCGCCTCTTCGAGCAACGCGATGTTGAAATTCGCCACGCCGATATGGCGCGTCAGCCCGTCGCGTTTTGCTTTCGCCAGCGCGCCCATGGTTTCGGCGAGCGGAATGTTGTCCACGGTCGGCCAGTGCACGTGCAGGAGATCGACGTAATCCACCTGCAGGTTGCGCAGACTTTCGTCCACCGAGCGCGCAAAATCGGCCGCGCGCAGGTACTCGTGCGAGACCTTGGTGCAGAGAAATATCTCTTCGCGCGGCACGCGGGATGCGCGGATGCCTTCGCCGACGCCTGTCTCCGAGCCGTACTTCCAGGCGGTGTCGATGTGGCGGTAGCCGATCTTGAGCGCGGTCGCGACGATCTCCCCGCAATCGCCGAGCTGCGACGTGCCGAAACCGAGCGCCGGAATGTTTGCGCCGCGCGCGGACAAAACGGGTATCTGTGCCATCGTGAACCCCGGGAACAAACGGTATGCGAGACGGGTAAAGTCCGCGATTATAAGCCAAGGACGGACGCCGAATGCCGCGCCGGTCTCTCCTGAGCGTCCGATCTCTCCCTATTGATTCTCGTGCAAATGGTTGACAACCCTCTGCACCACAAATCTCCCCT
>CAMPGR010000195.1 GCA_946885605.1 uncultured Pseudomonadota bacterium
GGGCGTGGGTGCGCTTCGATTTCGGCAGCGAACCGCTGGCGATGCAGTGGGTGCACGCACTGCGCCAGCTCCTTCTGCAGCACTTCGATGCGGCGGTTTAGCGTGGACGGAACGCCTTCATGAGAGCCGCCCGAATCGCCGCTCCCGGTATCGTGCTCGGCCCCTATCCCGAGCGTCGCGAGACGGCGCTGCCCTCCCCGTGGATTTCTGCCTTCTGCGGCGTACTCGCCCGATGGCGGACACCGCGCCGGCAGATGGGTGAGGACGGTATCGCGACAATCCGCTCTATCGAAGGCGAGGCTACGGCGCGCTCCGATGAAGCGTTGCACCAGCAGATCGTTGCGCTTCGCGCGAATCTCGCACGTCACGGATTGATCGACCCCCACGTGACGGAAGCGCTGGCGCTCGCGTCCGCGATGTGCAGGCGCACGCTCGCCATCACTGCCTACGACACGCAGCTCATCGCCGCGCGCATCATGCTCGACGGCCACTTCGCCGAAATGGCGACCGGCGAAGGCAAGACGCTCGGCGTGTCCCTGGCTGCGGCCGCCGCAGCGCTCGCAGGCATTCCCGTGCACGTCGTGACCGCGAACGATTACCTGGTGAGACGCGATGCAGCAGCCTTGCGCCCGCTCTACGGCGCTCTCCACCTCACCGTCGGCGAGATCACGCAGGAATGCGATCTCCCCGCCCGCCGTGCCGCCTATGCCTGCGACATTACCTACTGCACGGCAAAGGAGCTCGTCTTCGATTACCTCCGTGACCGCGTCGCGCAGCCGCGGCGCCACGCTCTCGAAGAGCGCGCCGCGCAACTCGCAAGGCCGCGGGTCCACAGCAGAGTGCTGAGGGGTCTCTGCATGGCCATCATCGATGAAGCGGACAGCGTGTTGATCGATGAGGCCCGCATGCCGCTCGTCCTCTCGCGCGCGATGCCGGCACGGGATGCAGCGCCCTACAGGCACGCGTGGCGCTTGTCCCTTCAGCTGGAAGCGGGCGCCCATTTTTCGCTTGATCTCCGTACGCGAGGCACGCGCCTGACCGACGCGGGCCGTGCCCGGCTGCGCGCGCTCTCCGCGGCAGGCGAGTTCAAGTGGCTCACGCAGCGCCACTGCGAAGATGTGGTGACACTCGCGCTGACGGCGCGCCACTTGCTCGAGGCGGGGCGCGATTATCTGGTGAAGGACGGCGGCGTGCGCATCGTCGATGCGACAACCGGGCGCACAGCGAACGGGCGCTCGTGGTCGCAAGGATTGCACCAGCTCGTGGAAATCAAGGAAGGCATCCGCCCCGGGCCGCACGTCGAGCCCTTGGTGCAGATCACCTTCCAGCGGTTCTTTCCACGCTACTTGAGGCTGTGCGGCGTGAGCGGGACGCTCGCCGAATGCCGCGATGAGCTCGCGCGGATCTACCGCGGGCACGTCTGTACCGTGCCGTTGCGCCTTCCCGACCGTCGCCGACTGTTACGCCCGCGCGTATTCGCGCATCAGCGCGCGCAGCACGATGCCGTGGCGGCACGCGTCGCAGAATTGCATGCCGGCGGGCAACCCGTCCTCATCGGCACGGATTCCGTGAGCGAATCGGAGATTCTGTCACGCGCCCTCGCGGCACGCGGCCTGCGACACGCCGTCCTCAACGCGCGTCAGGATCGCAGCGAGGCGGAAATCATCGCAGCAGCGGGCCGGCGCGGCGCCATTACGGTCGCAACGAATATGGCGGGCCGCGGCACCGACATCGTGCTCGGTCCGGGAAGCGCTGAAGCAGGCGGCCTGCACGTCATCTGTTGCCAGCAAAACGCCGCGCGCCGCATCGACCGGCAGTTGATCGGCCGTTGCGCGCGGCAGGGCGACCCCGGTAGCGCGGAACTCTACATCGCGCTCGACGGGCCATTGCTCGTCCACCAGTGGCTTGCGCGGGTGCTGACGATCGGCACGCGCGGCACGGAGCTTCGAAGCGGCTGGATCGGGGCGCTCGCGCTCAGGCTCGCGCAGCGCGCAAAGGAGCGGAGCGACAAGCGGGCGCGCGAGCTCTTGTTGCGACGGGAGGAAGAAATCGGCGGTTGGTTTGCCTTCAGCGGTCGAGAACACTGACGAGGGTCGTGAACATGGCTGACGACGCTCTGCCCTCACCCCCGGCCCCTCTCCCGCAGGGCGGGCGAGGGGAGGTTCGAGATGCACTTGCACAAAGATCAACAGGAGGGCCATAGGAGATGTGGGGAGGAATGCGTATCGTCATAGCGGCCCTTGCGGCCGGCACGGCAGCCCATGGGGCGGCGGCGGGCTCGCAGCCGATCGGTTGCATCATCGAACCGGAACGCGTGGCGGAGGTGGGAAGCCCGGTGATCGGCGTCATACAGGCGGTGCTCGTCGAGCGCGGCGACCGGGTGCGCAAGGGACAGCCCGTCGCGGTGCTGCGCAACGATGTCGAGCGAGCGGCGGTGAGCCTCGCGCAGAGCCGTGCGCGCATGGATGCCGACGAGAAGGCGGCGGCTGCGAACTACAACTTCGCGCGCCAGCGGCTCGCCCGCGCTCAGGATCTCTTTCGCAAGGAGTTCATTTCCAAACAGGCGCTCGATCAGGCGATTGCCGAAGCCGAGGTCGCCGACCAAAGACTGGCGCAGGCGCGCGAGCAGCAGCTTGCACTGGCGAAAGAGCTGCGCCTCGCGGAGGCAAGGCTCGAAGAACGCACCATTCGAAGCCCGTTCGACGGCATCGTGGCTGAACGTTATCTCTCTGCCGGCGAACGGGTCGAGGAGAAGCCGCTGCTGCGCGTGGCGAAGGTCGACCCGCTGCGGGTGGAAGTGATCATGCCGAGCACGCTGTTCGGCATGATTCCGGCCGGAACGACCGCCCGCATCGTCCCCGAGGTGCCCAACGCGACACCGATCAGCGCCAAAGTGACCCTCGTCGACCAGGTGCTCGACGCGCCGAGCAATACGTTCCGCGTCCGGCTGAAGCTGCCGAATCCCAACGGCGCAATTCCAGCGGGGCTGCGCTGCAAGGCCGAATTCGCGGAACTTCCGAAATCCGGCAAGGCGCTGCCATCGGCGGGCGGCGCGGAACGCAATCTGTAAACGAAAGACGCGTTATGGCGCGTAGAGCCCGCTCGCGAGTCGCAAAGACCGAACGTAGTGCACAGCCAGCGCCCAAGGTGCCGTGGCTGGAGCGGCTATTTGGTGCGCGGGTCGCCGCCGTGGCAGCACTGCCGGTCGTCGAGGAATACGAACCGCGGCTCCTCTATTCAGCCGACACCGCCCCGCACGCGCTCGCGCTTTCGCCGAACGTCGTGGAGCAGCGTTTCATCGACGCGGATGGCGAGTACTTCGCGACCAGCGAAGAGACCGATGCCGGGCGGGTGGAACTCCTTATCGTCGATGGCGCGGTTTCCGGTTTCGAGTCGCTGCTGGAGAGTCTCGGCACGGAGGGCCGCAGGATCGAGGTGTTGGTACTCGATCCCAATACAGACGGCATCGCACAGATCAGCGCGGCCCTTTCCGAGCGCGAGGACCTCGCCGCGCTGCATATCGTTTCGCACGGGGCGAGCGGCGAGGTGAAGCTCGGCTCGACGCTACTCGATTCAGCCGCCCTTTCGTCACGCAGCGCTGAAATCTCGCGTTGGAGTGACGCGCTCAACAGCAGTGCGGATATTCTGATCTATGGCTGTGACGTGGCCTCCGATGCGAGCGGCATCGACTTCGTGCAGGGTCTATCGCTGTTGACGCTGGCGGATGTGGCCGCAAGCAGCGATCTGACAGGCGGCGCAGCGCTGGGTGCTGACTGGAATCTCGAGTTCGCGAGCGGCGCCGTCGAATCGGGACTCGCGTTCAACGCGGAGGCGATTCAGGACTGGAACGGCGTACTGGCCAACGCAACGCCCGTGTTGTCCGGCGCCAACGATCTTGCTCCCGTAGCCGAGGATCCGGCGACGAACCCCGGCACGCCGGTGTCGGATCTTATCGCGGGGCAGGTCACGGACGCCGACGCGGGCGCGCTGCGCGGCATTGCGGTGGTCGCCGTCGATGACACGAACGGCACGTGGCAATACTCGACGGACGGCGGCGCCTCGTGGACGGACTTCGGTGCGGTGAGCCTCGCGAGCGGGCGGCTCCTTGCCGCAGATGCCAGCACCTATGTTCGCTTCGTTCCGGATGCGAACTTCAACGGCACAGTGACCGACGGGCTCACCTTCCGTGCCTGGGATCAGACCTCGGGCACCGCCGGCACAACAGCGGACACGACGGCGCTCACGACGGATACCGTTCGGGACAATTTCGCGACCGTCTCCTACAGCAACAACAACGGCACCGAGAACTGGAGCACCGGCTGGATCGACGTCGACGGCAACCCCGGCGGCGGCAATATCTTCATTTCAGGCGGCCAGCTTGTCCTCAGCGCGAATCTCATCAACTTCGACACCATTGCGCGCGAAGTCGATCTGAGCAGTGCCACGAGCGCCAGGTTGTCCTTCTCCTACAACAATCAGCTGGCGCTCCTGAGCGCCATCGACCTGCAGGTCTCGAGCAATGGCGGCGCAAGCTACACCACCCTCGCCACCTTTTCACCGACCAGCAATACCGGGGCCGGCACCTTCAGCACCGACATCAGTGCCTTCATTGCGGCGAATACCCGAATCCGCTTTGCGATAACGGGTGTGCTGCTCGGCAACACGCTCGCCGTCGACAACCTGGAGATTTCGTATACCACCTCTGCCTTCAGCGCAGCTTCGGCAAGCAGCGACATCACCGTAACCGCAGTGAACGACGCACCGCTCAACACCGTGCCCGGGGCGCAGAGCGTGGCCGAAGACGCGACCCTCGTCTTCTCCAGCGGCAACGGCAATCCGATCAGCATTGCCGATGTGGATGCCGCAAGCTCGCCCGTGCAGGTCACCCTGAGCGTCACCAACGGCACGCTCACCCTCGCCGGCACCGGCGGGCTCAC
>CAMPGR010000196.1 GCA_946885605.1 uncultured Pseudomonadota bacterium
GCCGGCATTCGGCGCGCGTTACCGCGTCATCACCTACGATCAGCGCGGCACGGGCGGAAGCGACAGGAAGCAGCGCCGCTTTTCCGTGGATGGGATGACCGCGGACCTGGTGGGGCTCATGGACGCGCTCGAAATCGAGAAAGCGCACATCGTCGGGCTCTCGACGGGCGGTGCGATCGGCCAGACGCTCGCAATCGAATACCCGCAACGCGTTGCGCACCTCGTGGTGGTGAGCACGTGGACGCACTGCGATCCATGGTTCCGGCGGCTCTTCGAAGCGCGCCGCACGATGTACCGCGAAACGGGGTCCGAGCTCCACGCGCAGTTTCATCCGCTGTGGCTCTATCCGCCGGATTACGTGAACGCGCACGACGCGGAGATCGACGAAGAGCGCCGCAAAGCCGTTGCCGGCGCACCGCCGGTGGAGGTTTCCATCGGGCGCATCGACGCCATCATGGCCTTCGACCGCCGCAAGGATTTGCACCGCATCAAGGCGCCGATGCTGATCGTCGCCGCGGACAACGACTACATCACCCCGTCATACCACGCCGAGGCAATTGCGCGCGCCGTTCGGGGATCGAAGCTCGTCATCATGAAAGGCGGCGGGCATGCGGTCTCGAAGACGCGCCCGGAAGAATTCGACCGCATCGTGCTCGAGTTCCTCGCTGCAGAGTAGCTTCACCACGCGCTCACCGAAGCTTCGGTATGGCGTCAATCGTCCGCTAAGTCATCGAAGTTCCGGCACGACCCACAGCGGCGGCTCGCCGCGCGCCACGCGCTCGATGTTGGCGTAGGCGTTGCCGAAGCGCTTGGGCCAGCTTTCCCACGTCGGGCCGGCGGCGTGCGGCGAGAGGACGACATTGGGCAGCGTGAGTAAAGGATTCTTCAGATCCGGCGGTTCCGGTGTGAATGCGTCGAGCCCCGCAGCCCACAGGCGCCCATCGCGGAGCGCGCGGTAGAGCGCATCGTCCTCCACGAGTTCGCCGCGCGCGGTGTTGATGAGAGTGGCATCGCGCTTCATCAAGGCTATGGTGCGATCGCAGATGAGATGATGCGTCGAGGTGTTGTATGGCGCATGTAAAGTGACGACATCCGACTCGCGCAGCAGAGCGTCGAGGGGCCGGTACGAAACGTTGAGCGCCGTTTCATCGGTGGGCGACAGGCGCACCGGATCGTAGTAGAGAAGATTCACTTCGAAGCCGCTCAGGCGGCGGGCAAGTGTCCGCCCGATCATGCCGCAGCCGACAATGCCGACCGTTTTGCCGGCGAGCTCGTGCTCCTGCTCTTCGCCGAGCTTGCTCGACTTCCACTCGCCGGCACGAACCAGCCGGTCGAGCGCCGGGAGCCGCCGATACACGGCGAGCATGAGCAGGATGGCATGCTCCGCGACGGCGTATGAATTGGCACCGCCGTTATTGGCGAGGGGAATGCCGCTTTGCTTGAGCCGCTTGAGGTCGACGTTGTCGTAACCCGCGCTCAGCAACTGGATGAGCTTCACGTTGCGCAAGTGCGGGTAGTCGTCGGGCTTGAGCGGCATGCCGCGCAGGAAGCCCATCAGGAAGTCGGCCTCCTGGAGCTGCGCGGCACGGCCTTCCGGGTCGGGCGCGAGCAGTTCTATCGTAAAGCCCGCGGGCAGCAGCGCTTTCCCGATTTCCCACGCCGCCTGCGAGATCGCCGGCGAGAACACGATCTTCATTGCTTCCTCCTCCGTGAACGCGTTGTCCGTCGCCGGCAGTGTAACCCGATAGGGCTATGCGCCCGGAATGACAGGTGAGAGCAGTCCCGCGGCGTATAATGCTTCCGCGTCGGGACGCTCGAGCAAGGATGCCGCGGGCGACACGATCCAATAACAATGGAGGAGTCTATGAGTGCGAAGTCCATGAAATGGGGGCGCATGCTCGCAATCGTGTCCGTGGCCGCCATGGCCGCGTGCCAGACCGCGCCGTACGATGAACCTGCAAAAGCCACCGCGGCGCTGAAGCCGACCCAGGGCAATAAGACCTACGGCGAAGTCACCTTCGAGCAGGTCGGCGACAAAGTGCTCGTCATCGCCAACGTCGTTGGACTCAAGCCGAACCAGGAGCACGGCTTTCACGTGCACGAGGTCGGCGACTGCAGCTCCGGCGACGGCATGAGCGCGAAAGGCCACTTCAATCCCTACGGCAAACCGCATGGGCATTACAGCACCCCGGAACGCCATGCCGGCGACATGCCGAATCTCAAGGCGGATGCGAAGGGGCGCGCGCGGCTGAACGTCGAGGCCAGTACGATGACCGTGAAAGCCGGGCCGGCAAGCATTGTGGGCAAGGCGCTGATCGTTCACGCCGCCCCCGACGACTACAAGTCGCAGCCGACCGGCAATGCGGGCGCGCGGCTGGCGTGCGCCGTAATTCAGGCGAGTTGACTCAGCCTCCTAAAAGACGACAAGGAGGCGTTAGCGCGCCGTTCGTGCGGCTAACATAGCGGATTCCGCGGTCCAGCCGCCGCCGAGCGCCTTGTAGAGCGCCACTGCCCCGGCCAGTCGATCGAGACGGATCGACGCGAGTTGGTCCTGCGCCTGGAAGAGCGTGCGCTGTGCCTCCAGCACAGTGAGCAGATCGTCCGCGCCCTCGCGATAGCGAATTTCGGCGAGGCGCAGCGCATTGCGCGCGCTCTCCTGCACCTGCATCTGCAGCGCTTCACGCTGGGCGCTGCGGCTCACCGCGACCAGCGCCTGTTCGACATCCGAGAACGCCGAGAGGATCGCTTTGCGGTAAGCCTCCGCGAGCTCGCGTTCGCGCGATTCCGAGAGGATCACCTGTCCGCGCAAGCGCCCGGCATCGAAGATCGGCTGGAAGAGCGAGAGCGCGAGCGAAACCGCGCTTTGCGGGCCGCTCAGGAACGAGAGGAGCGCTGCGCTCGAAATGCCGGCGCTGCCGGTGAGCTCGATGCTCGGAAGGAGCGCGGCGCGGGCGACGGCCAGATCACCGTTCGCGGCCGCGACCTGCGCTTCGGCCGCGGCGAGATCGGGCCTGCGCACCAGCAGTTCCGCGGGTAGTCCCGGATTCACCTCGGGGATGCGGAGATCCGCGAGGCTCGTCGCCTTTACGTCGAATCCTTCGGGAACGCGCCCGATCAGCACGGCGAGCGCGGCGAGCGTCTGCTTCTCGAGTTGCTCGAGCGGGAACAGCGCCGCGCGCTGCGAGAGCACCTGCGCCTGCTGCCGCTCCACGTCGAGCTGCGAAGCCGCGCCGTTGCGTGCGCGCACTTCCACGAGAGATTGCACGCGCTTGGCGATCGCCAGGTTCTCGCGTGCGATGGCGATGCGCCCGCGCAGCGAGAGCGCTTCGAAATAGCTCGTCGCCACACCCGCCACGAGCGTAAGGCGCGCCGCGTCGCGGTCGAACGCGCTCGCGCGGAATGACGCGTCCGCGGAACGCACGTTCGCGGCATTGCGGCCCCACACATCGAGTTCGTAGCTTGCGCTGAAGCTCACGTTGCTCGCGTCGGAGCGCTGCGACGGCCGGCCTTCCCTGTCCGTGATACGGCGGGAGGTGCCCGCACCCAGGTCCAGCACGGGAAAGAGCGACGCGCCCGCGATCTGCACCTGTGCCTCTGCCTGGCGAACGCGTTCGGCGGCGATCGCGAGATCGGGGCTGTCGGCGAGCGCGGCATCCACGAGCCGCTTGAGCTCCTCGGAATTGAACGTGCTCCACCACTCGGTCGAGAGCGGCGCGCTCGGCTGCGCCGCCGCTTCGTTCCATTGCGCGGGGGCGGTGACATTCGGCTGCAGCGTGGGGCTCACGGTTGCGCAGCCGGCGAGGGCAATGGCAACGGCGAGGCCAACGGCTTTTCTTGATAGAGTCTTCATGGACACCTCACTCGGAAGCAAGCGCGACCACGGGATCGAGTCCCGCCGCTTTGCGCGCAGGCATGTAACCGAACACGAGCCCCGTCGCGAACGCGCAACTGAACGCGAGCACCACCGGAAAAACCGAGAACACGATCGGCGTGCCGAGCGCCTGGATCGCGGCGGCTGCACCGAGTCCGCCCGCCACGCCGATCGCGCCGCCGAGCGCGCTGACGGCGAGCGCCTCGGCGAGGAACTGCTGGAGGATGTCGCGCATGCGCGCGCCGGTCGCCATACGCACACCGATCTCACGCGTGCGTTCCGTGACGTTCACCAGCATGATGTTCATCACGCCGATGCCGCCCACGAGCAGCGAGATCGCCGCGATCGAGCCGAGCAGGATCGTCAGCGTATTCTGGGTTTCGGTCGCGGTTTCGAGGAGCGACGCCATGTTGCGGATCTGGAAGTCCACGGTGCGGTGCCGGCTCTCGAGCACTTGCGAGACTGCCTGCTGCGTTTCGTCGATGCGCGATACGTCATCCACCGCGACAGTGATGTTGCGGAGGAACCGCTGACCGAAAAGCCGTAGGCTCCCGGTGGTGTAGGGGACGAACACCACGTCGTCCTGGTCGGAGCCCATGGGCGAGGCGCCGCGCTCGCTCGCAATGCCGATCACCTGGAAGAGCACGTTCTTGAGCACGATGTGCTTGCCGATCGGGTCGGTGCCGTCGGGAAAGAGACTGTTCGCAACCGTCTGCCCGAGCACGACCACCGGCGCATGACTCCGCACCTCCGCCCTCGAGAAGAAAGTGCCGCGCGCGACAGGCCAGTTGCGGGCGATCGGGAAGTCGGCGGCGGTGGACGTGACCTGCGTCGGGTAGTCGATGTTGCCGTAGCGCGCGGTGACGCTGCCGCCGAGCTCGGGCACGGCGGCGAGCACGTTGGGGACCGCGGAGATCGCCTCGGCGTCCTCAGGCGTCATCGTGGCGACGCTCGCGCCGGCCGCGCCACGGCTCGATCCGAGCGGCCGCACGAGCAGGAGGTTCGTCCCCATGCCGCTGATCCGGT
>CAMPGR010000197.1 GCA_946885605.1 uncultured Pseudomonadota bacterium
GCGCCGATGTTCGTCGTGCCGTCGCCGAAGAAGCAGACCGCGACCTGCTCGGTGCCGCGGTACTGGGCGCTCCACGCGGCACCCGCGGCGACGGGCAGATGCGCGCCGATGATCGCGTAGGAACCCATCGCGCCGTGCTCGACGTCGGTCAAATGCATCGAGCCGCCCTTGCCGCCGAGAAGCCCGCACTCGCGGCCCATCAACTCACCGAGCACGCCGGCCATCGATGTTCCGCGCGCAAGCGTATGCGCGTGGCCGCGGTAGGTGCAGAAGGTCCAGTCGTCGGGCCGCATCGCCACACCGAACGCGGCAGCAATCGCTTCCTGGCCGAGGGAGAGGTGGCTCGTACCCTTGATGAGGTTCTGCAGGAAAAGATCGTAGGCGCGCTTTTCGCAGTAGCGGAGCTCGACCTGCAGGCGGTAGAGCTCGAGCCGCGTCTCGCGCCCGATGTCGATCTCGGGCGCCGGCTGCTTCTTCCGTTTCACTGATGTGTCCATATTCACCTTACTTGATTAAACCGCCAAGGCCGTGCAAACCCCTCAGTACTTGTTCGCAATGGGAAGCTCCTGCGCCGGGAAGAGCGTGATCACCTTCGCGCCTTCCGGCGTGAGCACCACCTCTTCTTCGATCCGCGCCGCCGAGATGCCATCGGTCGCCGGGCAGAACGTTTCCACCGCGAACACCATTCCCGCCTTGAGCTCGTACGGGTCCTTGAACGAATTCAACCGCGAGATGAGCGGCCGCTCGTGCAGTCCGAGGCCCAGGCCGTGGCAGAAGTTGAGCCCGAATGCCGCCATCTCCGTCTCGAAGCCGATCTCCGTGCTCTTCGGGAACGCGCGCGCGACTTCCTCCGTCGAGACCCCGGGCTTCAGCATGGAGATCGCGTCGTCCATCCAGCGCCGCGCCTTCTTGTACGCGTCGATCTGCGGCGCCGTAGCGCTGCCGACAGTGAAAGTGCGGTAGTAGCAGGTGCGATAGCCCATGTACGACTGGATGATGTCGAAGTAGGCCTGGTCGCCGGGGCGGATGAGGCGATCGGTGAAGTTGTGCGGATGCGGGCTGCAGCGCTCGCCGGCGATGGCGTTGATCGCTTCCACGCAGTCGGAACCCATCTCGTAGAGACGCTTCGTCGCCATGGCGACAATTTCGCTTTCACGCACGCCCGGCTTGAGCGCTTCGTAGATGTCCTGGTAGACACCATCGCCCATCGCTGCCGCCATGTTGAGGAGCGTGATCTCGTCGTGGCTCTTGATCTCGCGCGCATCGAGCATCACCTGCTGGCCGTCGCGCACTTCGATGCCGAGCTTCTGCAAGGCAAAGAGGAACGGCGGCTCGACGACATCGATGCCGAGCGGCATGTCGGCCACGCCTTCCTGCTCGAGGATGTCCTTGATCTCTTTTGCCGCGTTTTCGAAAAGCCCGACCTTGGGTGAAACCGCGCCGCGCAGGCCCGCCAGTCCAGCAAGGCAATGGTTCTTCGGGAGCCACGGCGCGTAGATCTTGTGGTGGCGCGCGGCGGAACCGAAGTCCCAGACCCACGGCTCGCCGTTCCCGGTGAGAAGGCACCAGCGCGTCAGCTTGTCGCGCGCCCACTCACCGATGACGGTGCTCGAAATGTAGCGGATGTTGTGCTGATCGAAGACGAGCAGCGCGCCGAGGCCCGACTTCGCAAGAGCGTTGCGCGTGCGCGCGAGACGATAGTCGTGCAGGCGGCGAAAATCCACGCGCTCCTCGAAGTCGACCTGCATGCGCCCCGGCGCCTGTAGCGGGCGGTCCCAACGGTGGCCGGGATCGGCAGGGTCGTACAAGCCGTCAGGCCCGGCGCTGACTGGACGCTTGGGGTCGATGTCGGTTCGGCGGACCGCTTTGGGCTCCGCGCCTTTTTTAGGTTTGCCAGACATTCGCATTCTCCAGGATAACGGGACGCGGGCGACCCGCGATTACGTCGCCCGTGCTGATTATCAGCGCTTCGGCACTCCGAGCTGTGTCGCGAGCCAGTCGGCGGTCTGGTCGCGATAGCGGTACCACAGGTTGTTCACGACGTGGTTGCCGCCCTCGATGACCGAGAGCTCGCACGGGCCCGACACTTCGGCGGCGAGGTTTTCGGCATGCGTGTGCGGGGTGAGGCGGTCGCGCGTGCCGGCGACGATATAGATCGGGCATGTGATGTTCCTGGCGATGCCCTTCAACGTCATGCGCGCCGCCACCTTCCCCGCCTCTTCGAGATTTGCGCTCTTGGAACGCACGCGGAACGCCTCGACGTTGATGATTGGGCGGCCTTCGAAGCTCGAGGAGCGCTCGTAGGCGCCGGAAAGCGCGACGCACGCCTTGATGCGCTTCTCGAAACACGCGGCGCGCGGCGCGTAATAGCCGCCGAGCGACACGCCCCAGATGCCCACGCGTCCGGCATCGACGTCGCTGCGGGTCTCGAGATAGTCGATCACCGCCTTGACCGGCTTCTCGTACTCGGGGCAGATGCCGAAGTCGTACTCGGCCTCGCCCTGCCCCGGCCCGTCGAAAGCGAGCGTCGCGAGCCCACGCTTCAGGAACCGGGTCTCGTAGTCGTCCATCTCCTCCTTCGCGGAGTCGAGCCCCATGCACATCACCACCACGGGCGCTTTCGCCGCGCCGGCCGGCTTGCGCAGGTTGCCGTAGAGCTGCTTCCCCTCGTAGGGGATCGCGACGCGCTCGCCGGGTGGATTGAGCAAGGGCAGCGCCTTGTTGCGGCATGCGACCGCTTTCATGTGCGCCGCGCGCATCTCACCGAGGTCGTTCACGAAGAGAAACTTGCCGAAGTGGTAGCACACCGCCGCGCGCGTGTAGTGCTCGCCCGCGGAGAGCCTGTAGCCGGCGGCGAGCGACTTGTCGCCCAATCCTTCGTGGATCGCGGCGCGCGCCGACCAGGCGCTGCACCAGTCCTCCCAGCGGTCGATGCTCGCCGTGACTTCCTGGAAATCGGTAAGCGGGACGCCGTTGATCACGAAGCGTGGCGCCCAATGCGAAATGGCGGCCTCGACGCGCGGGTCCTTGGGTGTCTTTCTCTCTGCAGCAGCTGGCTGACTCATGGCTCTATCCCGGGTTGCTCGATTATCGATCCTGAATTCTCAATTGGCCGTGATGCCGGCCGCCTTGATGACTTTGCCCCACTTGGCGATTTCCCTCTTGAGGAATATGTCGAACGCTTCGGGGGTCGTCGGTACGCTCTCGGCGCCTTGCGCGAGCAGCGCCGACTTCGCTTCGGGACTGTTGAGGATTGCCGCCACATCGGCGTTGACCTTCGTCACGATGCCTTTCGGCGTTTTCGCCGGCGCGAAAAGCCCGAACCAGACGCTGGAATCCAGACCGGAGAACCCGGCTTCGCCGGCGCTCGGAATATCGGGCGCGGCAGGAAACCGCTTTTCGCTCAAAACCGCGAGCGGTCGCACCTTGCCGGTTTTCGCCTGTGCAGCGATCGTGGTCGTGGAGAGGAATGCCGCCTGGGTTTCGCCCGCGATCAGCGCGGTCAGCGCAGGGCCCGCCCCTTTGTACGGAATGTGCACCAGCCGCGCGCCCGTCATCTGGTTGAAGAGCTCGCCCGAAAGCTGGCTGCTCGTGCCGCCGCCCGCCGAGCCGTAATTGAGGCCGCCCGGCTTCGACTTGGCATGCGCGACGAAGCTCTTCAGGTCTTTCGCGGGCACGGAGGGATGCACGGCGAGCGCGATGCCCGAATTCGTCATGAGCGTGATCGGAACGAAGTCCTTGATCGGATCGTATGCGAGGCTCTTGAAAAGAAACTGCGCGCTCGCGTGCGTTCCGATCTGCCCCACCGTAAGCGTGTAGCCGTCGGGCGCTGCCTTGGCTCCGATCTCCGCTCCGATGATCCCGCCGGCGCCGGGACGGTTGTCGACCACGACCTGCTGCCCCCAGCGCTCGGAGAGCTTCTGCGCGACGAAACGCGCCGCGATGTCGGAGGTGCTCCCGGCCGACCCGGTGATCATGCGCACCGGGCGGTTCGGGTAACTCGCCACGGGATCGGCGCTGATCGCCGGTACGGCGAACGCCAGCGCTGCAATCAAAACTGAAAAACGATACATCGTGGCTCCTTTCAGTGTTTCGGTACGCCGAGGTGCTGCCCCATCCAGTCGGCCGTCTGAGTCTGGAACATGTAGCGGCGATTGTTCGCAACGTGGTTGCCGCCCGGCACGATCAAAAGCTCGCATGGGCCCGACACCTCCGCCGCGATGCGCCTCGCGTTGTGGGGCGGCGTGAGGTGGTCGAATTCGCCGCCTACGACATAGATCGGGCAACTAATGTTCTTCGCGACGCCCTCGAGCGTGAGCGTTTTCGCCACTTCACGCGCCTCTTCCATCGTCTTTGCATGCGCGCGCACGCGGAACGCTTCGCGCGAGAGCTCGTTCCGGCCATCGAACGTCTCCACCCAGTTGTACGGGCCGGAGAGGGAGATGCACGCTTTCGCGCGCTTTTCGAACGCCGCCGCGCGCGCCGCGTAGTAACCACCGAGCGAGACGCCCCAGATTGCGGCGCGCTTCGAGTCCACGTCGGCGCGCGTCTCGATGTAATCGAAGACCGCCTTCACGGCGACTTCGTAGTCGCCGCGTATCGGGAAATCGTACTCGGCCTCGCCCTGCCCCGGGCCGTCGAAGGCGAGCGTCGCCATGCCACGGGCAAGAAAGATGTTCTCGTAGACGTCGAGCTCTTCCTTGGTGGAATCGAGACCGACGCACATCACCACGACCGGCGGCTTCGCCGCGCCCGCGGGCTTGCGGAGGATCCCGTAGAGCGACTTGCCCGAATACGGGATCGACACGCGCTCGCCGGGCG
>CAMPGR010000198.1 GCA_946885605.1 uncultured Pseudomonadota bacterium
GTGCGTCAGGCTCCCGTCCACGTCTTCGGCGAAAACGCGCGGTGGTCGGTCACGACATCGATCACGAGCGGCCGGTTCATCTTCAGGGCTTTCTCCAGCGCCGGCGCGACCCCGTCCGGCTGCTCGACGCGCATTCCCACGCATCCCAGCGACTCCGCGACCTTGGCGAAATTCACCGGCGTAAATCCCCACATCTCGCGCCCGCGCTCGTCCGGGTCGCCGCCGTACGCCTTATCGAAGTGCGGAATTTCCTGATTGAGCGCGCCGTTGTTGTTCACGATCGCGACGAGATGGATGCCGTAACGGGCGGCGGTCTCGAGTTCCGCGAGGTGATAATAGAAGCCGCCGTCGCCCGCGAAGCATACCACCGGCGCATCGGGCAGCGCGCATTTCACACCGAGCGCCCCGGGCAGCGCCCAGCCGAGCGAACCCGCGCAGCGGATGAGGCGCTGACGCGGTTTCGTGAAATCCACCATCGCCCCGCACCAGATGCCGGAATGCCCCGTATCGCACACGAGGACGCCGCCCTCGGGCAGCACGCGAGAAATTTCGCGGCAGACGCGTTCCGGCCGCATGGGCACGGCGCCGGAATCAAGGTTCGCGGCGACCGACTCGCGCCATTCCTGCACCAGCGTGCGCACCCGGGTCAGCCAGCCCGAGCGTTGCGCAACTTTCACGCCGGCCGCGGCATCGACCATCTGCCGCAAAACGGTACGCGCGTCGCCGAGAAGTCCGACTAGAGTCGGATAGTTGCGCCCGATCTCGCGCGCGTCGATATCGAGATGGATCACCCGCTTGCCGGAGCGCGGCACCTGCCAGCGTGCGGTCACCTGCCCGCCGGTGCGGCTGCCGATGTAGAAGACGAGATCGGACTCGCCCACGGTGCGATTGGCGCAGGCGCGCGAATACGTGCCGACCACGCCGACCGCGAGTGGATGCGTGTCGGGTATCGCGCCCTTCGCGTTGAGCGAGGTTGCGACCGGAATCTGCAGTCTTTCCGCGAGGGCGACGACTTCGGGCTGCGCACCCGACCATGCCACGCCGCCGCCCGCGACGATGACGGGACGCTCCGCTGCATTCAACAGCCGCAGCGCCTCGGCGACGTGCGCGGGATCCGCCGCAGACCGATAGGCCGGCGTGCGGCGATACTGCTCTTCGACCAGCAGCTCGAGATCCGCTTCGGTCATGACCGATTCCGCATGGTGGCCGGCGATCTGCAGATGCACCGGGCCCGGACATCCCGTCGTCGCCTCGCGGAAGGCCTGGCGCAGCATGTCGGGCAGCCGCGCGACGTGATCGACGTGCGCGTTGAGCTTCGTGCAGCGCTCGAACTGGGTGAAGTCCTCGAGCTCCTGATACGCGTGGCGATGACGTGCAAGCGGCGCCGGTCCGCCGGTCAACGCGATCACCGGCGAACAGGCAAGATAGGCATCCTTGAGGCCTGCAGCGAGGTTCGATGCGCCGACGTGCTGCGCCATGCAGACGCCGGGCTTGCCGCTCGCGCGCGCGTAACCGTCCGCCATGTACGCTGCCGCTTTCTCGCCGTGCGTCATGACGCGCCGGATCCCCATGCCTTCCATCGCCGTCAGCGTCTCGAGCAGCATCTGCGGCACGAAGAAGACGTGCGTCACGCCGTACCCACGCAGTGCGTCGGCGACAAAACGCGGGCCGGTCGTTTTCGGCAAGTGACGCTCCTCCCTCGGGGTCTTCGCGGTTACGGAAGCGCGCCCGAAGTGTCTCGAGTGTGAGCGCGCTGAGAACTCGCGTGTGCGAGGATGCTAGCAAAGCGCCGCAGTGACTTCAACCAAAGTCCAGCCGCTCACAATGCGGACGAGCCTCATGCGCGCGAGTCAAGCAGCGCCGCCCGCGAATTGCCGGGAAAAGTCATACCGGGTAACGTATCGACGTGGCTCCTTCTGATACCGCCGTCGACGCGCTGCTCTTCGACTTCGGCAACATCGTCGTCGATATCGACTTCGGGCGCGTGTTCGAATCCTGGGCTCGCGCGGCGGGCGTGCCGGGCACCGTCATCGCGCAGCGTTTTGCATTCGACCAAGCGTACGAAGCGCACGAGACGGGCCAGATGGATGGCGCTCAGTACTTCGCCGCGTTGCGCGAGTCGCTGGGGGCGCCTCTTTCCGACGAGCAGTTGCTCGCGGGCTGGAATGCCATTTTCGTCGCGCCGCGCGCGGGGATGAACGAGCTGCTCGAGACGCTTGTGCACGAGATGCCACTCTATCTCTTCTCCAACACGAATGCGCTTCACCACGCTTACTGGAGCGAGCAGTATCGCGAGCTGCTGCGGCATTTTTCGAAGATCTTCTGCTCGCACGAGCTGGGGGTGCGCAAGCCCTCCCCGGACGCCTTCCTGCGCATCGCGGAGGACATCGGCGTGGCGCCGTCCCGGCTCGCCTTTTTAGACGACACCGAAGAGAACGTGCGCGGCGCGCGCGAAGCGGGTTTGCCCGCTTTTCACGTCACCACTTTCGCAGAGCTGTGCGACGCGCTGGCGAGGCTGGGCATTTCACTGGATCGACGGCGCGGGCGTCGCCACACGCGTTAGGCGTCAAGGCAAAGCGCGCGGCCGCAACTGCGGCGTGTCGAGAACCTTCGCCGCGGCGTCGAATCCCTCCGGCAGGACCAGGAACTCGCGGTCGAGCTCGGCAATGTCGCGGCAGCCGATGAGCGCGAGCAGCCGATCCAACTCGTCGCGGTAGATTTCGATCGCGCGCGCAGCGCCCGCCTGCCCCGCCACCGCTGTGCCATAGAGCGTTGCGCGACCGATGAGCACCGCATTCGCGCCGAGCGCCAGCCCTTTCGCCACGTCCGCGCCGCGCCGGAAGCCGCTGTCCACCAGCACCGTGATGCGTTTGCCGACGGCATCCACGATGCGCGGCAGGACTTCGATCGGCGCCATCGTGCTGTCCACCGCGCGCCCGCCGTGATTGGAGACGATGACGCCGTCGGCGCCGCAATCGGCCGCGAGCCTCGCATCTTCCGCCCGCAGTATGCCCTTCACCATGAGGGGATGTGGCCACAGCTTGCGCAGCGCGCGGAGATCGTCCCAGGTGAGAGAGTCGGTGACCATCATAGAGCGGCCCATGGGGAGCGCCGTGATCCGCTGCTTCATCTCGGTGGGGTAATTCTCGTAGCGCGGCATGCCGCTCGTCATGAGATAGCGCATGAGGACCTGCGCGAGCCACCGCGGGTGCATCAGCACGTCCGTCACGTTGCGCCGGGTGAAACGGAACGGGATGGTGACGCCGTTGCGCAGGTTGTATTCGCGACCGGGTGTAACCGGCGTGTCGACCGTCACGATGAGCGCCTGATATCCCGCCGCTTTCGCACGGTCGATCAGCCGGTGCGAGAGCGTGCGATCCGGCCACATGTACACCTGGAACCAGAGCGTGCCGCCCGCCTCCTCGGCGACTTTCTCCAGGGCCGTCATCGACCCGGTCGCGAGCGCGAACGGAATGCCGGCTTCGCGCGCGGCACGCGCGAGCGCGATTTCGCCCTGGAACCATGTGAGCCCGGCAGAGCCCGTAGGCGCGATGGCGAGTGGCATTGCCTGTTTGCGGCCGAAGAGCGTGGTCTCGAGGCTGCGCCGCGAGGTATCGACCAGCATGTGCGGATTCAACTTGAAGCGCTCGAACGCGGCGCGATTGTTGGCGAGCGCCACTTCGTCGCCGTTGCCGCGATCCATGAATTCGAAGATGCCTTTCGGCAGGCGGCGGCGCGCCATTTCGCGGAGGTCTGCGATGTCGTATGCCCCGAGCGTCGAGTGTTTCATCGCGTCGGCACGAGCTCAGTTCGTCTTCCCGGCTCAAGCCGGGATCCAGAAAGGGTGCTCTGCACGGTCCGCTTTCTCTCGATACCGGCTTTCGCCGGTATGACAAGTGTGTATGGAAGGCGTCATCCAGTCTGCTGGAGCGAGACGGCGAGCAGCGTTGCGCCCTGCGGAAAGCGGATGGCACTGCGCGTGCCAGCGCCGCTGGCACGCATGAAATCCCGGGCGCCGAGCGTCTCATTACCGACCACAACGTCGCCCTGCACGACGAGCGCTGCGTAGAACGGCAGCACATCGTTCGCGCGCAACTCCGCCCCCGGCCCGAACCGGAGCGCACGCAGGCGCAGCGGTCCCACGCCGCGATCGACCAGCGTTTTGGCTTCATATCCTCCGGCGCCGCTCTTTTCCCACGGCAATTGCGTGGATTGTATGAGCCGGTAGTGCTTCGCTTCGGACAGCTTCTCGATCTCGCTGTGGTAGTAGCTGCCGTGAAACACGCTGAAGAGCTGGCAGCCTTCCGGATAATGCAGCGGCCCATGAGGCTCGTTGCTCGGGCCGAGCACGACGTCGAGCGGGCCCAGCGTAAGCCCATCCACGATCGCGCGGCCTTTCAGCACGGTGGTCGCGTGCGATCCGCCATGCACGTGCCGCGGCTCCGTGGAGCCGACGGGGTAGTCGATCAACCGCATGCAGAGCGCATGCTCGCGATCGTCGCAATACATGCCGGCGCGGCTCGGCCAGCCGTCCACGTTCTTGCGGTCTTCCCACGGAATGTCGGCGCGGCGCACGATTTCCAGGTTGCTCATAGAGTGCAGACTCCTTCAGCGCAAACCCATCCCCACCCTACCCTCCCCTTGAAGGGGAGGGAGAAATGGAAGAGCTTCGCACTTGAAGAACGGCAATCTTACTGAGTGCGAATGTTGGCGATCTGCGCGACTTTGGCCCATTGATCGCGCTCGTTCCTGAGATGCGCGCCGAATTCCGCGGGGGAGCTGCCGACGCCCTCGGTGCCATCGCCACTCGTAAC
>CAMPGR010000199.1 GCA_946885605.1 uncultured Pseudomonadota bacterium
CCTGAGCCCCGTGCCGGACGGCCTCACCGACGAAGAGGTGCTGATGTGTCCCGCCATCATGTCCACCGGTTGCGCGGGCGCCGAGAGCGGGAAGGTGTGCATCGGCGACTCGGTGGCGGTTTTTGCCCAAGGCCCGATCGGCCTCTGCGCAACCGTCGGCGCGAAACTCATGGGCGCAACCACGATTATCGCCGTCGAGACCGTCCCCGAGCGCGTCGCCATGGCGAAGCGGCTCGGCGCGGATCACGTCGTCGATTTTCGAAAGCACGATCCGGTGGACGAAATCCGCCGCATCACCGATGGCCGCGGCGTCGATGTCGCCATCGAGGCGCTCGGCACACAGCCGACCTTCGAGGCGGCGCTCCGCGTCCTGCGGCCCGCCGGCACGCTGTCGAGCCTCGGCGTCTATTCGAAGGCGCTGACGCTGCCAGTCGATGCCTTTGCGGCGGGGCTCGGCGACCACAAGATCATCACGACCCTGTGTCCGGGCGGCAAGGAACGCATGCGCCGCCTGATGAACGTGATCGAGGGCCAGCGCGCGGACTTGAAGCCGCTCGTCACGCACCGCTTCAAGCTCGACGACATCGAGCGCGCCTACGACCTTTTTGCCCATCAACGCGATGGCGTCCTGAAAGTCGCGATTACGCCTTGACCTTGCGCTCGGCGTTTCCTGCGTCTCTCGCTTGCAGCGTGGTTGAGACTATGATGCGAGTGTGACGACTCGCAGGCGCTTCATCACCGCAGCGGCCACCGGAGCGGCCGCCGCCGGCATGGCGGCCGGTTTCTGGTGGCGCAACCGCCCGCTCCCCGATGAAGCGCGGCGCGCAATCGATGCGCCAATGCCGCACGATCCCGCCTTTCCGAATCGGCTCGCGGCTCCGGGTGCGGAGGGCTTGCATGCGCTTCTGGATATGCCGGACTCGATCACACTCGTCGCGAAGGCGGTGCACGGCGTGGCTGGCGGCGCATCGGCAACCGCGCTCGCTTATGAGTGCGAATACCACGGACGCACGCTCCTCAACCCCACTTTGCGCATCCACTCCGGCGCGACGGTCGGCGTCAAGTTTTGGAATGCGCTGGACGAGGAAAGCATCATCCATTGGCACGGCTTCAAGGTCGACAGCAACAACGACGGCCATCCGCACTACGCGGTGCCGGCCGGGGCCACCTACGATTACCACTACACCGTCGCCAATCGCTCCGCGACCTGCTGGTATCACCCGCACCCGCACCATCTCACCGGCAAGCAGACGCATCTCGGTCTCGCGGGGCTCTTCATCGTGGAGGACGACGACGAGGCGCGGCTTCAGCGGGCGCTCGATTTCAAGCTCTGGGAAACCGACATCCCACTCCTCATCCAGGACAAGCGGCTCGATGCCGAAGGATGCCCCGTGTACGCACCGAATGCCGAAGAGCGCATGCACGGTTATCTCGGCGATCGGATTCTCGTGAACTGTACGCTACGCCCGTACTTCGAGGCGACAAGCCGGATCTATCGCTTTCGCATCGTCAACGGTTCCAACGCACGGCTGTATCGCCTTGCCTTCCTCGCGAACGGCACGCCGCTCACGTATCACGTGATCGGGAACGACGGCGGCCTGCTCGAGCGGCCTTACACCGCGACCGAAGCATTCCTGTCTCCCGCGGAGGCCTCGATGTGCTGCTCGATCTGCGCAGCGCCGCGGCGGGCGATTCCATCGTTCTCGCGAGCCTGCCGTTCGATCCCATGCATCTCGACGCGCCCAAGCATTCCCCCGGCCGGCACGCAGGGCACGAGGTCGGCTTCGCGAGCAGTGAAGCGGGTCCTGAGCAGGGTGCGGGATTCGATCTCATGAAGATCCACGTGAGACGCCGGATCGACTATCGGGCGAACGTGCCGCGCGATCTCTCTATAGTGGAAGCGATCGATGCGCGGAGCGCGCGCCGTCGGGTGCTGCGGCTCGAACAGCTCAACGGCGCTTGGCGCATCAACGGACTCGCGTACAACGTGCGCGCAACGCCGATCGTCGTGAAGCGCGGCACAACGGAAGTGTGGGAAGTGCGCAATGCGGCGCGCGGCATGCCGCATCCCATGCACGTGCACGGCTTCCAGTTCCAGCTTCTCGAAAGGATAGGAAGCCCCGAGCAGCAGCGGCGCAACGCCGTGAACGAGCGCGGGCTCTCCGCCCCGGATCTCGGCTGGAGGGACACAGTGCTCGTCTGGCCGGGCGAGACGGTGCGCTTCGCCATCGACTTCAGCCACACTTATCTCGGCGACCAGGTGTACATGGTTCACTGCCACAATCTCGAGCACGAGGATCACGGCATGATGCTCAACTTCAGGGTGGCGGCCTAGAGGTATGGAAGGAAGCGAAGAGCGGCTCGCTCTCGTCCATCGCTTCTTCGATGGCACGGGCGCGAGCTATGACTTCATGGTGAACTTTGCGACGTTCGGTATCGATCGTCTGTGGAAGCGGCGCATCGTTTCCCTTCTCCCCACAAACCCGTCGCGCATCCTCGATCTCGCCTGCGGCACCGGGATATTGACGCTCGCCATCGCACGCCGTTATCCCGATTGTCGCGTGGTCGGTGTCGAGCTGCGCGAAGAATATCTCCGTTATGCGCGCGAAAAGGTGCAACGCCTCGGGCTGCGCAATGTCGAGCTGGTGCTGAGCCGCGCGGAGGACTATCGCGCAGCCGAGCGCTTCGACTGCGTGTGCTCCTCGTACCTCGCGAAGTACGCGGATCTGCCCGCGCTCACGCGCAACACGAGCGAAATGCTCAAAGAAGGCGGATTGCTCCTCATGCACGACTTCGTCTATCCGCCGAAGCGGCATCTGCAGCGCTTGTGGCGCCTTTATTTCAGAACGCTGCAGTTCGCGGGCACACCGTTCTTTCCGGCGTGGCGCGAGATCTACTTCGGGCTCCCGCAACTCATCGAGGAGACGCGCTGGGTGACAGAGCTCGATGATGCGCTCAGGGCAAACCGATTTCGCGACATCCGCACGGAAGCCCTGACCCTCCACGGCTCGGCCATCGTCACTGCGCGATCTCGTGCCGCAGCGGCATCGCGCCGGTCGGCAGGTACGCGAGCACGGCAAGACCCTTCAGGAAGTGATAGCTTGCGCCGTTATTAGGAAGGCACCCGATAATCTTGACGCCACATTGAATCGAACGAATCGACGCGCTAACTTGAGTCACATCGATTCGGGCGCGGCACGCCGAGACTGAACCGAGAAGAGGAAGCTCGCAGCAGAACATCTGCTCGCGTCGAGCCCAGCGACGCCCTCGGCGAATCGCGCACCGTCCGACCCTTCCGGACATGAAGCGCGACAGCATCATGACTCCCGTTACGCTGCAAAACGCAGACGTAACCGAGATGTCCCAAACGGACCAGCTCAAGGCGCGGAGCGTCGGGCTCTTGTACGTCGCCGACGGCGCCGAGAGAAAGCCGTTCGCGCTGGAGCTCGAGCAGGTCGCGAAGGGCGACATCGCGACGATCTCCGAAGCGGCGAAGGAAATCGCCAAGCACTTCGGCGTGTATAAGCAGCGGGTGCGTGATGCGAGCGGCGGTAAGACCGGCGACTACATCTTCATGGTGCGGGTCAAGAATCCGGCCGGTGGCGAGCTTTCGCCGCAACAGTGGGACGCGCTCGATGACGCCGCCGACCGCTATGCCAACGGCACGCTCCGCCTCACGTCACGGGAGGGCATCCAGTTTCATTTCGTGAAGGGGCGCGATCTCGCCGGGCTCGTCCGCCATATCGCTGCGCCGCTGGGCGGTGGCGGCTGTGGCTTGAGCACGCTCGGCGCATGCGGCGACGTCAACCGCAACACGATGTGCAGTCCGGTCGACGATCTCGACCGCGACCTTCCGCTCGACGCCCGCACGCTCGCGCACGCCATCGCCCGCGAGCTTGCGCCGCGCACCTCCGCGTACGCGCAGATCTTCCTCGCGGACGAGCAGGGCCGCACCCTTGCCCCGCTCAACAACGATGAGCCGATCTACGGAGCACACTACCTGCCCCGAAAATTCAAGGTCGGCATCGCGCACCCGCACGACAACTCGATCGACCTCCTCACCCAGGATGTGGGTTTCCTGCCGATAGCGGCCGGCGGCTCGGCCGAATGGTACGATTTGTATACGGGCGGTGGGCTCGGTATCACGCACAACCAGCCCGAAACGCAACAGTTGCTCGGCATCCATATGGGACGCGTGCCCCGCGAGCAGGTGGTCGATACGGTTCGCGCCATCGTCGTCCTGCAGAAAGAGCACGGCGAGCGCAAGAACCGCCGCCAGGCACGCTGGAAGTACACGCTGCGCAGGCTCGGTGCCGACAACGTCAAGGCGGCGCTGCGCAGCCGCTTCGGCATCCGGCTCCCTGACACGCCGCCGCTGCCGATTCCGTTGCAACGCTATCATCACGGATGGCATCCCGAGGCGGGCGATGGTGAGAGATTCTTCTACGGGCTCCCGGTGGAAAATGGACGCCTGCAGAATACCGCAGACCTGAGGATGCGCAGCGCCGTGCGCAAGGTCGTTGGTGCACTCGGTCTCGGCGTGCGCGTCACGCCCAACCAGGATCTCCTGCTCTGCCACGTGCCGGCCGAGCGGCGCCCATGGGTGGATCGCGTGCTCGCCGAGCACGGCGTGGCGCAGCCGCATGAAATATCGACCGTGCGCCGGCGGGCGATGGCCTGCCCCGCGAAACCGACCTGCGGGCTTGCCATGACGGACGCCGAGCGCCTGCTGCCGCATTACATGAGTTCGCTGGAGGCCGCCGGCCTCGGGGAAGTCAATGTGGTCATCCGCATGGCG
>CAMPGR010000200.1 GCA_946885605.1 uncultured Pseudomonadota bacterium
TGTAGGACTTGATCTCGGTCACTAACTGAGACCGTGTGGTCAAGAAAAGGCCCATCGGATAGCGGCGCGCTGTCTTTTGTAATCGCCGTGAGGCCTTCCTGACATCCTTCCAGTACTCGGCTTGAAGTCGGCGCAGGAGCGATTCACTGGGAATCGCCGGGTCCATCGTCCATTGCACCAAAGTGCAATGGTGGAGCCCCATGCCTCCCAAACACAATCGTGCCGTTGCAACGTGCACATGTCGGGAAGGCAGGGTGAATGGCACTGCCATAAAGTGCAGCGAGTCTTGTTTCGAGCAAGACAAGCCGATGTACGCGCTGATCGTATTCGCGATGCTGATGCTGGCATCGCTTTCTGCGCCGGCTGCGAGTCAGGGCAGCCTGGATCGCATCCGTGAGAGAGGCGTCATAACGATGGGCTATATCGACGGCGCCGCGCCATTCTCCTTCGTGGGACCCGATAAGCAGCCACAAGGATTTTCAACTGATCTGTGCCGTGAGATCGCGGTCGGCATACGTACACAGCTCAAGCTGGAGAAACTCGAGACCCGCTGGGTGGTGCTTACGATTCAAGAGCGCCTGGAAGCTGTTCGCACCGGGCAGGTCGACATCGAGTGCAGTACGACGACATGGACACTGTCGCGGCAGGCTATCGTGGACTTTAGCCTGATCATCTTTGTAGACGGCGGAAGCATCCTTGCCAGGAGTGATGCGGCTTTTGGACGTCTGCTGGATTTCGACGGCAAGCGAATCGCGGTAATCACGGGGACAACGACGGAGCAAGTGCTCCGCCAATCCCTGGCGCAGCGGTCGATCAAAGCGAGCGTGGTGCCCGTAAAAACGCGGGCCGAGGGATTTAAGCTCCTCAACGATTCGAAGGTGGAGGGATTCGCCTCGGATCGTACGACGCTGATCGAGCTTGTGACGGCGAGCCCCGGGAGCGGCACCTTCAAGCTGCTCGAAGAGGACTTTTCCATCGAGCCATACGCGTTCGCACTTCCCCGCGGGGACCACGAATTCCGACTTGCCGTGAATCGTGTCCTGGCACGACTCTATCGAAGCGGCGAGATCGGGAGCATCTATAACCGCTGGCTGGGACGCCTTGGTCCGCCGAGCCTGCTGCTTTCCGCCACGTACTTCGTGCAGGCGCTCAGCGAGTAGCGGCAGCCGTACGCCATGAACTGCAGCGCGAAACTTCAGTTCCAGCGCCGGGCCGGGGTTTCAACCGCACTCGCCGGCGCGCTGTGCATGGTTATGACCGCCTTGGCGCAGACCATCCGGATCCCTGATTTTCGACAGCCCGCTCCGACTGCATACCTCCAGCCGGGCGAACCTTGCGAGCTGTGCGGCCGCATCGTTTCGATTCGGGAAAAGCAGGTGGAACGAAGACCCGTGGTGCCGGAGTCGTTGCAGGGCGCCCCGCCGGGCAGCTCTTCGGGATTCTCCGACCGCAATCTCGTTGGCGCCGTGATCTACCTTCCGCTCGGCCGGGAAACCACGGAGCGGCCTTCTGTAGGCGGCGTTGGCACGCCTGAAATGCGCGAGCGTTTTCGCGAAACAACTTACGAGGTCACGATTCGGCTCGACGGCGGCGGCTTGCGCTTCATCGAACGCAGCGATGGCACCCGCTACGGTGTAGGCGACAGGGTGCGCATCGCCGGCGTCGGTGACCTGGAGATTCTGCAGTAAAGGCGCCCGACAGCGGCCTTCCCACCGCCTACTTCACCCATGAAAGACGCATCTAGGGGCGTAGCGCAAAGCGAAACCCGACCAGCATAATGAACCAGAATCAAACCGGTGATCAAGAGGCGGGTGTGTAAACCTCGGCACATTCCTATGGCAATAATCGCCGCGAATTTTCATCGTCGCACCGGCCGCTCTTGGTACAATGCACACTTTGTAACGCGTACCAGTTGCGCACCGGGAACACATGGCGGTAAGGAAATACGACGAAGCTTCAGTGCGAAAATTGCGGGGCATCGAGCCCGTACAGCGCCTGCCGGGGATGTACACCCGCACGAATGACCCCACCCATATCATTCAGGAAGCGATCGACAACGCGGCGGACGAAGCCTACGGCGGCTACGCGACACGCGTCGACGTCACGGTGCACCGCGATGGATCGGTGACGGTTGCCGACAACGGGCGCGGCATTCCGGTCGGTATCCACCCAGAGGAAAAAATTCCGACGGTGCAGCTCGTGCTCACCGAGCTTCACGCCGGCGCGAAATTTTCCAAGGACGACGTGGATGCCGCGTACAAGTTTTCCGGCGGGCTACACGGTGTCGGCGTTTCGGTCACCAATGCGCTCTCCGAGCGCCTCGAAGTGGAAGTGCGGCGCGAGGGCCAGATTCACGCCATGGCTTTCGCCAATGGAGCGGTCGCGCAAAAGCTCAAGGTAAAAGGCAAGTGCCCGCGCAACGATACCGGTACGTCGCTACGCATCTGGCCCCACCACAAGTATTTCGATTCTCCGAAAGTCTCGCTTCCTGATCTCGAGCGCATCGTGCGCTCCAAGGCCGTGCTGCTTCCGGGCGTCAAAGTGACGCTCAACATCGAAGGGTCGAAGGAGACGACGAGCCGCACCTGGAACTATCCCGAAGGCATGAAGGGCTATCTCGAAGAGCTGCTCGCCGAAGCGCAGCCGGTGGCGCCCATCTTCGTCGGCGAGAAGTACGTGCAGGAGGCGAACGGCTTCGCGGCGGGCGAGGGCGCAGGCTGGGCGTTCGCCTTCGTGGAGGACGGCAAGGGCTACGGCGAATCGTACGCGAACCTCATTCCCACGCCGGCGGGCGGCACGCACGAAGCCGGGCTGCGCGATGGCATCTTCGACGCAATCCGCGCCTTCGCCGAGCACCACAACATGATGCCCCGGGGCATACGCCTGCAGGCGGACGACGCGTGGTCGCGCACCGTGTACTTCCTCTCCGCAAAAGTGCTGGAGCCGCAGTTCCACGGTCAGACCAAGGAGAAGCTCTCCAATCGCGACGCGCTGAAGCTGGTGTCGGCGATGGTCCGCGATCCGTTCGAACTGTGGTTGAACACGCACGTCGACCACGGCAGGAAGATCGCGGAGCTCGTGATCCGCGCGGCGGTGGAGCGTTCGCGCACGGTGCAGAAGGTCGAGCGCAAGAAGTCCTCGAGCGTCGTGATGCTGCCGGAGAAGCTCACCGACTGCGAGTCGAGCGATCTCGCCGAAAACGAGCTTTTCCTGGTGGAGGGCGACTCCGCCGGCGGCTCGGCGAAGCAGGCGCGCGACAAACGCTTCCAGGCGATCTACAAGATGCGCGGCAAGGCGCTCAACTCCTGGGAGGTGAAGCGGGAGCTCCTTTTCTCCAACGCGGAAATTCACGATATCGCAGTGGCGATCGGCGTCGATCCGCACGGCGAAGCCGACGAACCGGATCTCTCCGGACTGCGCTACGGAAAAATCGCCTCGATGACCGACGCCGACGTCGACGGGGCGCATATCTCGGTGCTGCTGCTGACCCTCTTCTATCGCCATTTCCCCAAGCTGATCGAGCGCGGCCACATCTGCGTCGCCTGCCCGCCGCTCTACAAGGTCGACGTCCCGGCGCACGGCAAGCGGCCGGCCAAGAAGGCCTACGCGCTCGACGACGAGGAGCTGAAGAGCATCCTCGACCGCGCGCGCGACGACGGCATACGCATGGAGTCGCTGTCCATCCAGCGCTTCAAGGGGCTGGGCGAAATGAATCCGGTGCAACTGTGGGAGACGACCCTCTGCCCGGATACGCGGCGCCTGCTGCAGGTCAAGATCGAGGACCGCGACAAGACCTACGCGCTCTTCAACATGCTGATGTCGCGGCGCGAGGCCGAGAGCCGCTGCGCGTGGATGGAAGAGAAGGGCGACCAGGTCGAGGCTGACGTATGACGACGGATACCAAGACTCGAGGGCGCGCCAGAGACGAGGCGACGCTCGATCTCTTCGAAGGCGGCGGCGGGGCGGGCGGCGTGCCGCCCTCTCCCGCGGCGATCGGCGGCGATGACTACATCGACATGGCGGCGTTTGCCGAGCGGAGCTACCTCACCTATGCGATGAGTGTGGTGCGCGGCCGCGCCATTCCCAACGTCGAAGACGGCCAGAAGCCGGTGCAGCGGCGCATCCTCTATGCGATGCACGAACTGAATCTGCGGCCCGGCGTGCAGCATTCCAAGTCGGCGCGCATCGTGGGGGAGGTGCTCGGCAAGTATCACCCGCACGGCGACGCCTCGACGTACGATGCGCTCGCGCGGATGGCGCAGGACTTCAGTCTCCGCTATCCGCTGATCGACGGGCAGGGCAACTTCGGCACGGCGGACGGCGATGCGCCCGCGGCCTACCGCTACACCGAAGCGCGGTTGACCCCGATCGCCGATCTCCTGCTCTCGGAAATCGACCAGGATACCGTCGACTTCATCTCCAATTATGACGGGCGCTTGAAGGAACCGGAACTGCTTCCGGCGCGGCTGCCGATGCTGCTCCTGAACGGCGCCTCCGGCGTTGCGGTCGGCATGGCCTGCGAGCTTCCGCCGCACAACCTGCGCGAAGTGGCGGAAGCCGCGATCGCGCTCATCCGCCAGCCCAGGATGAAGACCGAAGCGCTGATGGACATCGTCAAGGGCCCCGACTTCCCCGGCGGCGGACAGATCATCAGCTCGCGCCAGGCGATCCGCGAGGCGTACGAGACCGGGCGCGCGTCGCTCCGCGCGCGCTGCCGCTGGAAAGTCGAGAACCTCGCGCGCGGTCTTCGAGCGGCAGGTGGTCGACGAGCCGCTTACCGTGATCGTCTCG
>CAMPGR010000201.1 GCA_946885605.1 uncultured Pseudomonadota bacterium
TGCTGCGGCGCCTCCATGACGCGGAGCACGTGCTGATCTCTCCGCGCGGCCCTTCGCGCCGGGGCGACGAGGACCACCTCTCGGCGGTGGACGCCTCCGCCGCGACGGCGGGCGCGCTCCAGGCCGACAAGCTGATCTTCCTCATGGATGCCGCGGGGGTCACCGGCCGGCGCGGCGAACTGCTGCGCGAGCTCACCGTGAAGCGCGCACAGGCGCTCATCGCGCGCGGCGCGCTCCCCGACACCGACGTGAGGTTCTATCTCCCGGCGGCGGCGCGCGCGTGCGAGCAGGGTGTCAAGCGCGCTCACTTGATTTCGGGCCATGTCGACGACGCCTTGCTGCTCGAGCTCTTCACCCATCGCGGCGTCGGCACGCTGCTGACGCCCGACCCGCTGGAGACGCTGCGGCCCGCGCGCGCCGATGATATGGGCGGCATCCTGCAGTTGATCGAGCCGCTCGAAGCGGACGGCACGCTCGTCAAGCGCAACCGCAGCCTCCTCGAGCGCGAAATGAACCGCTTCATCGTGCTCGATCACGACGGCATGGTGGTGGCGTGCGCCGCGCTCTATCCCTTTCCCGACGAGCGCGCGGGGGAGCTTGCGTGCCTCGCCGTGCACCCGGACTTTCGCAACCAGGGCGCGGGCGAGCGCTTGCTGCGCGAGATCGAGATCCGGGCGCGGCGCGCGAAGCTGAAGAAGCTCTTCGTGCTCACCACGCGCGCCGAGCACTGGTTCATCGAGCGCGGCTTCGAGGAGGCGAGCGTGGACGTGCTGCCGGGCGAGCGGCGGGCGCTCTACAACCTGCAGCGCCGCTCGGTGGTTCTCACCAAGCGCCTGTAGCCGCCATGGACCGCGCATGATTTCCTCCTTCGCCGGCACGCGCGCCTTTGCCCCCTCGCTGCGCGCGCGACTGCTGATTGCGGGCGTTCTCGTGCAAACCGTCATGCTCGCCCTGCTCATCGTGAACGGCATCAGCATCATGGAGCAGAAGTTCACCGAGCGCACGCGCGCCCAGCTCGACGACCAGAAAAAATTCCTGCGGGCTGTGCTCGCGCCGCCCCTCGCGGCACGCGATTACGCCAGCGCGCAGCGCGTCCTTGACCGCGTGCGGCGCGAGGACGGCATCACCTACCTCGTGCTTTTCGATGACGCGGGCAAGGCCGTCGCGGCGAGCGGCTGGGACCGCGATCGCCCACTCCCGGCGCTTCATCCCGCGGCACGCCGGGGCGCGGAGGACGCCGGGCAGCTCGACAGCGAGGTCGCGATCGAGATGGATGGCGTCACGCACGGCACGCTGCGCTTCGGCCTTTCGACGGCCTTCATGCAGAGCGCGCGCTCGGAGCTGGTGCGCGACAACCTCACGATCGGCATCGTGGCGTTGATTCTCTCGCTCGTGTCCATGGTCGGGCTCTCGTACTGGCTCACGCGCAGTCTCGTGCGGCTCACGCATGCCAGTGCGCAGATGGCGGCGGGCGACTTGAACGTGCACCTGCCGGTGGAAAGCCGCGACGAGGTCGGCCGACTCACCCACGCGTTCAACACCATGGCGGCTGCGCTCCAGGAGCGCATCCGCGCGCTTGCCGAGAGCGAGGCGAAGTTCACGGCGATTGCGGACTACAGCTACGACTGCGAGCTGTGGATCAACCCGGAAGGGAAACTGATCTGGGTGAATCCGCGCGTCTTCGACATGTTCGGCTATACGCCCCAGGAGTGCCTCGCCACGGAAAACTTTCCCGCGCCTTTCGTCAGCGCCGGGGATGTCACCCGGACGGTGCGTCAAGTGCAGCGGGCGCTGCGCGGCAACAGCGGACAGGACTACGAGTTTCGCGCCCGCCGCAAGGACGGCTCGGAATTCTGGGCGGCGGCGGACTGGCGGCCGATCTACGACGCGCACGGCGGGTATCTCGGGATCCGCATCAGCATCCGCGACATCGGGCAGCGCAAGCAGGCCGAGCAGCAGCTCGAGTCCACGGTGGCGGAGTTGCGCGAAGCGCAGAGCGTGCAGCAGGAGTACCTCACGCGTGCGCAAGAGGAGCACGCGCGGCTCTCGGCGCTCCTCGCCGCGATGGATATCGGCATACTGTTCGTGAGCACCGACAACCACGTCGTCTACGCGAACCCCGCCTTTTCGCGCATCTGGATGATCGATGCCGGGACGAGGCTCATCGATCTGCAGTCCGAGGAAGTGCTCGCGCGCTCGGAATGCAGGCTTGCGCGGGCTGAAGAGCAGGCGCGTCACGTCCTGCAAACGCCCGGGAGCGGCGAAGTGTTCGGGGTGCTCGAGATCCAGATGTCGGACGGGCGTCTCATTACGCAGCAGGGCTACACGGTGGAGGATCTCCATCGCCGGCCGGTCGGCCACCTGTGGCTGTTCGAGGACGTCACGCGCGAGCGCCAGACCGCGGCGCAGCTCATCTACCTCGCCGAGCGCGACGCACTGACGGGGCTCTACAACCGGCATCGCTTCAACGAGGAACTGGGTCGCATGATCGCGGATGCCGAGCGCAACGCCTCGCGCGTCGCGCTCTTCTTCTTCGACCTCGACGACTTCAAGTACATCAACGACACCTTCGGCCACCGCGCGGGCGACGCCATGCTGATCCGCGTGGCGGGCGAAGTGGGCGGACAGGTGCGCCGCAACGAGATCTTCGCGCGGCTCGGCGGGGACGAGTTCGCGATACTGGTTCCGGATGCGACCGACGAAATGGTGCGTGTGCTGGCAGAGCGCGTGACCCGCTCGATCGCGCTGGTGCGTTTCCAGTTCGAAGGCCAGAGCCTGCGGCTCACGACGAGCCTCGGGATCGCCTTCTTCCCCGATCATGCCGACAACGTGGAGGACATGATCGCCCGCGCCGACACCGCGATGTATCAGGCGAAGGACTCCGGCAAGAACGGCTGGCGGATCTATCGCAGCGATCTCGACACGACGCTGCAGATGGTCTCGCGCCTCACGTGGAACGAGCGCATCAGCCACGCGCTGGAACACAACCTGATGGACCTGCAGTTCCAGGGCATTTACGAGACCGCGAGCCACCGGCTCTCGCACCTCGAGGTGCTGGTGCGCATGCGCGACAAGGACGACCCCGGCTCGTTCCTCATGCCGGGGCAGTTCATACCCCACGCCGAGCGCTCGGGAAAGATCCTGGAGATCGACCGTTGGGTGTTGCGCGAATCGATACAGATGCTCGCCGAAGTTCCCGCGATCCCGGGCCTTGCAGTCAATATTTCGGGCCGCTCGTTCGGCGAGCCCGCGCTGCCGCAGTACATCGCGGACGAGCTGCGCCGGCACAACGTCGCGCCGCAGCGCCTGCTGGTCGAGCTCACCGAGACTTCCGCGGTTTCCGACCTGCACGACGCGCAGCGCTTCATCGAGGCGCTGCGCCAGACGGGGTGCGGCGTGTCGCTCGACGATTTCGGCACCGGCTTTTCATCGTTCGCCTACCTCAAGTACCTGCAGGTCGACTCGGTGAAGATCGATGGGCTCTTCATCCGCAATCTGCCGAGCGACTACGACAACCAGCTTTTCGTGAAGGCCATCGTTTCGGTCGCACGGGGGCTGCGCCGCAGCACGATCGCGGAATGCGTGGAGGACGAGGAGACGCTCGAGATGCTGAAGGCCTTCGGCGTCGATTGCGTGCAGGGCTACTTCTTCGAGAAGCCGCGGAGCGATCATCCGCTGCTCGTCACCTCGAGTCGCGTGCGGGCGAACGTGAGATACGGCGGCGCTTGAAGCGCGGCAAGCTCGGTGGTAGCTTGAGGCCGACTCGAAAACCTCTGGAGCACGCAGCATGGCGCGTATGGTGAAGTGTGTGAAGCTCGGCCGCGAAGCCGAAGGACTGGACGTGCCCCCGTATCCGGGTGAGCTCGGCCGGCGCATTTACGAGAACGTATCGAAGGAAGCCTGGAGACAGTGGCTCGAGCACCAGAAGATGCTGGTGAACGAGAACCGGCTCAACCTTGCCGACAAGAAGGCGCGCGACTATCTCGCGCAGCAGATGGAACGGCACTTCTTCGGCAGCGGCGCCGAGGTCGCTTCCGGGTACGTGCCTCCGTCCCAACGCTGAGGCGCGCGCCTTTCCGAGCTCGTCCCGGGGGCCGTATTCCGAATGGATCTCGTTTTATGGCGGCATGCCGACGCCGAGAGCGGCATTCCCGACGAAGAGCGCCGCCTGTCAGCCGAGGGCAGGCGACAGGCTGAGTGCATGGCGCAGTGGCTCGGGAAAAGACTGCCCGGGAACTGCCGGCTCGTCGTGAGCCCCGCGCGCCGCGCGCAGGAAACCGCGCGCGCGTTGGCCCCGACATTCGAGGTTTCCGGCGCAGTCGGAACGATGGCAACGGCTGCCTCCGTGCTCGAAGCCGCCGGGTGGCCCCACGCTCAGGGCACCGTAGTCATCGTTGGCCACCAGCCGACCTTGGGCCAGGCGGCAGCGCTCGCGCTTACCGGCACGGCGTCCGACTTGAGCATTGCAAAGGGCGCGCTGTGGTGGCTCGAGCGGTGTGAAGCGGAGCGGCTCACGCGAGTACGCGCCGTGATCGGGCCCGACCTGGTCTAGGCTTTCGCCGAATCGCGGGCCGCGAGCTGCGGCCTCATCGTTCGTCGGTCTTCATTCGGGCGCCGGCTCAGGGGTAAACACCTGCACGCCGCGCG
>CAMPGR010000202.1 GCA_946885605.1 uncultured Pseudomonadota bacterium
GAAGACGGCCGCGCCGGCGTGCAGCGTATCTAACGAGCGTCGTAGAAATGACTGACGCCGCTCTGCCCTCACCCCCGCCCCTCTCCCGTGTCGCGGGCGAGGGGAGATTTGTGGTGCAGAGGGTTGTCAACCATTTGCACGAGAATCAATAGGGGCTTGGTTCGCGCTCGCGAGCAGGGTAATCTAGATGCGCCGTGAGGGGAAAAAGAATGCCAGCCGCCTTCAACAAGGTTTTCCGTTCCATTGCCGAGCGCGGGCGCCTGCTGCTGAGCCCGAGACTGCGTGCCGTCATCGCCCGCCGTGATCGCGTCATGCGCCTCGCAGAGCTTTCCCGCGCGCTGCTCGCCGAACACGGCGAGCCATCCAGCGCCGCGCTCGCGATGGAAGCGCTCGATGTCTACGCGGCCCTCGACGACCCCGGCCGCGCCGAATTCTTCGATCTCCTCGCGCGCGACTTCGCGCCGGATCCGGAAACGGTGGCCCGCGCAATCGATGCTTATCGCGCGGCGCCCACGCCGCATGCCCTTTCGAGCCTCGCGCAAGCGGTCGAAGCGCCGCGCCAGGAACTGTTCCGCCGGCTCAATATGGCGCCGGGCGGTACGGCGGCAGTAGTGGAGCTGCGCGGGCGCATACTCGCCGCAGTGAAAAACAGGCCGGAACTGCGGTCCGTGGAGAGCGACCTCGCGCACCTGCTGCGCTCCTGGTTCAATCGCGGTTTCATCACGCTCCAGCGCATCGACTGGCATACACCGGCCCACATACTGGAGAAGCTGAGCCGCTACGAGGCCGTGCACGAGATCAACGGGTGGGAGGATCTGCGGCGCAGGCTCGCGACCGACCGCCGGTGCTTCGCGTTCTTCCATCCCGCTCTGCCCGACGAGCCGCTGATCTTCGTCGAGGTCGCGCTGGTCAAAGGCCTTGCGTCGACGGTGCAGCCGCTGCTCGATCCCAAAAGCGAGATCGGCGACCCCGAGCGCGCCGACACCGCGATCTTCTACTCGATCAGCGACTGCCAGCCCGGGCTGCACGGCATCTCCTTCGGGAATTTCCTGATCAAGCAGGTGGCGGCGGAGATCGAGGCCGAATTGCAGAAGGTGAAAACCTTCGCCACGCTTTCGCCGGTGCCCGGGTTTCGCGCCTGGCTCGAGACGAGCCTGCCGCACCTGACCTCCCTTCCGGGCGGCGTGAAGCTCGCTTCCTGGATCGAAAAGAACCGCGGCGCGGCGGCGCATCGCGCCGGACTGCCCGACGAGGCGCTCCGCGAGCTCCTGCTGCAGCTCTGCGCGCACTACCTCACCCGCCTGCAGCGCAACGACGACCGCCCCGCGGACCCGGTGGCGCGCTTCCACCTGCGCAACGGCGCGCGGCTCGAGCGCATCAATTGGGCGGCCGACGGTTCACCGCGCGGCCTCGCGCAGTCGGCCGGCATCATGGTGAACTACCTCTACGAGCTGGACGAGGTCGAACGCAACCACGAGGCCTACATCAACGAAGGGAAAATCACCGCGTCGCGCAGGGTCGAGGGGCTCGCCCGTGCGCTGCACTGGCCCGAGCCCGCGCGCCCCGAGCCTGCGCACGCGCAATGACGCACGCGCGCCGGGAAGACAAGGCGCTCAGCTCAGGTCGAGCGCGTACTTCTTGAGATCCTCCAGCGAGACGACTTCCAGCGTCGCTTCATGTGTCGACGTGAGGAAAACCCACGGCGCCATACCTGCGTCCAGCGCCTCCCTCCACCGCGCGGCGCACAGGCACCAGCGGTCGCCGGGTTTCAAGCCCGGGAAACCCATCTGCGGCATCGGCGTGGAAAGATCGTTGCCGCGGGCGCGGCTGAACTCGAGGAATTCGCGCGTCATGAGCGCGCACACGGTGTGCAGCCCCAGATCGTCCGGCCCGGTATTGCAGCACCCGTCGCGGTAGAAACCGGTTACCGGCGTCTCGCTGCAGCTTTGCAGCTTGTCGCCGAGCACGTTGCGCGCATGCTCTTGAGGATCGAAGCGTCTCATTGTCAATCTCCGGGTGCGGTGAATAGTGAAGGGTAAACGGTAAGTCGAGCCATGGGACGTCAGAAATTGACATGCCGCGCTTGCCGCAGGCGCTCGCGCGCGCTGCTCGAACGCGAACGCTCACCCGACTTGGCGACGAACGCGAGACGCCCCTTCGCTCCGCTCGCTTCATAATCGCGCTGCAGTGTCGCGGCGGCCTGCTCCGGATCCACGGCAAGCTCCGCCGTCAGGAATTCCTGCACGAATCCGACGAGCCGCTCGAGCGCAATCTCGTGCGTCTTGCCGGTGCGGGCGTAGAGCCAATCGGCGAAACGCATGAAGCGTGCAAAAGGTGAGCTTGTGCCCGGCTCACCGAGCAGGAGCGGCAGCGCGCCCCGGAAACGCCCCGAGTTCCCCACCATCTCCCAGTAACGGGCAAAGCGGGCAACGCGCTGCATGTCCGCGAAAGCGATACGGTCGGTGGCCAGCACGTTGTACGGCGGATCGGGGTTGTAGCGCATGCCAAACGCTTCGGTGTGCCGCGCGATCGCCGTCCCGCGCAGCCGCTTCAGAATGCCCACCTGTATTTCATGCGGCCGCAGCGCGTACAGGCGGTCGAAGCCGCGGCCGAAGCTCTCGAGATCCTCCCCGGGTAGCCCGGCGATGAGGTCCACGTGTACGAGCGCATTGGAGTGATTCCGGAGCCACGCGAGATTCGCTTCGGCCTGCGCGTTGTCCTGCCGGCGCGAGATGAGCGCCTGCACCTCCGGATTCCAGGTCTGAATGCCGACCTCGAACTGCAGCGATCCCGCGGGGAAGCGCGCGATCGCCTCCTTGAGCTTTTCCGGCAGGTGGTCCGGTATCACCTCGAAGTGCAGGAAAAGGCGCTCGTCCAGGCGCTCGAGAAAGAATTGGAGGATGCGGAGGCTCGCGCTCACCTTGAGATTGAAGGTGCGGTCGACGAAACGGAAATGTCGCGCGCCCCGCGCATGGAGCCCGGCAATCGCCTCGACAAAGAGATCCAGGTCGAAAGGCCACGCCGTCTTGTCGAGCGCCGACAGACAGAATTCGCATTTGAACGGGCAGCCACGCGATGCTTCGACATAGAGAAAGCGCTTACCCACATCCTCGTCGGTGTAGAGCGCGTACGGCAAAGCGAGCTCCCGGAGCGGCGGCTGCACGCCCGCAATCACTTTTTCGCGCGGCGAATCGCCGTCGAGCACGCTGCGGCAAAGTTGCGCGAACGACAGGTCCCCCCACCCCGTGATCACGTAGTCCGCGAGGGCGCATATCCGCTGCTCCGTCACTTCGTGACTGACTTCCGGCCCGCCCACGACCACCACGATTCGAGGCGCAACCTGCTTCAGCAGCGCAACGACTCGGGTCGTTTCGTCCGCGTTCCAGATATAGACGCCGAACCCCACGATGCGCGGGTCGAGGGCGAGTATTTTCTCCACGATGTCCGCGGGACGGGTGCCGAGCACGAATTCGAGGATCTGCGTGTCGGGCTTGAGGTCGCCCATGTTGGCCGCGATATAGCGCACGCCCAGCGCGGCATGCACGTAGCGGGCATTGATGGTGGCAAGTACGATGCGGGACATGTCTCTCGCTTACGCGCTTTGGGGACAGACCACTAAGGCGCAGCGGCGTGGCGCCTTGAGTGCCTTAGTGGTTTGTCCCCTAAGAACTGCGGCTCAGTCGGGCATGGGCTGGCCGTTGGCGAGCGTGATCCACCCGCGGATGATGCGATAGAGCACCCAGATGCCGACGCCGACGCCGAGCAGCCACGCGAACGGGATGCCGATCACGGTCACGACGAGCAGAACCATCACGACCACCCACAGCAGCGCATACCAGAACGTGCGGATCTGCCAGCTGAAGTGCGAATCGAGGTAGGTGCCGCGCACCTCGCTGCGCTTCAGGTAGTTGAGGATCACCGCGATGATGGACGGCCAGCCGGTGAGAAAAGCGGTCACGATGAACGCGCTGCCCAGTATGCCCATGAGCGCGCTGAACGCGTGCAAGGCGTAGATGAGATGAGTGAGCCGCACGAGGCCCTCGCGCGGCAGCACGGTCTGGGTGGTGACGTCGATATCCGCCATGGTCCGAGCCCCTACTCCTTCCTGGAATTCAGCAGTTCAGTGGCCAGCCGGAGAGCGACTTTCGAAACTCGCTCAGATTCATGGTGTCCATTTTCGAGCAGGGGCCGCGGTTTGTCACGACGCGCGCTCAAACTGGGGCCGCATTTCTGGTACCCTTCGGGGTATCGCAGACAAACTTATCTCTATACGAGGCGATTATGGCGGCGAATCCCAACGAACGCTCACCCGACGCCACTATGGATCCGGCGGCGCTCTATCGCGAGGAAATCTACACCGATCGAAGGGTGGGCACACTGCGTGTCCTGCTGCCCGTCAAGCGTGACGGTTCTCCCGACCCGGGCCGCAAGACGGTGTACACGGGCGAAGCCCAGATACTCACGAACGCCGGCCCGCTGCCGATCAACTTCGAGATCGACGCGACGTCGCTCGAGGACGCGGCGCAGAAATTCGGCGGTGCGGCCAAGGAAGCGATCGAGCGCACGATGCGCGAGTTGCAGGAGATGCGCCGCCAGGCGGCCTCGTCCATCGTCGTGCCGCAAGGCGGGATGGGCGGTCTCGGCG
>CAMPGR010000203.1 GCA_946885605.1 uncultured Pseudomonadota bacterium
ACCCCAAGCTGGGGTCAGACCCCGAAGGGCGTGCCAACATAAAGGCACGCCCAGGGGAAAGTAAAGCGCGCCTCCCGTGCTAAGCTTTCGCGCGCCCATCCCATCTCGAATCGAGAGTTGCCATGGAAAAGAACGATACCCGCCCGATCGCGCCCGTCGCACCGCAACGCCCGCCGCACGGATTCGCCGTGACGCGCCCGGTGCGCGGGTCGAGCATTCCGATGGAGCTCACGTTCGTGCTCACACGCGACGAAATCTACGTCCCCATCGCGATACGCAAGCCGGCGGGCGCAGGCCCGTTTCCCGCGATCACCATGGGACGCGGCGACGGGCGCGGCGGCTACCCGCATGTCGAGCGCGAGGTGGAGCGCCTCGCCGCGATGCAGGACCGGATGATCGAGCGCGGCTACGTCGTGGCGTACGTCAATTACCGCAACGAAATCCCTCATCTCTACGAGACGAGCGACCCGGCGGTGAATCTTCCCGACGACATCAGCGGCGGCGACAATCGTACGCTCAAGTCCGCGCCCTCGCTCGATTCCGACGACTTCATAGCGATCATGCAGTATCTGCGCACGCTGCCGTACGTCGATCCGGATCGCATCGGCGCGGTCGGGGTGAGCCACAGCGGCGAGATGATTCTGAAGGCGGCCGCGCAGATTAGCTTCGCTTGCGGCGTCGCCATCGAAGGCGCATCGCACGAGTTCCTCGCCGTGAATACCGGCCCCACCGCGCCGCGGATCGCCGACGAGATCCAGTACAACGACATCGAAGTGGTGCGCAGGAACGCCGCCAAGACCAAGGCGATGGAGCGCATCCGCAGGATCCAGACGCCGATTCTGCACATCGGCCGCGAGAAGGATCACCTGCAAGGGATCTTCAAGCTCGCGCACGAGTGGATGGTCGAGGCGGGCAAGGATTCGAGCTGGGCGAGCTTTGACCATCCCGACCACGGCTTTCCGTACATCTACGCGCAGCCCGATGGCTCCTTCAAGCCTGACCCGGTGCAGCGCGAGGCGTTCGAGCTGTTCATGAATTACTTCGATACGCGTCTGAAATAGGGGTCAGACGCCGGCTCGGGGTCTGACCCCGTTCTCGACCCCGGTCTCGTCAGTTTGCGCGTTCTGCGGCGACACGCCAGATGGCATTGCCGACGTCGTCGGCCACGAGCAGCGCACCGCGCTTGTCGACCGCAACGCCCACCGGGCGCCCGTAGGCTTCGCCATCGGGACTCAGGAAGCCCTTGAGCACATCGACGGAATAGCCCGAAGGCCTGCCGTCCTTGAAAGGCACGAACACGACGTCGTAACCGCTGAGCGGCCGGCGGTTCCACGAGCCATGCTGGCCGATGAACATGCCTTCCGCAAATTGCTCGGACAGCTTGTTGCCTTGAGAATGCGCGAGACCCAGCGCGGCGACGTGTGCGCCAAGCGCGTAGTCGGGCTTGACGGCTTTCGCCACGAGGTCGGGCCGCGGCGGCTTGACGCGCTCATCGACGTGCTGGCCGAAGTAGCTGTAAGGCCAGCCGTAGAATGCGCCCTCCTTCACCGAGGTGAGATAGTCCGGGACGAGATCGCTGCCGAGCTCGTCGCGCTCGTTCACGACCGTCCACAGCACTCCGGTGCGCGGCTCCCACACCATGCCATTCGGATTGCGCAGGCCGCTTGCGTAGATGCGCTTCGTGCCGCCCTTCAAATCGAGTTCCCAGATCGCCGCGCGGCCTTCTTCGAGTTCCATGCCTTTCTCGGCCGCGTTGCTGTTCGAGCCCACAGTGACATAGAGTTTGGTCCCGTCGCGGCTCGCGAGCAGGTTCTTGGTCCAGTGGTGATTGGGCGCACCCGGCAAGTCGGTGACCTTTTCGCCCGGCTCGGTGATGCGCGTGCTCCCCGGGGTGTACGGAAAACGCACCACCGCGTCGCAGTTCGCGACATACAGATCATTGCCGACGAGCTCCATGCCGAAAGGCGAGTACAGGTTCTCGAGAAATACCGACCGCGTTTCCGCCACGCCGTCGCCGTCCGCATCCCGCAACAGCGTGATCCGGTTGGCGCTCGGGGTTGCGGCGCCTGCCCGCTTCATGACCGCCTGCATGGCCCACGTCTTGATTCCCCCGCCCGGCCGGGGCGGCGCGTTGCTCTCCGCGACCAGCACGTCGCCGTTCGGCAGCACGTACAGCCAGCGCGGGTGATCGAGTCCTGTCGCGAATGCGGACACGACGGTTCCCGGCACGGATACCGGCTTCGCGCCCACGGGCCATCCGCGGGCCGGCGCGATGTCGACCGTCGGAACGAGCGTCTTGTTGGGCGGCGGAAGGACTGGATCCGGACCGATGCCGGCGGAGAGCGGCAGCCGCGCGGTCTCGATGCATGCCGCGAGCACCACGACGAGTGCGGCGGCTGCGAGCGTTGATCTTGGCATACGGAAATTCCGGATGAGCGCAGACGCGACACGCGCCTGTGCTGTCTCTGGCACGCGGTGTCGCGCCGGAGTTCCCGCGCGGCGGTGCGAACTGATAAGCTCGCTCCGGCATAAAATGCTCCCCTTAAAAAAGGTAGATCTGCGATGCAACCGCCATTCCCGCTCGCTGAACCACGCGTCCTCGGGTTCGCGCCTGATCGCCTCAAACGCATCCAAACCGCTCTCGAGGCCGAGATCGCGGCGATGCGGCTTCCCGGCGCAGTGCTCGCCATCGCGCGCGAGGGCAAGCTCGCGTACTTCGCGTCGTTCGGCCACCTCGATTCCGGCGCGCGCACGCCGATGCCGAAAGACGCGATCTTCAGCATCGCCTCCATGACAAAACCGCTCGTGACCGTCGGCGCGCTCATGCTGTGCGAGGAAGGGCGGCTCATGGTGAACGAGCCGGTCGCGAAGTATCTGCCGCAGCTCGCCCGCATGCAGGTCGCCGCGAAGTGCGATGGAAGCGCGACCGTGCCGCCCTCGCGCGCGATGACGATCGAGGATCTGATGCGCCATACCGCGGGCGTGAGCTATGGGCGCGGCAATACGCCGCTGCACGCCCGCTATCCCGCTTCTTCCGACAGCGCCGCGACGAAATGGACGGGCCCCGAGTTTCTCGAGCAGCTTGCCGCGCTGCCATTGCATTACCAACCCGGTTCGGCGTGGGAATACAGCCTCGGGCTGGACGTGCTGGGGCTTGCGATCGAAGCGGTCACCGGCATGCCGCTCGCGCGCTATCTCGAGGAGCGCCTGTTCGCGCCGCTCGGCATGCGCGACACTTCGTTTACCGTGCCGCCGGAAAAAGTGGGGCGCTATGCCAGAGCGTTGCCGAACGATCCGGTCACGCGCGAGCCGCAGGCGCTGCGCGACGGCACCCGGCCGCACAAGTTCGACTGCGGCGGCGGTTGCGCGGTATCGACCGCGGGCGATTACCTGCGCTTCGCGCAGATGCTGCTCGACGGCGGCGCGCTCGAGGGCGTGCACATACTCGGGCGCAAGACCGTGGAATACATGACATCCGATCACATGGGCCCGGAGATCGACACGACGAAGCTCCGGGAATACCCGAACATCAACGGTTACGGATTCGGGCTGGCGCTAGCGGTGCGTCGCGGAGCGGGGCTGGGTGGCATGCCGAGCAGCGCCGGGGAATTCCATTGGGCGGGCTCGACGGGCACGTACTTCTGGGTGGACCCGGCGGAAAAGCTCGTGGTGATCTTCATGGCGCATGCGCCGGGGACGATACGCTATTACCACCGGCAGCTGCTGCACGCGCTCGTGCTGCAGGCGCTCGAATAACGACACTCGTCCCTTACCGTGCCTCTCCCCGCGGGCGGCAGAGCAGATGCCAGGTGCCGGACTGCGCACAGCGATAGGACGGAACTGAGGCGGCCGCCGACCTTCTAACCGGGGACAGGTCCAAGTCAGGAGGTCGTCATGGTCAGTCGGGCTAGCATTGCCGGTCATCCGATCCATCCCATGCTCGTGCCCATACCGATCGGGCTCTTCGTCTTCTCGTTCGTCGCCGATATCGCGGTTTATCTCGGCTACGGCGGCGCCTGGCCCGCCGTTGCGCTCTACACCATGGGCGGGGGCGTGATCGGGGCGCTGATCGCGGCGATATTCGGCTTCGTGGACCTGCTGTCGCTGCGCGACGACCGCGCGAAGAAGATCGCCGTCGCGCACATGGTGATCAATTTGATCGTGGTCACCCTCTACATCGTCAACTTCTGGCTGCGCTGGCAGGGTCAGCCGCTCGAAGGCACGCCGGGAATACTGTCGGTCGTCGCCATCCTTCTGCTTCTGGTCTCGGGATGGCTCGGCGGCCACATGGTGTATGTGTACGGCGTCGGGGTCGCGGGGGCGCTGGGCCGTCCGCTCATCGATCGCCGCAAGGAACAGGTGCCGGTGCGTCACGAACGCCGGCGCGCGCATGCGGGCCAGCCCATCGGCCAGCACTAGCTCAGCTTCATTCCGCGGCAATTGCATGGCGCCGACCTCACGGATGGCGCGTTGTAGACTCGCTTTTTCTAGCGAGGAGCAGTCGTCATGGCGGAACGCG
>CAMPGR010000204.1 GCA_946885605.1 uncultured Pseudomonadota bacterium
GGGCGGGGGTGAGGGCAGAGCGGCGTCAGTCAGTTCTACGACGCTCGTTAGTGGTCTGTCCCCTACCGGGAAGGAGAATGGGCATGACGACGACGGTACTTCGTTTTCTTTCTGCAATCTTCGCCAGTTCGCTCGCCACTACGCTTGCCCCGCCCGCGGCAGCGCAGGATTACCCTTCCAAGCCGATCCGCATCATCGCATTGAGCTCGCCCGGATCGGGGCCGGACATCGTCGGACGCCTGGTCGGCGGCAAGTTGACCGAGGCGTGGGGCCAGCAGGTGATCGTGGACCCGCGGCCCGGCGCGACCGGCATCGTCGGGACGGAGATCGCATCGAAATCGCCTCCTGACGGCCATACGCTGGTGATCATCACGTCGCAGGCCGTCATCGTGTCCGTGATGTACGACAACCTGCCTTACAGCCTCGTGCGGGATTTCACGCCGATCACGCTGGTGGGGACTACGCCCTTCATCCTCGCCGTCCATCCGGTGGTTCCGGCCACCTCCATCAAGCAGCTGATCGCGCTGGCGAAGTCGAAGCCGGGCGAGTTGCGTTACGGCTCGGGCGGCACGGGCTCGCCCCCGCATCTGTCGGCCGAAATCTTCAAGCGCATGACCGGGACCGACATGCTGCACGTGCCGTACAAGGGCGTCACGCCGGCGATGGTCGACACCGTCGCGGGGCAGGTGCACATGCTGATTTCCGTGATCCCGGCGGTGCTGCCGACGGTCAAGTCCGGCAAGCTGCGCCCGCTGGGCGTGACCAGCGCGAAGCGCAGTGCGCTCGTGCCCGATGTTCCGGCGATCGCGGAGACGGTGCCGGGCTACGAGTTCATCGGCTGGTACAGCTTCTTCGCGCCCGCGAAGACGCCGGCGCCGATCGTGAACAAGCTCAACGCCGAGATCGGAAAAGCGCTGCGGACACCGGAATTCCGGGAACGCTTCACCTCGCTCGGCGCCGAGCCCCGGACTTCGACGCCGCAGGAACTTGCGACGTACCTTCGGGTGCAGACGGAGAAAATGCGCAAAGCGGTGCAGGACTCCGGCGCCCGGCGTGAGTAGACGTAACCGTTGCAACCACAAGGACAGACCATGCCCAAGATGACCGGCTCGCGTGCATTCGCCGAAATGCTGAAAGGCTACGGCGTTACGCACGTTTTCTTCGTTCCCACGATCCTCATGGACGCGCTTGCCGAGATGGACGACATCGGCATTCGCAAAGTGATGACGCACGGCGAGAAGGCTGCGGCGTACATGGCGGACGGCTATGCGCGCGCGAAAGGCGCCCCGGGTGTCTGTATGGCGCAGCAGATCGGCGCATCCAACATCGCAGCCGGCCTGCGCGACCCGTACATGGCGTGCACACCGCTCATCGTCATCAGCGGTGGCTCCACCGTCGCCGGCCGCTACCGGCACGCGTACCAGGAGGTGGAGGACTTCAGCCAGTTCGATTCGGTCACCAAGCTCAACATCCAGCTCGACGACGTGACGCGTCTGCCGGACCTCTTGCGTCACATGTTCCGTACCGCGACTACAGGCGCGCCGGGCCCGGTGCACATGCGGCTCCGCGGCTCGCACGGCCAGAACATCGAGATGGAAGCCGAGCTCGAGCCGCTCGTCGCCGAGCGCTTCGCGCGCGTGCCCGCATTTCGGCCGGCGCCCGAACCCGAAGCGGTGCGCGAGGCGGTCGCGCTGTTGGCGAAGGCACAACGCCCGATCATCGTTGCGGGCGGCGGTGTCGTCGCCTCGCAGGCGCGAGCGGAGCTCTTGGCGCTTGCGGAAAAACTCCAGGTTCCGGTTGCGACTTCGCTCACCGCGAAAGACGTGATCCTCGACCATCACCCGCTCGCGGTGGGTGTCGCCGGGATCTACTCGCGCGCCTGCGCCAACCAGGCGATTGCCGAAGCGGACCTCGTGTTTTTCGTCGGCGCCCACGCAGGCGGGCAGGTGACGGCGAACTGGAAGGTTCCCGCTGTCGGCACGGCGGTCATCCAGCTCGATATCGATCCGCAACAGCTCGGCCGCAATTATCCCAATGCGGTATCGCTGCATGCCGATGCCAAGGTCGGCCTGCGCCACATGGTGGATGCCGCACAGACGAAATCGCCCGAAGCGGCGAAGGCATGGACTTCACGCATCCGCGAGCTCGTCGGCCAGTGGCGCGAAGGCGCGGACCGCATGCGCAATTCGGATGCGGTTCCGCTACGCCCGGAGCGCATCTGCAAGGAGATCAACGAAGCGCTTCCCGCAGATGGCGTTGTCGTCTCTGACACCGGTCATGCCGGCATGTGGACCGGGCAGATGATCGAGATCACGAAACCCACGCAGCGCTACATCCGGTGCGAAGGCTCGCTCGGCTGGGGCCTGCCCGGGGCGATGGGGGTCAAGTGCGCGCTGCCGGACCGCCCGGTTGTGCTCTTCACCGGCGACGGCGGCCTTTACTATCACCTTGCCGAGCTCGAGACCGCGGCGCGCCACGGCATCAATCTCGTCGTCGTGGTGAACAACAACAACTCGCTCAACCAGGAAATCCCGCTGGTGCAGGCCGCGTACCGTGAAAAACGCGACTCGCTCTCCGGCGAGATCTGGCGCTTCCAGAAAGGCATCGATCTCGCGCGTGTCGGCGAGACGCTCGGCTGCGCCGGCTTCCGTGTCGAAAAGCCCGGGCAAGTGAAGGAATTGCTGCCGCGCGCGTTCGCGATGGGGAAGCCCGTCCTGATCGATGTCGCGAGCGAGGAGCAGGCGCTGGCGCCCACCGCCTGGCTGCCCGGGGGCGGAGGGCGCAGACATTGAGCGCGGACCAATGAAAAAGAAGACTACGGCAAAGAGCAAGGCCCCGCGCATCGACGTCCACAGTCACGTCATTCCGAAGGAGATGCTGGAAGCCATCGCGCGCAATCCCGAGCGCTATGAGATGCGCATCGAGGAAAGGGACGGCAAGCGCCGCATCGTGCGTGAAGGCGGCAACGTCTTCCCCGTGTTCCGGGAGTTCTACGACGCTGATGCGAAAGTGGCCGGCATGGATCGGAAGGGGCTCGACCTCTCCCTCATCTCGCCGGCGCCGATGGTCTTCTTCTACTGGCTCGATGCCGACGTTGCGCTCGAAGCGGCGCGCATCATCAACGACGGCATCGCGAAGATGGCCGCCGCACGCCCCGACCGGCTCGAAGGCATGGGGACGCTCCCGATGCAGGATCCGGACGCGGCCGTAGCCGAGCTCGAGCGCATCGTGAAGGAGCACGGTTTCCGCTGCGTGGAGCTCGGCACTTCCGTCGAGGAAGAACAGTTGGGCGACGCGAAATTCCGCCCCGTGCTGCGGCGCGCGCAGGAGCTCAAGGTGTTCATCTTCGCGCATCCGTATTCCTTCACGCCGGGCTGCGGCATGGAGAATTACTATCTGCGCAATCTCATCGGCAACCCATTGCAATCCACGATCATGGCGGCCAACCTCATGTTCAGCGGCGCGCTCGACGAGCTGAAGCAGCTCAAGGTATGCCTCGCGCACGGCGGCGGCTACGTGCCCTATCAGATCGGGCGCTTCGCGCACGGACACAAGGTGCGCAAGGAAACGCGCACGCTCACGAAGACCTCGCCTTACCGCCTGATGCGCCGCTTTTACTACGACGCGCTGACCCACGATGCGCGCGCTTTGTGCTACCTCATCGAGATGGTCGGCGCCGACCGCGTGGCGATCGGCACGGACGCGCCGTTCGACATGGGCGAAGAGCGCCCGCTGGAGATGATCAAGAGCGTGCGTGGTCTTTCGGCGGCGGATCGCGAGCAGATCTTTTCCCGGACTGCGCGCAGCCTGCTCGGAGCAAGACGCCGGCGCTGACGCGCGAGTTGGCTACACCAAAGGAGGACGGCATGAAAGACGCGGCGTTTGCGGTGGCGGTCGCAGCAATCGGTTTCCCGATGTTCACGGCGTCCGCGGCGGCGCAGAGCGCGGCCGCGAGCTATCCCTCCAAGCCGATCCGGCTCATCGTGCCCCTCGCCGCCGGCGGGCCGAGCGACACCATGGCGCGCACGCTCGCGCAGAAGCTCGGAGAAGTGACGCGCCAGAACGTGATCGTGGACAACCGGCCCGGCGCAAGCGGCATCATCGGCACCGAGCTCGTGGCAAAATCACCGCCCGACGGCTACACCGTTCTGCTCGTCTCCACCGCGATCTCGATCAATCCCAGCCTCTTCGCGAAGCTCCCGTATGACACGCTCAAGGACCTGACCGGCGTGTCGCTGCTCGCGGGCGCGCCCTACATCCTTGCAGTGCATCCTTCGCTGCCGGTAAAGAACGTGAAGCAGTTGATCGCGCTCGCCAAGGCGCGGCCGGGCGAGCTTAATCACGCTTCGGGCGGCAGCGGCACCGGCCCGCATCTCGGCATGGAAGTGTTCATGCAGAGGACGGGCATCAAGGTCGTGCACGTGACCTACAAGGGCGGCGGCCCGGCGCTCAACGACTTCGTCGCGGGGCAGACGCAGGTGTACATGGGGAACATGA
>CAMPGR010000205.1 GCA_946885605.1 uncultured Pseudomonadota bacterium
TGGTCGGGGCGGTGAGATTTGAACTCACGACCACCGGCACCCCATGCCGGTACGCTACCAGGCTGCGCTACGCCCCGTGGGGCGAAATTATATCAGAGCGACTGCGTGCGGCTCACGCGCGCAGCAGCTCGATCACGCCCTTGATTTCGCGCCGCAGCTGGCTCAGCGTTCCGCGTCCCGCGCGTGCGGACTTGGACGGCTCCGCGACGAGCTCGTCCAGCCGGTTGCGCGCGCCGTTGATGGTGAAGCCCTGATCGTAGAGGAGTTCCCGGATGCGACGGATGAGCAGCACCTCATGGTGCTGATAGTAGCGCCGATTGCCGCGGCGCTTGACCGGCTTCAGCTGCGTGAACTCCTGCTCCCAATAGCGCAGCACGTGCGGCTTGACGCCGCACAACTCGCTCACCTCCCCGATGGTGAAATACCGCTTGGCGGGTATCGGGGGCAGCGCAGCCTTAGCCTGGTTGCTGCTGCTGTTGCTGCTGTTGGGATTGCTGCTGTTGTGGTTGTCTGTTTCCATCGTAGTTCTGCTCCACCATCGCCTTCAGTTTCTGCGATGCGTGGAACGTGACGACGCGCCGCGCCGTAATCGGAATCTCCTCGCCAGTCTTGGGATTGCGCCCCGGACGCTGCGGCTTTTCGCGCAGCTGGAAATTGCCGAATCCGGAAAGCTTTACCCCACTGCCGTTCTCGAGAGCATGCCGCACTTCCTCGAAAAACGATTCCACCATGTCCTTCGCTTCACGCTTGTTGAAGCCTACCTTTTCAAAAAGAAGATCGGCGAGCTCCGCCTTCGTTAGCGTCATGTTCCCCCCTTTCAACGGAGCTTCGCGCCGAACTGCCGTTGCACTGACTGGATCAATTGCGAGATGGCGCATTCGACCTCCGCATCGGTCAAGGTCTTCCGAGTATCCTGCAATAACACTCTGAAAGCAAGACTTTTTTTCCCTTTTTCGACGCCCGTTCCGCGATACACGTCGAACACCGCGACCTCGCTCACGATGGGCGGCGCCGCCTCGCGCAGGCACTCGAGCATCGCGTGGGAAATGATCTCTTCGTCGACGACGAAGGCGAGGTCCCGCCGCACGGGCGGGAAACGGGAAATTTCGCTGTAAGCGGGTATGCCTCCTCCAGCCGTCTGCTCGAAATCGAGTTCGAACAGGACCGGCGCACCGCGGAGATCATACTTCCGTTGCAGCCGCGGATGCAATTCTCCCAGCCAGCCAATGGCCTGTCCGGCACGAAGCACCCGAGCGGACTTTCCCGGGTGGAAAGCCGGATGCATCGCAGGCTCGAAGGCGATGCCCTCCTGGGGCAGCAGCGCTTCCACATCCGCCTTTACATCGTAGTAATCCACCGGGCGCTGCGGAACACCCCACTGCTCTTCCATGGCGTCCCCATATGCAACCCCTGCTATGCGAAGGGGCTGGCTGCGCGGATCGTCGTCCGCGCGCTCGAAACAGCGCCCGATTTCGAAGAGCCGCACCCGCGGCTGCTTGTTGTTCTCGTTGAACGACACGCAATTCACGAGGCCGCCGATCAGGCTCGAACGCATGACCGCCATCTGGCTTGCGATAGGGTTTGCAAGCTCGACCGGCGCAACGTTCCCGCAGAAATCGATCTCCCACTGCCGGTCCACGAAGCTGTAGGTCACCACTTCCTGGTAGTCCCGGGACACCAGCAGGCGTCTGATCGTGCCTGCATCGCGGCGAGCCTCGGGCGCGGGCAGCATGGTCGCGGGCGCCTTGGGCGCCGCCGCCGGGATGCGGTCGTAACCGTGAATACGCGCGACTTCCTCGATCAAATCCTCTTCTATTGCGATATCGAAGCGATACGCGGGCGGCGCCGCGCGGAGAATGCCGTCCTCTTCGAAGCACGCGAAACCGAGCCGCTGCAGAATCTCGCGCGCGCGTTCCGCGCCGGGGTCCACCCCAAGCACGCGCCCGAGCCGTGCCATGCGTAGCGTGACGGGCAGGCGCCGCGGCAGCGCATCGTTCGCTTCGCTGACCGGCCCGGCCACGCCGCCGCAGATATCGAGCACGAGGCGTGTCGCACGCTCGAGCGCATGGCGCGTGGCCACGAAATCGACGCCGCGCTCGAATCGATAAGAGGACTCGGACCCGAATCCCAGGACTCGGGATTTGCCGGCGATCGCGTGCGGGGCGAAGAACGCCGACTCCAGAAAGATGTCGCGTGTCCCGTTCCCGACCGCGCTTTCCGCGCCCCCCATGATGCCGGCGAGTGCAAGTGCCCGGCGCTCGTCGGCGATGACGAGGAAGTCGGGGCTCAACTCCACTGTTTCCCCGTTGAGCAAGGCAAGCGCTTCCCGATCGGCAGCGAAACGGACCCGTATGCCGCCTGCAATGCGCGCCGCATCGAACGCGTGCAGCGGCTGCCCGAGCTCCAGCATCACGTAATTCGTAATATCGACGATCGCACTGATGGAACGTATGCCGCTGCGCTCGAGGCGCGTGACGAGCCAGTCCGGTGAGCGCGCCTGCGGGTTCACACCACGCACCAGCCGACCGCAGTAACGGGGACACGCCTGCGGCGCGTCGAGCACTACGGGCAGCGCATCGTCGATGGACACCGGCACGGGCTCGACCGCAATGGGCGTGAGCGCGGCGCCGGTGATGGCCGCCACTTCACGCGCCACGCCCAGCACGCTCAAGCAGTCGCCGCGATTGGGTGTGGGCTTCGTTGTGAACACGTGGTCGTCGAGATCGAGCACCTCGCGCAGGTCCGCTCCGGCAGGCAGGTGTTCCGACAACACCATCAGGCCCTCGGCTTCGTCGCTCAATCCCAGTTCCCGCGCGGAACAGAGCATGCCGTTCGACTCGACGCCGCGCACCTTTGCCGCCTTGATCTCCATCCCCGGCAGACGTGCGCCGGGAAGCGCGGTCGGCACCTTGATCCCCGGCCTCACGTTCGGCGCACCGCATACGATGGTGAGCGCTGCCACGCCCGCATTCACCTGGCATACCGTGAGACGATCCGCGTCCGGATGCTTCTCCACCGACAGCACCTCGCCGACGACCACCCGTTCGAAAGGCGGCGCAACGCGCTCGACCGCCTCCACTTCGACGCCGCTCATCGTGATGGCGTCGGCGAGCGCCTCCGTCGAGAGCGGCGGATCGACGAAGGTGCGCAACCACTTTTCCGAGAATTTCATTCTGATCTAATCGCCAAGACCGCCAAGAGCGCCAGGTTATGAATTATTGAAAGTGCGCAACAGCGTCAGGCATCGCTTCGACTCCGCATGACAAACGTGTGCTTTTCCTGGCGTGCTTGGCGGCCTTGGCGGTTCAATCTTTCAATTAAATTGCTTCAGGAAACGCAGGTCGTTCTCGAAGAAGAGCCGCAGGTCGTTCACGCCATAGCGCAGCATGGCGAGCCGATCGGGCCCGAGTCCAAACGCGAATCCCTGGTAACGCTCGCTGTCGATCTCGACGTTCCGCAGCACGTTCGGGTGTACCATGCCGGCGCCGCCCATCTCGAGCCACCCGTCGCCGAAGCTCATGTCGATTTCCGCCGACGGTTCGGTGAACGGGAAAAAGGAGGGCCGGAAGCGCACGCGCAAGTCTTCGCGCTCGAAAAAACGCCTGAAGAAGTCGATGAGCACGCCCTTGAGATCGGCGAAGGTGATGTGCTCGTCGACCCACAATCCCTCGACCTGATGGAACATCGGAGAATGGGTCGCATCCGAATCGACGCGATAGACACGGCCCGGCGCGATGATCTTGACTGGCGGGCGATGCTGCTCCATGTAGCGGATCTGGATCGGCGAAGTGTGGGTGCGCAGGAGATACTTTCCGCCCTTCAGGTAGAACGTGTCGTGCATCGAGCGCGCGGGATGGTTTTCGGGCTGATTGAGCGCCGTGAAGTTGTAGTAATCGGTCTCGATCTCCGGACCGTCCGCCACGGCAAAGCCCAACGAGCGGAACAGTGCTTCCACCCGTTCCATCGTGCGGGTCACCGGGTGAAGGCCGCCGCGGCCGAGACCTCTGCCGGGTAGCGTCACATCGAGCTTTTCCCCGGCGAGCTTCGCATCGAGCTCGCGGACCTCAATCCGCTCGCGCTGCGCCTGAAGCGCCTGCTCGATCCGCTCCTTGGCGGCGTTGATGCGGCTGCCCATTGCCGGGCGTTCCGAGGCAGGCAGCTTTCCCAGCCCCTTCAGGAGCTCCGTGAGCGAGCCCCCGCGTCCGAGGAAGCGCGCCTTCGCCTGCTCGAGCTTGTCCGGCTGCTCGATGCCGGCGAACAGGGCAAGCGCCTCGTTCACGATTGCATCAACATCCTGCATGAGTGAGCACGAAAAGTGAAAAAAA
>CAMPGR010000206.1 GCA_946885605.1 uncultured Pseudomonadota bacterium
GTCACTGAGCGCAGGAAGCTTTAGCGTCACTGCAGGGATGAAAGGAAAAGCAGCGTGAGCGACGCCCGCCATGGTGTCGCTCTCTTGTGTTCCACTGACGCTGCGTGCGCGTTCGAGCGGCGTGTGACTGGTTTGCGCTAGTTCGCGCTCGCGCCGGTATCGCGCACGACCTTGCCCCACTTCGCCATTTCGGATTTCACGTACTTGGCGAATTCCTCGGGCGTGTTGGTCTCGGGATCCGCGCCCTGGCTGATGAGCTTTTGCTTCACATCCGGAATCTCGACGATCTTCCGGATCTCCTGGTTCATCTTCGTGACGATCGGCTTCGGCGTCCCGGCGGGCAGGAACACGCCGAACCACGAACTCACATCGAACTTCGGCACGCCCGATTCAGCGACGGTCGGCAGATCGGGAAGCGCCGCGACCCGCTTCGAGCTCGTGACCGCGAGGCCCCGCAGCTTGCCTGCTTTTACGTGCGGCATGAGCGCCACGACGCCGGTGATCATCATCTGCACTTGGCCACCGATAAGCTCGGTTATGGCGGGACCCGTCCCCTTGTAGGGAACATGCGTGGCCTCGATTCCCGCCATGCTCTTGAAAAGCTCGAAGGTGAGATGGGGCGCGAAGGAAGGACGCAGAATGTCAGACTCCCATGCTGCACGAGGGAGGTGAGAATTCAGAACAGAACGCCTTCCCCCGTTACGGCGGGAAAGCTGGGACGGGGGCTAGCGCGGTGCTCAGGAAGTGAGGTTTGCGCCTCGCGTCAATCGAGGCTGCCGCCGTCCATGATCTGGGGCGGGAAGGACTGTCCGGGTACGACAGGCGGCCAGTACCGGTCGTCGTAATACGTCTGCGACCAGTCATTGGGGGAACCCGTTCCGCTATGGTAGGGGTTTGGCCCGGCGTCGCCGCGCGGCATGTAGGCGCAGCCGGCCAGGATTGCAGAGATTGTTGCCAACGGAATCAGTATGCGCATCATTGATGTCTCCTTTGTCTCTGGATCCCGGCTTTCGCCGGGATGACGAATTGTTGTCCCCACCCTAAACCTTCCCCCGCGCTAAGCGCAAGGGACGGATGTACTTGATCCCGGCTTTCGCTGGGATGACGAGGATGGGACGACGTATAGCTGCTTCACTGCGCTAACACAGTTCGCGGCGCTCATCTTCCGGTGAAATCGCACCTGTTTTAGCGGCGAGTGATCTGCCAGGCGGGATTGTCGCGCGTGACGCGCGGGCCGTAGGCAACTTTGCGGGGCGGGATGGGTTCTCCCGCGCGGCGCAGGCGGTACGCCGCCTCCGCCTCGTCGGCTTCGACCGCCGGCTCCCAGCGCAAGCCGAGCTTGTCCATGAGATTGAGCGCGTCGAAGGGCGCTCTCACCTTGACGTCGTTGTCGAAGTAGACGTACACGTCCGCGCCCGCGGCGTCCCATTGCCGGATGCGCTCCGCCCACTCGTCGAGCGCGCGACTCGTGTAGCCGCTGGTGTAGATCTCGATGTCGCCATGCAGCCGCACGTAGACGAAATCGCTGGTGACTTCGAAGATCTTCGGCCACTTCCCCGCGGTGTCGGCGACGACGAGGCTCACGTTATGCTTCTTCAGGAGCGCGAAGAACTCGTCGCTGTAGAAGCTCTCGTGGCGGATCTCTATGGCGTGGCGCAGCGGGCGGCGCGCGTCGATCGCGAGGCGCGAGCGGCCGAACATGCGCTTGTCGCGCTTGCGCGCGAGGGCGAGCGCCTGCTCGGTGTCGCGCGGGAGCAGTGCGAAGAAGCGTTCGAGCTTCGCCGCGTCGAAGCGGAACATCGGCGGGAACTGCCACAGGAACGGGCCCATCTTTTCGCGCAGGCGGAAAACGCCCGATGCATAGAAGTTCGCGAGCGGCTTCTCGATGTTGTTGAGCCGCAGCATGTGGGTGATGTAGCGCGAGCCTTTGATCGCGTAGACGAAGCCCGGCGGCGCTGCGTCATACCACTCCTCGAAATACTCTGGGCGCTGGAGGCTGTAGAACGTGCCGTTGATTTCGAGGGTGGGGAAATGCCGGGCGGCGTACTCGAGCTCGCGGCGCTGCGGCAAGCCTTCGGGATAGAAGACGCCGCGCCACGGCTCGTAACGCCAGCCGGAGATGCCGATGCGGATCAAGGAAATGCACCGCTTCAGGGCACGCCTTTACGACCCGGCACGCGCTCGCTCAGTTCCGTCCCTCAATCCCCATCGTAAAGATGTTGCACGGGGAAAGCCTGGCCCTGCACTACCTCCGGCCAGACCCGAAAATCGGCGTTCTGCCGTGCTACGGAATCCGCGCTCATATCGCCGTTGGCGGCACAGCCAGACAGTAGCGCAGCGATCAGCGCCGAGAAAACGATGTTCCGCATCGAAACCTCCGTGGTAAACGTTCCCATCGCGATGCGCGGCACTACGAGTAGAAACATCGGCGTGCCGCTGCCTATTCCATAACCCCTCGTGTAGGCAATCACCCCTCCCCATGCGAGGAGGGGCGATTACTTCAGTTTCTATTACGCCGGCGCTAGTCGGTCCACATTTCCTGCAGCGGGAATGCCTGGCCCTGATAGACCGGCGGCCAGAAGCGTTCACCGAGAGGCAGAAACCTGTGCCGCGCCTCGATCGCATCGCGCGAGTAAGGGGTGCCGGCGTACGTGCGGGCCACGGGCGTTCCCTCGCCACCGTCGGCGGTGGCGCCGGGTGCGCGCGTTACCACAGTTTCCTTCTCATACACCACTACCCCGCCCGGTTCGCGCACAACGCCCTTCTCGTACTGGAGGAGCTTGCCGGGCGGATCGGCGCTGGTTTGAATGCCGCCACCGCCCATGCCGCCGTTGCTGGTACAGCCGGTAAGAATTACAAGGCTAGCTGCGGTGAGAGTGATTTTTCGCATAAAGTCTCCTTGGTTGATGAATCGCAGGGAGGCTTCCCGGTGCCCACACCCGGCTCGTGCGCAACGCGCGAGACCGTGGAAGCACGTCAACCTACGACCCAAGGCGGTGCAGTCGGTTCTGCAGCGCGGAAATTTCATGCCGGAAAGGCATAGCGGAATTTCATGCCGGAAACGCATAGCGGAAACCCATATTGCGGTCGTTCGTTCGTTGGCTTCTCTGGGCAGCGCATACGCGAAGACCGATATACTGTGGCAGCAGTACGAGAAGCTTTTCCAGACGGCACAGCAGCGCGAGCGTGGCGCGGTGCCGAAGCCGTAATCTTGGGTCAGACCTCAACATGGGGTCCGGGGTCTGACCCCAGATTGCGTTGTCGCTCCGCGCCGACACGACACAGAAAAAACGCTTGCTATTGATCGTCATAGGGGCGATACTCCCGGGGTCGTCTGGTGTATCGGCCGGTCCCTAACGCACCCTCCCCGGGTGCTTCCGATCCCCCGATTGGTCCATTTGATGCCGCCGCAGGGTTTCGCGCGCCGGTGCGATGCTTTCAGCGCAGTTTCACAGGCTATCTCAACAACCGAAGACAGAGATCCATGGCGAAAGAGGAAATGATCGAGTTCGAAGGCGTGGTGGACGAGGTACTGCCCAATACGGTTTTTCGCGTGTCGCTCGAGAACGGCGCCGCTGTGACGGCGTACGCATCGGGAAAGATGCGCAAGCACCGTATCCGCATCCTCGCCGGCGACCGCGTCACGCTCGAGATGTCGCCGTACGATCTCACCAAGGGGCGGATCAGCTTCCGCCACAAGGACGAGCGTGCGGCGCCGCCGCCGGCGCGCCGCCCGGCGCATTTTCGAAAGCGCTAAATATCAGGGGAGATTGAAGTGCCGTGCATCGTTCCGCCTTCTCACGGGGAAGGCGGGGATGGGCGCGCGGCGGTTTTCTTGGTACACGCGAGGTAATGACTATGGACGATATGGAATGGTGGGGCTACAACAGTGTGGAAGGCTGGGTCGTTCTCGACCGCAGCATTCCGTGCAATCGTCCCGCGATCAAGGATGATCTCCTGTTTCATCGCTGCAGCGACTGGACGACATTCTCGGACGGGCGTGAGCGGTGGAACCCGCCGCTCTATCGGTTCGCGCCGAATTACCTGAAGGGGCTGAAAGGCGAGGAAGCGACGCAGGCCGCGGCGGAATTCGAAACGTACAAAGCGCGCTGGCCCGAGGTGAAGGCGAAGTTCAAGCGCGAGCAGGAGGAAGCGGCCGAGCGCGAGAAGACCGAGCGCGCGGAAGAGGAGCG
>CAMPGR010000207.1 GCA_946885605.1 uncultured Pseudomonadota bacterium
TGCGGCGCGCTTCCGCGACCCGGTGGAAATCGGCTTCCACCGCCTGCATGACGTGAGGCACCGTGGTCCACGACTTCACCATGTGCTCCGCCGTGCGCCGGCGCACGTTGTTGAGCGCAACGACGTTCGCAGCGCCCGCGGGCGCTGCGGGCTGCGGCGCCCGAGCCTGAGGTGCGGGACGGTCCGCCGCCCGTGCGCTCCAAGTGGCGATGTGCTGCAGCACGTCCTCGCGCGTGATGCGCCCGTCGCGCCCGGTGCTTGCGATGTCTCGCGGGTTGAGGCTGTGCTCGGCGCAGAGCTTGCGCACCACCGGAGAGAGGCGGTCGGCGGCGTCCGCGCGCCGCGGTTTTGCACTCGCCGCCGGCCGCGCCTGCACTGTCCGCCCGCGTTCGGGTGCCGGCTGCGCGCTTGCCGTAGCGCGCTGCGGGCTCGCCGCCGGAGCACTTGCGACGGCACCGCTTTCGCGAATTACCGCGAGCCGTGCGCCGACCTTTGCCGTTACGCCCTCCGGCACGACGATCTCGGCCAGCACCCCGTTCCCCGGCGCAGGGATCTCGGTGCTGACCTTGTCCGTCTCGACGTCGAACAGCGCCTCATCGGCCTTGACCGCGTCTCCGACTTTCTTGTACCAGCGTGTGACGGTGCCCTCGGCAACCGTTTCGCCGAGCTGCGGCATGATCACATCCATCAACTTCTCCTCGTAGTGCCGAACCGCCAAGAACGCCAAGAAAACGCGATCCACCTATACATGACGAACTGAATCGTCGTGCATCCCGCGCCCGATAAACGTTTCGCGTTGCTCTGCATATTTCCGGGCAATTCTCGGCGATCCTGGCGGCCTTGGCGGTTCATTTCTTTGCTTCGTGCACGACCCTGCCGCCGACCATGGTCATGAGCGGCGTGATGTCCTTGATCTCGTCTTCCGGAACCGTCAGGTAGTCGCGATCGAGGACGACGAGGTCCGCGTATTTCCCCGGCTGCAGGCTGCCGAGGTTGCTCTCCTGGAACACGATGTAAGCGTTGTTGCGCGTGTGCGCGATGAGCGCCTCCTCGCGCGTGATCGTCTGGCGGTTGACCTGCCGCCCGCCGATCATCTTGCCGGTGACCGCAAACCACAGCGTGAAGAAGGGATCGGAAGTCGTGACCGCGGTCGCGTCGGAACCGAGCCCCCACATGATCCCGCTGTCCTGGATCATGCGCATGGGCGGCATGCTCCAGGCTCGTTCGCCGTGGAATTTGTGCATGAGCGCGCCCTGGATGAGCGGCCGGCTGTGGATCTGCGCCGACATGCCGAGGCGCTTCATGCGCTCGATCTGCGCGGGCGTCACCTGATCGAGATGCGAGAACGCCCAGCGCAAGCCCTTGATGGGCTTCTCGCGGTTGATCTCCTCGTACACGGCGAGGAAGGCATCGATCGCCGGCTCCATCTCGACGTGCGCATTCACGTAAAGGCCCTGCTGCGCAAGCGCACGCGCGATGCGGCTCCATTGCGCGAAGTCCTCGGGACGCGTGTTCGCCTTGGGATTGAGAAGCTGCGTGTTGACCGGCGAGTAAACCGACTCGCCGTATCCCACATGGTCGAAGTAATCGCTGCCCTGGAAAGGCTTCAGGCTCGGGATCTCGGCGACCACCTTGTCCACGGCTTCCGGCGTACCCGGCTGGCGCACCGTCTGCCAGTAGATGCGGATGTTGAGCTCGCCGCGATCCGCCAGTTCGCGGTACGGCTCGTAGTGCGCGGCGCTTATGCCGCGGCCCCCCGCATCCATCCATGCGGTCATGCCGACCGAGTTGAGATAGCTCACGACATTCTTCGCGTTCTGCAGCCACTGCTGTTTTTCCGCGAGCGGCACCTTGGCCGCGACGAATGCGACGCCGCCCGCGCCGCGCACGATTCCCGTCGGCTTGCCGCCTGCGTCTTTCTCTATCGTCCCGCCGCGCGGGTTGGGCGTGTTCTCGTCGATGCCCGTCGCTTTGAGCGCAGCGGTATTCATGTACGTGTGCCGGTATATCGCCTGCAGGGCGACCGGGTTGTTCGGCGTGAGCTGATCGAGCTCGGCGAGCGGGAAGCCGCGCGGGTCGTCGGTGAACTGCTCCTCCGACCAGCCGCCGAGCGCGACGATCCACTCGCCGGGCTTCGCGGCGGCCGCCCGCTCCTGGACCATCTTCAGCACCTGCTTGCGCGAGGTGATGCCGTCGAGCCGCATCTCGTAATGCCACTTCTCGGCGACCCGCACGAAATGCGCGTGGTTGTCGATCAGCCCGGGGATGACCGTGCGCCCCTGGAGGTCGATCACCTTCGCGCCCGTCGAGCGCTTGCGAATGTCGGCGCTCTTGCCCACCGCGACGATGCGCTGGCCCTTGATCGCGAGCGCCTCGGCGATGGTGAAGCGGTCATCGATGGTGACGATCTTGCCGTTTACGAGTATCGTGTCCGCGGTGTCTGCCGCCCCCGCGGCGAACGCGAGGCTCATGCCGAGGGCGAGAAATGCGTGGCGCAGCATGCTCTTCATCTGCATTGCTCCTTGTCGTCCCACACCACGGTTGAACACTCGTTGTCGTTGTTATGGCTTGCGGCGGCGCCGCAGAGCCGCTCAGTCGATCTTCTCGCGGATCTCGCGCACCACCCGCTCCACCGACGGTATCGTGTGGTCTTCGAGCCGATCGGCGGACGGCAGCGGGAGATGAGGCGTCGTGATCCGGATGATCGGCCCATCGAGATCCCAGAAGCATTCATCGGCCACGATGGAGGCGATTTCTGCGCCCCATCCGCACAATCTCGGGTTTTCCTCTACCGTGACGAGCCGGCCGGTCTTCGCGACTTCGGAGAGTATCGTCTGCGTATCGAGCGGCACGAGCGAGCGCACGTCGATCACGGTGCACGAGATGCCATGCTCTTTCTCGAGGATCTCGGCCGCGCCCAATGCGCGATGGACCATGGCGGCGAGCGCAACGATCGTGCAGTCCTTCCCGCTGCGCAACACCCTCGCCTTCCCGAGCTCGTCCACGCATTCGCCGTCGGGCACCTCACCTTTCATCGCGTAGAGCGATTTCTGCTCGAAGAAGAGCACCGGATCGGAATCCCGTACCGCGGCGGCGAGCAGCCCCTTCACGTCCGCGGGGAAAGCGGGCGCGACGACCTTGATGCCCGGCACCGCCATCGCCCAGTTCTCCACCGACTGGGAGTGCTGCGCACCGAAGCGGGAGCCGGCGCCGTTCGCGGTGCGGATGACAAGCGGCAGCGTAATCTGGCCATTCGTCATGTAGCGCGTCTTGGCGATCTCGTTCGCGACGATGTCCCAGCACACCGCGAGGAAGTCCGAGAACATGATTTCGGCGATAGGACGCAAGCCCGTCATCGCCGCCCCCATGGCGGCGCCGAGGATCGCCTGCTCCGAGATCGGGCAATCGCGCACCCGCTTCGGCCCGAATTTTTCGAGCAGCCCGACAGTCGCCTTGAAGACGCCGCCCGCAGCTGCAACGTCCTCGCCGAGAAACACCACCCGCTCGTCGCGCGCCATCTCCTGCGCGATGCCAGCCGCGACTGCGTCGCGGTAGGTCAGTTCCGCCATGCTGCGCCTCCGTCCGCCCATACGTTCTTATCGATGGCGACGAGCGAAGGTGCGGGCGACGCCTTCGCGATGGCGGTCGCCTCGTCCACTTTGCGCATTGCCTCGGTCTCGATGTCCTTCAGCGTGCCTTCGGTGAAACCTGTCTCGAGAAGCCGCGCGCGATAGAGGTTCACCGGATCGCGCTCGAGCCAGCGCTCGAGCTCGCCCTCGGGACGGTACTTCGCGGGATCGGCGCGCGAATGCCCGCTGTGCCGGTACGTGACAGCCTCGATCAGCGCCGGCCCGCCGCCCTTGCGCGCGCGGTTGATGTACTGGATGGCGGTGCGGTACACCTCGTCGGCATCGTTGCCGTCGATCACGATCGATTCGAGCCCGTAGGCCGACGCGCGGTCGGCTGCTGGGTTCCTGACCGCCGTGACCGAGTGTATCGGCGTGTACTCCATGTAGAGGTTGTTCTCGCACACGAATATGACAGGCAGCTTCCACACCGCCGAGAAATTAAGCGCTTCGTGAAAGGCGCCGATGTTCGTCGTGCCGTCGCCGAAGAAGCAGACCGCGACCTGCTCGGTGC
>CAMPGR010000208.1 GCA_946885605.1 uncultured Pseudomonadota bacterium
GCCAGCGCGGCAAGCGCAGCGCAGGCCGTGCGCGACTCGGTGCCCGCCTGGCGCCGCGCGTAATCGATCGCGCCGGTCTCCCTGATCGCGGCGAGCACGGCGGTGAGATCCGAAAGCCCCCCCTGCTCGATGGCATGCCGGATCACAGATGCCTGCTCCGGGGTGCCGTGCTGCATCGCATAGATGAGCGGCAGCGTGGCCTTGCCCTCGGCGAGATCGTCGCCCACGTTCTTTCCGGTGGTCGCCTGGTCGCCCGAATAATCCAACACGTCATCGATCAGCTGGAATGCTGTGCCCAGGTGAATGCCATAGGTTGCGATCGCATCCTCCGCGGCGGTGGAGGCGCCGCCCAGTATCGCGCCAAGACGGGTGGCCGCCTCGAAAAGCTTCGCGGTTTTATAGCGGATGACCTGGAGGTATCCCTCCTCGTCGATACCGGCGTTGTGGCAGTTCATGAGCTGCAGCACTTCGCCTTCCGCGATGACGTTCGTCGCATCGGCGAGCACTTTGAGCACGCGCATGTTGTCGGTTCCCACCATCATCTGGAACGAGCGCGAGTAGACGAAATCGCCCACCAGCACGCTCGCTGCATTGCCAAAGAGCGAGTTGGCGGTGGGCCGGCCGCGGCGCAGCGCCGATTCGTCGACGACATCGTCGTGGAGCAGCGTCGCGGTGTGGATGAACTCGACGACCGCCGCAAGCTCGTGGTGATGTGCGCCGCGGTAACCGAAGGCGCCGGCGGAGAGGATAAGGAGCGCAGGCCGCAGGCGCTTGCCGCCACCGCCTATTATGTATTCGGCCACCTGGCGGATCAGCGCGACGTCGGAACGGAGGCGCGAGCGAATGACGCGATCCACGGCCTCCATGTCGGGGGCGATGAACTCGCGGATGGCGTCGATCGTCACGCGGCGGCCTGAGACAAAAAAGCGGAGATAATACCCCAATTATCCGCCCGGACACGGAGACCGGCACGTCTCATGCCGCTGCCCCGGCAAGGCGCTTCCCGCACCGCCGGCCCATGGAAAGGAAGGGAAGCCGTGTCCGGCCAACGCTGGCGCAAGCGATTGGATTTCTTTGACTATCCGGGCCCGCTTTTGTAAAATTCAAGCCTTTCCGTAAAAAGCTCCAGGCAGGTCCCATGTATGCAGTCGTAAAGACCGGCGGCAAGCAGTATCGTGTCAGCGCCGGCGAGAAACTCAAGGTGGAACAGATCCCTGCAGACGTCGGGGCCGAGATCGCGTTGGATCAGGTATTGCTCGTCGCGGACGGCGAGGCGGTGATGCTCGGCACCCCGCTCGTGGCGGGTGCGACCGTCAAGGCGAAAGTGATCGGCCACGGGCGCGGTGACAAGGTGCGCATCTTCAAGATGCGCCGCCGCAAGCATTACCGCAAGAGCCAGGGGCATCGGCAGAATTACACCGAGATCGAGATCCTCGGCATCGGTTGATCGATTAGTGAGTTGCCCCTGACCCTCGCCAAGAGAGGGAATCGAGTGGGGCAGTAAGGAGAAATGAATGGCACACAAGAAAGCAGGCGGCAGTTCGCGTAACGGCCGCGATTCCCAGGCAAAGCGCCTCGGCGTGAAGTGCTTCGGCGGCGAGATCGTTCCCGCCGGCAGCATCATCGTGCGCCAGCGCGGCACCCACATGCACCCGGGCCGCAATGTCGGCATGGGACGCGACCACACGCTGTTCGCGAAGATCACCGGCAAGGTCGAGTTCTCGCAGAAGGGGCCGCGCAACCACAAGACGGCGAACGTCGTTCCCGCCTGACGCGCGCGTTCGTCAGCGCAAAGCGAGGCCCTGTCGACCGACAGGGCCTTTTTTGTTTGAGTCGCCATGAAGTTCATCGACGAAGCGATCATCGAAGTCCACGCCGGCAAGGGGGGTGACGGCGTTGCGAGCTTTCGCCGCGAGAAGTTCGTGCCGCGCGGCGGCCCGGACGGCGGCGACGGCGGGCGCGGCGGCAGCATTTATGCGATCGCCGATCGCAACATCAATACGCTGATCGACTACCGCTACGCGCGCATCCATCGCGCCAGGAGCGGCGAGAAAGGACAGGGCTCGGACTGCTATGGCCGCTCAGCGCCCGACATCGAGCTGCGCATGCCGGTCGGCACGGTGGTGACCGATGCCGAAACGGGCGAGCTCGTCGCCGATCTCGATCACGACGGCGAACGCGCACTGCTCGCCAAAGGGGGCAAGGGCGGTCTCGGCAATCTGCACTTCAAGTCGAGCACGAACCGCGCGCCACGGCAGTTCACGGTGGGCGAGCCAGGAGACAGCCGCAAGCTCAAGCTCGAGCTCAAGGTCCTCGCCGACGTCGGGCTCCTCGGCATGCCGAACGCCGGGAAGTCCACCTTCATCCGCGCGGTGTCCGCGGCGCGACCGAAAGTTGCCGACTATCCGTTCACCACACTGCATCCGAACCTCGGTGTCGTCCGGGTCGATACAAGCCGCAGCTTCGTCGTCGCCGACATACCGGGGCTCATCGAAGGCGCGGCGGAAGGCGCGGGGCTCGGGCACCAGTTCCTGCGCCATCTCGCGCGCACACGGCTCTTGCTGCATATCGTCGATATGGCACCGCTCGATGCGGCTGCCGACCCCGTGCACGAAGCCAAAGCGATCGTGGACGAGCTGCGCAAGTACGATGAAGCGCTCTATCGCAAGCCGCGCTGGCTCGTGCTCAACAAGGCCGACATGCTCGCCCCCGAAGTCCGGGAAAAGGCCGCGAACAGGCTCATCCGCGCTTTGGGGTGGAAGGGAAAAAGCTTTATCATTTCCGCCCTTACGGGTCAGGGATGTAAGGAGCTCGTCTACGAGGTCATGGCGCATCTCGAGTCGGAAAGCAGACAACAATGAGCTCGGTATTGGCGGCAGCAATGCGGCTCGTCGTCAAAGTCGGCAGCAGCCTCGTGACGGACCACGGGCGCGGGCTCGATCACGCGCGGCTGGCCATCTGGGCGCAGCAGATCGCCGAGCTGCGGCACATGGGGCGCGAGGTGATCCTCGTTTCGAGCGGCGCCATCGCCGAAGGCATGCAGCGCCTCGGATGGAAAAAGCGCCCGCACGCGCTGCACGAGCTGCAGGCGGCCGCCGCGGTGGGGCAGATGGGTCTCATCGAGGTGTACGAGTCGTGCTTTCGCGAGCACGGGCTCCTCACTTCCCAGATTCTCCTCACCCACGACGATCTGTCCGACAGGAAGCGCTATCTCAATGCGCGCTCGACCCTGCGCACGCTCTTGAACCTCGGCGTCGTTCCGATCATCAACGAGAACGATACGGTCGCGATCGACGAGATCCGCTTCGGAGACAACGATACGCTGGCATCTCTCGTCACGAACCTGATCGAAGCCGACGCGCTGGTCATCCTGACCGACCAGGGCGGCCTCTACAGCAGCGACCCGCGCAGGGACCCGCACGCGACCCTCGTCACCGAAGCGGCTGCCGGCGAACCCGGGCTCGAAGCGATGGCGGGCGGCGCCGGCAGCTCGATCGCGCTCGGGGGCATGCTGACGAAGGTCATGGCGGCGCGGCGTGCGGCGCGCAGCGGCGCGCATACGGTGATCGCCTCCGGCCACGAAAAGGACATTCTGCTCCGCCTCGTGCGTGGCGAGCGCATCGGCACGCAACTCATCGCGCCAAGCGCGACGCTCGCGGCACGCAAGCAGTGGCTCGCCGACCATCTGCAAGTGCGCGGAACGTTGGTGCTCGACGCGGGGGCGGTGAAGGCCCTCAAGGTCGATGGCAAGAGCCTGCTCTCCATCGGCGTGCACGAGGCGGCCGGAGACTTCGAGCGCGGGGAAGTGGTGAGCTGCCTCGACGAGTCGCGCCGTGAAATCGCGCGCGGGCTCATCAACTACAACGCAAACGAGACGCGCCGCATCCTGCGCACTCCGTCGCATGAAATCGAGCTGAAGCTGGGCTACGTCGATGAGCCCGAGCTGATACACCGGGACAACCTCGTCCTGCTTTAGGACGAGGTTGCGGCGTAGACTA
>CAMPGR010000209.1 GCA_946885605.1 uncultured Pseudomonadota bacterium
GAGGCCGATCGGGCCTTGGGCAAAAACGGCCACCGAATCGCCGATCCGTACCTTCCCGCTCTCGGCGCCCGCGAAACCGGTGGACATGATGTCGGGACACATCAGCACCTCTTCGTCGGTGAGGTCGCCCGGCACGGGGCTCAGGTTCGCCATTGCGTCCGGCACCCGCACGTACTCCGCCTGGCAGCCGTCGATGGTGTTGCCGAACTTCCATCCACCTGCCGCTTTCCACCCGTGTGCGGTGCCCGGGCCATCCTGCGAGTGGACTCCGGAAAGGGAAGCATTACTGTAGCCCGAAGGCGTGATGGCGCCCGCGATGACACGTTGGCCCTCGCGATACCCGGTCACTTGCGAGCCCAGCTTCTCGATCACGCCCACCGGCTCGTGGCCGATGGTCAACCCCTTTGCTACTCGATACTCTCCCTTCAGTATGTGAATGTCGGTGCCGCAAATCGTAGTCGTGGTGATGCGGAGGAGCGCATCGAGCGGCCCCACGTCGGGGACCGGCTTTTCATCGAGCACGATGCGGCCCGGTTCGACAAAAACAGCGGCCTTCATCTTTGCCATAAGACACCTCGCGCCCAGAAAGAAATTCAAACCGGCGGGGCACGCTGGCCCGCGCCTGAACACGCTTGGACGCCTCCGGGTGAAAGTTGTTTCCCCTTCGACAACGCCGCGCCAAAAAAAGAAAGCCCCGCACGAAAAGGGAGGGATGTGTGCGGGGCTATAGGGATTTGTTGCAGAAAGAGCGGCGGCGCGCAAGGCGCCGCCGCTCTGGAAGAGCACGAATGCCGCCCAATGTTATCCGCGGCGCGATTTACGGTCAACCACTTGTCATATTTCTCCTCGCATGTGGATCGGCAAGCGCGCGCGTTTCCAAATCACCTCTCAGATCGTGATGCCGAAACGCGCGAGTAGCGGCACGGTGACGACATAGCACGCGAGCATCACGCCGATCGAAATTGCGAGACTCGTATAGAAGCCGAAGCCGCTCTTGAGCAATGCGGGCAGTACCAGAAACATCGGCAGTGTCGGCAGCACCAGCCAGAACGTGCTTATCGAGAGCTCCGCGATCTTGTCCACGTCGCGCGTGTCGACGTAGAGCCAGATCATGGCGAGGATGGAAATCAACGGCAGCGATTTGATGAGCGCACCCAGCGTCGGGTTTGCCTTTGCGACTTCGGACACGACCACGATGATGCCGGCGGACAGCAAAAGCTTCGTGAGGTAGTAGGCCATTCCTTCCCTCGTGCTATTCGACCGGCAGGCCGGCGATCTTCCATTCGGGGAATCCGGTCTCCAGCCGCCGGGCTTTGAGGCCCTTGTCCCTCAGGCGTGCCACGGCTTCGAACGACAACAGACAGAACGGTCCCCTGCAGTAGGCGACGATTTGGCGGTTGCGCGGCAGCTTTTTGAAGCTCGTATCGAGCTCCGCGAGCGGAATATTGATTGCGCCCGGTAAATGCCCCGCCGCGTATTCCTCTTTGGGACGCACGTCTACCACCGTTACCAGCCCGCTGCGGAGGCGATCCATGAGTTCGCTGGTGGACACCGCTTCGAGGCTGTCCTTGCTCGTGAGATACGTATCGATCAGCCGGGTGACTTCGGCGATGTTGTGCTGGGCCACTTCCTGAAGCGAGGCGAGGAGCTTGATGACGCCGGGGCCCGAGACGCTGTAGAAAACGAACAGTCCTTCCTTGCGCGCCGTGACGAGCCCCGCCTGGCGCAGGACCTGGAGATGCCGCGAGGTGTTGGCGACCGAAAGACCGGAGAGCCGCGCGAGCGTGTCCACGCTGCGCTCGCCCTGCGCCAGAAACTCCAGGAGCTCGAGCCGGTTGCCGCTGCCCAGCGCCTTGCTTACGCGGGCAAACTCTCCAAAGAGCAGCGCTTTGACGTTCTTGCTTGACATGGTTTGCGGGTCGCCCTACGCTACTATTCAACTGTTCAATTGAATACGAGAAAGGCGCGGCTGGCAAGCTTTGCCTGTGGAGCTGTGCCGCAATTACAGTATGTCGGAATCGCTGATCGAATACGAGGTTGCGCTGCGATTCGCGCTGTTCGCGTGCGCCTTCGCGGCGCTCGCTGCGGGTGAAATCTTCGCTCCACGCCGCGCACTCTCGATGGAAAAAGCGAAGCGCTGGACCGCCAATCTCGGCATCCTGATCCTGAACACGGGCCTCGTGCGCGCCATCGCTCCGGCCGCTGCGGTGGGCATAGCGATCGCCGTCTCCGCGCGCGGCATCGGGCTTCTGCCCGCGCTCGATTGGCCGCTCTGGCTGGAAGTTCTCCTGGCGGTGCTCGTCCTGGATCTCGCGATCTATCTTCAACACGTCATGTTTCACGCGGTGCCTCTGCTATGGCGCGTGCATCGCGTCCATCATGCCGATCTCGATCTCGATGTTACGACTGGAACGCGGTTCCATCCGATCGAGATCCTCCTGTCGCTGGCGATCAAGGCGGCGGTGATCTTCATCATCGGCGCACCGGTGCTCGCGGTGCTCATCTTCGAAGCCGCGCTGAATGTCACCTCGATGTTCAACCATGCGAACATCCGAATCCCGCACGCGGCGGATCGGGCCCTTCGGTGGTTCCTCGTGACCCCGGACATGCATCGCGTCCATCACTCGATTTACGCGGACGAGACGAATCGCAACTTCGGCTTCAACCTTCCGTGGTGGGATCGCATATTCGGCACGTATCGCGGGCAGCCGCGCAGCGGGCACGAGCGGATGGTGATCGGCATACCGGCATTCCGGCTGCCGAGCGTGTGCGCCACGCTCATAGGCATGCTGAGGATGCCGTTCATCGTGGACGCGAGCGCCTCGGCTCGTGGACCGAAGGATCTGTCGGACTCCCAGCTCTCGCCATGACTGCATACGAAAAATGGGTACTGCCATGGTTGACCGATCTCGCCATGCGGAACAAGGAAGCAACGCGCTACCGCTCGCAGCTCGTGCCCGGTGCACGGGGCATGGTGCTCGAAGTCGGCGTGGGCTCTGGACTGAATCTGCCTTTCTACGGCCGCGAGGTGAGCCGGCTGTTCGTGCTCGATCCGTCTGAAGCGCTGTTGCGGATGGCAAGAAAAAAGGCCGAAAGGGCGTCCTTTCCGGTGGAGTGCCTGGCGAGATCGGGCGAGGAAATCCCCATCGCCGATCGCTCATTCGATACGGTCGTCACGACATGGACGTTGTGCACCATCCCGGACCCGTTGAGCGCCTTGCGTGAGATGCGGCGCGTGCTCAAGCCGGATGGGGTTTTGATCTTCGCGGAACACGGACTTTCGCCGGACGCCGGTGTGCGCGCCTGGCAGGAACGGCTCAATCCGGTATGGCGCAAAGTGACCGGTGGGTGCAATCTCAACAGGAAGCCGGACGCACTCATCCAGGCCGCGGGCTTCACCATCGCCCAGCTCGAGGCCGCGTACGCCAAAGGCCCGCGGCCGATGAGTTATATGTATGCGGGTCGCGCACACCCCGGAACGCACCCTGCCTAACTGGCAACCTCCGAGTAAGGGCCAATGTCCGAGTGTTGCAGTGATAAAGAATGTGCGATCGAGGTGCTCAAAGCGCGCCAGAGCACGACGCTCAAGATCGTTTTACTGATCAACGCCGTGATGTTCGTGGTCGAGCTCGCCTCGGGGCTGCTGGCGAAATCGACGGCGCTGCTATCCGACTCGCTGGACAATCTGGGCGACGCGGCGACGTATGGGCTGAGCCTGTACGCCGTGTCCCGCAGCCCGCGTGCCAAGGCGAAGGTGGCGCTCTTCAAAGGCGCCTTGATCATGACGGCCGCGGTGTTCGTCCTCGTCCAGCTCGGATACCGGATCACGCACCCGGCGGTGCCGGTCTTCGAAACGATGGGCATCGTAAGCCTGCTTGCCCTCGCCGCCAACGCGGTATGCCTTGCGCTCCTGTGGAAGCATCGCACAGAGGACGTGAACATGGGCTCGGTGTGGCAGTGTTCGCGAAACGATATCGCGTCCAA
>CAMPGR010000210.1 GCA_946885605.1 uncultured Pseudomonadota bacterium
GCATGGCATCAGGCGTATTCGACGACGCGCTCATCAAGCATCTCTGGAGCACCGATGAGCTGTGCGCGATCTTCAGCGATCGCAACCGCGTGCAGAAGTGGTACGACTACGAGGCGGCGCTTGCGCTCGAGCAGGCCGCGCTCGGCATCATTCCGGGGGACGCGGCACGCGAGATCGCGGGCAAGGCGCGCATCGAGAACGTCGATATCGAGGCGATCGCCGCGGAGATCCGCCGCATCAAGCATCCGCTCGTGCCCGCGCTCAAGGCGCTGCAGGCGCAGTGCGCACCGGAGCACGGTGAATACATCCATTTCGGCCCGACCACCCAGGATGTGCTCGACACGGCGACGGTGCTGCAGATCAAGGACGCGCATGCCGTTTATTTGCGCGACATGAAAGCGATCGGCCGCTCGCTTTACCGGCTTGCGGAGACGCACAAGGCAACGCCGATGGTCGGGCGCTCGCACGGCGTGCAGGCGCTGCCGATCACGTTCGGACACAAGTGCGCCATCTGGCTCTCCGAGATGGGGCGCAACTGCGAGCGGCTGCGCCAGCTCGAGCCGCGCATGTTCGTCGGCGGCATGGTGGGCGCGGTCGGCACGCAGGCTTCGTACGGCCCGCACGCTGCCGAGCTCGAGCAGCGCCTGATGAAGCGCCTCGGACTTGGTGTGGCGGATATCAACTGGCAGCCCGCGCGGGATCGATTCGCGGAGTACGCGTGCGCGCTGGCGCTGGTCGGCGGCACGCTCGGAAAAATCGCCAACGAGATCGTGATCCTCGAGCACAACGAGATCGATGAGCTCGCCGAGCCGTTCACCGAAGGCAAAGTGGGCTCGTCCACCATGCCGCACAAGCGCAATCCTTCCACGTGCGAGGCTGCGGTGGCGGTGAGCCGGGCGCTGCGCTACAACGCCGCCTTCATGCTCGAGAACATGGTGATCGAGCACGAGCGCGACGGCTCGGCGTGGCGCGGCGAGTGGAAGTCGCTCCCGGAATCCTGTCTGATGATGGGCGGCTTACTCGCGATGATGAAGAGCGTGACCGAGGGGCTGGGCGTTAACGTCGAGAAGATGCGCGCCAACCTCGAACTTCTCGGCGGCTTCCTGTTGTCGGAGCGCGTCATGTTCGCGCTGTCCGCGAAAGTCGGCAAGCAGACGGCGCACGAGCTCGTGTACGAGGCGTCGATGCACGGAATCGAGGGCGGCCTCACCTTCGAGCAATCGCTCATGCAAAACCCGCGGGTGCGCGCGGCGCTTACCGAGCGCGAGCTCAAGGCGGCGCTCGATCCTACGCGCTACGTCGGACGCGCGCCACAGATCGTGGATGAGGTGCTTGCACAAACCCGCGCCAGCGGATGGCTCAACTGACTCATCGGAGGGAGTAATATGAGACGTCTTGTCGGAAGCACGGCGGCTGCGCTCGTCGCGGCTCTTTTGGGATACGCCGCGCCTCTCGCGGCACAGAGCGCGAAGGCGGCCGGCGCCGCTTCCGACTATCCGTCGCGGCCGGTGCGCTGGGTGGTCCCGTTTCCGCCCGGCGCGTCGAACGACATCATTGCGCGCCTGATGGGCCAGAAGCTGACCGAAGCGTGGGGGCAGCAGTTCGTCGTGGACAACCGTCCGGGCGCGGGCGGGTCGCTGGGCGCCGAAACGGTGGCGAAGGCGACTCCGGACGGCTATACGCTGCTCCTCGCCAATCCCGGGCCCAATATCAACAATCCGCTCATGCGCAAGAGCACGCCGTACAAGGTGGGTGACTTCACGCCGATCATATTCATCGGCTATGCGCCGCTCATCATCGTGGCGAATCCGAAGTTTGCGCCGAACAACGCGAAAGAGCTGGTGGACTACGCCAAGGCGAACCCAGGGAAGGTCAACTGGGGATCCTCGGGCAACGGTAGCAGCCTGCACATCGGGCTCGCGCTCTTCCAGGCAGCGACTGGCGCCAACGTCGTGCACGTCCCGTACAAGGGCGCTGCCCAGGCGCTGACCGATGTCGTCGGTGGACAGATCAATCTCATGTACACGACCACGGTGAGCGGAGAGGCACACATCAAGTCCGGGCGGGTCAAAGTGCTGGCCAACGCGGGCAGCAAGCGGCAGGCGGTGCTCGCCAATGTGCCGACACTCGCGGAACAGGGCATCAGCAATGCCGAAGCAATCGTATGGTTCGGCGCCGCAGCGCCGGCGCGCACCCCGCGCGCGATCGTGTACAAGCTCAATGCGGAGATCAACCGGGCGCTCGAAATGTCGGACGTGAGAAAGCGTCTGGACCAGCTCGGACTGGAAGTCGAGGGCGGCAGTCCGGAAGACTTTCAGAAGTTCATCGACATGGAGGCGAGCCGATTGAGCACCCTGATCAAAGCGGGAGCGGTTAAGACTGAGTAGTATGCGCCGAGAGGCGGGCGCGCGCGTTCATTATTCGTTCATTTTTGTTGCGATGCACTATGGCTGAAAAGGGTTGCCACCGAATGAAGTTTTTCTGTAAAGTGCGATTGATTTCAGAATACGGACTTAAGGGAGGAGCGCAGAGCCAGCTATAAAGTTGCCACGTTACGCGCCTACCGCGCACAGCTCATCTACAAGACCTGCCGCATGCAGCATCAAAACGAGTCTTACTTTCCCACGGGCGGCCGCGAACACGCTGCGTAGCAGCCGGGCGGCTGGGGAGTAGCGATCGCGCGAAGGACGACGCCTTCACGCGCATCGGTTAATAGGAGAGCAATATCGTGCAGCTAAAAATTAGAAGTGAGGCGGACTTCTGGGCCGGGATCATGTTCATCGGCTTCGGGGTTCTTGCCATAGTCATTTCCCGGGACTATCCGATTGGCAGCGCAATGCGCATGGGCCCCGGCTATTTCCCTACCTGGATCGGCGCAATCCTGGTGCTCTTGGGCGCGATCATCGCCTCAACAGCACTCAAGGTCCCAGGTGACAAGGTCGGCCCCTTCGCATGGAAGGCGATGCTGGTCCTGAGCATCGCGTTTTGCACCTTCGCCTGGGGCATCGACCACATCGGTTTCATTCCGTCCCTTTTCATCATGGTGGTTGTGAGCGCGATGGCCGGCCGCGAGTTCAGGCTGAAGGAAGTGCTCATACTGGCCGTAGTCCTCATCATCGGGTGCTGGGCCCTGTTCATCAAGGGCCTGGAATTGCCGTTCCCGTTGTTCTGGTGGAGATAACATGGAATTCCTTGCCGAACATTTCCCCAATCTCGCACTGGGATTCAGCACGGCAGTTACGCTGCAGAACCTGACGTACTGTTTCATCGGCGTGTTCGTCGGCACGATGGTCGGTGTGCTTCCGGGCATCGGTCCGCTGGCGGCGATTGCGATGCTGCTGCCCGCAACGTTCAATCTGCCGCCGGTCGGCGCGCTCATCATGCTCTCCGGCATCTACTACGGCACCCAGTACGGCGGATCCACGACTGCGATTCTCGTAAACCTGCCCGGGGAATCGGCCTCGGTGGTGACCTGTATGGACGGGCACCAGATGGCCAAGCAGGGCAGGGCGGGGCCGGCGCTTGCGATCGCCGCCATCGGGTCCTTTTTCGCGGGCACGGTGGGCACGATATTGATCGCGCTCTTCGGCCCGCCGCGTGCCGAAATGGCGCTCAAGTTCGGCGCGCCGGAGTACTTCTCGCTCATGGTGATGGGCTTGATTGCCGCAACGGTGCTCGCTTCCGGCTCGATGCTGAAATCGATCGCGATGATTTTCCTCGGGCTCATCTTCGGCATCATCGGCACGGACGTGAACTCTGGCATGTCGCGCTTCACCTTCGGCATGTCCGGGCTCGCAGACGGCGTGAGCTTCACTGTCGTGGCCATGGGGCTTTTCGGGTTCGCTGAAATCCTCTCCAACCTCGAAAAAGGCCAGGAGGCTGCC
>CAMPGR010000211.1 GCA_946885605.1 uncultured Pseudomonadota bacterium
TGATCGCCGCGATGACCACATCGCCGTCCCCGAGTGTAAAGTCACGGCCAGTGACTGCTACACGGCGCTCGCCCGTTGCACGCTTATCGCGCGCGAGCGTCGGCACCTCGGCGGCGAAGCGGCGCGCCACTTCACCGAGCGGAACGCGCTCCTGCGGGCGGCGCGGGCCGGCGAGACAGCGCTCGACGGTTCCCAGATCGAGCTCGATCCGCGCTTCGAACTGCGGATCCGGGGTGCTCGCGTCGCGCCACAGGCCCTGCGCCTGCATGTACGCTTGCACGAGCGCGGCGCTCTCCGGGTCGCGCCCGGTGAAAACGAGATAATCGAGACACTTCCGGTCCACCGGAAAATAGACGCAGGTCGCCCCGTACTCCGGCGCCATGTTCGCGATCGTTGCGCGGTCCGGCACCGGGAGCGCGTCGAGTCCGGGGCCGTAAAACTCGACGAATTTCCCGACGACACCGGCGTGCCGCAACATCTCCGTGATGGTGAGCACGAGATCGGTGGCCGTTGCCGCGACAGGCATTGCACCGGTTACATGGACGCCGACCACTTCCGGGACGCGCAGCATGAGCGCGCGACCCAGCATGGCGGCCTCCGCTTCGATGCCGCCGACACCCCAGCCCAGCACGCCGATGCCGTTCACCATGGTGCTGTGGCTGTCGTTGCACACCATGGTGTCCGGATAAGCGACGCGCGCGTAGCTCTCCTCCGCGCTGCACACCACGCGCGCGAGCCGCTCGACGTTGATCTGATGCACGATGCCGCTGTCGGGCGGCACGACGCGGAAATTGCGGAACGCGCCCTGGCACCACGCGAGGAATCCGAACCGCTCGCGGTTGCGCGCGTACTCGAGCGCCACGTTGCGCGCTTCGGCATCCGGCGTGCCCCCGACGTCGGCGATGATGGAATGATCGATCACGAAATCCACGGGTATCCTGGGATTCACCGCCATGGGGTCGCCGCCGGCGCGCGCAATCGCCTCGCGCAGCGCGGCGAGATCCACCATCACCGGCACGCCGAGGAGGTCCTGCAGCAGCACCCGCGCCGGGCGGAAGGGAATCTCGAAGCCGCGCTCGCCGCGCGCGAGCGCATGGAGCATCGCCGGATCCACGTCGACCGCGCCCGGGTGCCGCAGCAGGTTTTCCGCGAGGATGCGAAGCGAGAAAGGAAGCCGCGCAAGTCCTCCGAGTTCGCGCGTCTCCGCTGCGGCGTTCAGGCTGTAGTAACGGTACGTGCGGTGGGCGAGAGCAAGCTCGCGTTCGACGTGAGGCAAACCGGTTGCGGTAGTCATGAACGGCCGATACGCGTTTCCGTGCCCTGGAGCAGGTTGCGGATATTGCCGCGGTGGCGCCACACGAGCAGCACCGCGATCACGAGAACGCCCCAGAAGTAGGGATGATGCGGATGGAAGAGGATCAGCGTAAAAAACGGCGCGAACACCGCGGACACGAGCGCGGCGAGCGAGGAGATGCGGAAAAACACCGCCATCACGATCCAGGTCGCGGCGGTGCCCAGCGCGAGATAGATATTGAGGGCGATCAGAGCCCCGAGCGCCGTCGAGACCCCCTTGCCGCCCTGGAAGCGAAAGAACACCGGGTACATATGGCCCACCACCACGGCAACCGCCGCGCACGCCATCGCAAGCTCCACCGTGTCCGGCGCGGCATAGCGCTGCGCGAGATACACCGCGAGCCAGCCCTTGGCGCCATCGCCGAACAGCGTCAACGCGGCCGCCGCCTTGCGGCCAGTGCGCAAAACGTTGGTCGCGCCGGGATTGCCGGAGCCGTACGTGCGCGGGTCGGGCAGCGCAAAGGCGCGGCTCACGATCACTGCGAAAGATATGGAACCGAGGAGATAACCGATCAGCGGAAAAACTGTGATGCCCATGGGATTTCACTTAGAATGTGCATCCATTCTATCCGAAACGCTACCCCGGAGACGCTCCGCACGCCTCGCATTCATCGCAGCCCTTCTGCTCCTGAATCCTTGCCCCTCACTCCTTGATCCTGACTCCTCATGGACACGATCTTCATCGACGACTTCAGGCTCGACATCCTGATCGGCATCTATGAGTGGGAGCGGCGCGTCCCGCAGACGGTTCAGTTCAACCTCGAAATCGCGATCCCGCCGAAGGAAGGTCCGCGCACCGACCGCATCGGTGAAACGATCGACTACGCCAAAGTCGTGAAGCGGATCGAAGAGTCGCTGCGCACGCAGCATTTCCTGCTGCTCGAACGACTTTCGGAACACGTGGCGCAATTGATCCTCACCGAATTCGGCGCGCCGTGGGTCAAGGTGAGCGTGAACAAGATCGGGGCGCTGCGCAACGTGAAGCGGCTCGGCGTCACGATCGAGCGGGGAAAGAAGCCGTAAGCGGCAAACCGCTCCCCTTATCCTCTGGGATGATGGCGCGCGTGCAACTGCTTCAGCCGCTCGCGCGCGACGTGCGTGTAGATCTGCGTGGTCGAAATGTCCGAGTGCCCGAGGAGGAGCTGCACCACGCGCAGGTCCGCACCGTGGTTGAGGAGGTGGGTCGCAAAGGCATGGCGCAGCGTGTGCGGCGACAGCGGCTTGTCGAGGCCCGCTCGTTGTGCGTAGCGCTTGATCAGGTGCCAGAAGGCCTGCCGGGTCATCGCTCCCCCGCGCGCGGTGACGAAGAGCGCTTCGGCTGCGCGCCGCCCGAGCAACGCGGGGCGCCCTTCCCGGACATACCGGCGGATCCAGGCGATCGCTTCCTCCCCGAGGGGCACCAGCCGTTCCTTCGAGCCCTTGCCGGTCACGCGCACCACCCCCATGTCCTGGCTCACTTGGCCCATCTTCAGCGTGACGAGCTCCGATACGCGTAAGCCGCTCGCGTAGAGCGTTTCGAGCATCGCACGGTCGCGCAGCCCCAGCGGCTCCTCGACGCAGGGCGCAGCGAGCAGCTGTTCGACATCCTTCTCGGTGAGGCTCTTGGGAAGCGGGCGCGGCAGCTTGGGGGAATCGACGTTGAGCGTTGGATCGGCGGCGATCTTTCCCTGGCGCAAGGCGTAACGATAGAAGCGCTTCAGGCTCGACAACTCGCGGCTCGCAGTCGTCGCCTTCGCGCGGTGCTGCACTTGATGCGCGAGAAAGCCGAGGAGGTTCGCATGGCCGGCGGCAAGTAGCGAGCGGCCGTGCTTAGCGGCGAGCCAGGCGCCGAATTTGACGATGTCGCGCCGATAGCTTTCGAGCGTGTTGCGCGCAAGCCCGTCCTCGAGCCACAGCGCGTCGCAGAATTCGTCAATGAGGGCGGAGTCGGACGCCTTCATGGGCCAAGAGCCATTTCTTGATCTCGAGCGGCGAACCGCCTCGCGCGTTCATGAATCCGCCCAGTCCGTCCGCCGCCACGACGCGATGGCACGGGACGACCAGCGGAATGGGGTTGGCGCCGCACGCGCCGCCCACGGGGCGCGGGGCTGTCCTGAGCCTGCGCGCCATCGTGGAATAGGTGAGCGTCTCGCCGCTGCGAATGCGAAGAATCGCGCGCCATACTTTGCATTGAAACGGCGTGCCGTTGAGCTCGAAGGGCAGGTCGAAGCGGAATTCCGGGTCGTCGAGATAACGCTCGATCTGGCGGCACACCGCCTCCGCCGCGCGATCGAGCGGCGCAAGCGTCGCCGCGCCGCGCGGAAGGTAGTCGATGCCCGTCAGGCTGCCGTTGCCGGTGCGTATGCCGAGCACAGCAAACGGCGTGGCATAGCGGGCCTGATACGACTCGAGCATACGGAGCGCTCAGCCCGGTGCGGCGCGCAGGGCGGCATGACGGAACTTCTGCAAGAGCACGACCGCCACCACGAGTCCGAAGCCGATAGAGTCGAACATCGC
>CAMPGR010000212.1 GCA_946885605.1 uncultured Pseudomonadota bacterium
TGCCCCGGCGCCTCGCGCGAGGGACAGTCCGCATTCCTGCTGACCGCCACGGCGGTCAGCGCGCTCTGCAAGATGAACGCTTCGTTTTCGGCGGCCGAGGTCGGCTGCCAGGGCGAGATCGGCGTTGCGTGCGCGATGGCCGCGGCGGGTCTTGCGGCCGCGCTCGGCGGCACCAACGAGCAGGTGGAAAACGCCGCCGAAATGGGCATCGAGCATCATCTCGGCATGACATGCGATCCGGTCGGCGGGCTGGTGCAGATTCCGTGCATCGAGCGCAACGCCTTCGGCGCGGTCAAGGCGATCAACGCCGCCTCCCTCGCGCTGCGCGGCGACGGCACGCACCACGTGAGCCTCGATCAGGCCATCGCGGCGATGCGCGACACCGGCAAGGACATGCAGGCGAAGTACAAGGAGACGGCGCTCGGCGGGCTTGCCGTGAACGTGCCCAATTGCTGAGCGCCGATTCGATTTTCTTGCCCGACACGTCGCGTGCGCGGGCTGCCATTGCACGATGGAGGGAGGGCCGATGAGCCTCGATACGAAGAACGAAACCTTTCGCGAATTCCTCGACCGGCTGCGGGAGGAGCGCGAACTCGCGGACATCAAGCGGGCCGTCGACATCCGGCATGTCGCCACGCTGGTCGACCAGTCCGATAAGGCGCTTCTCTTCCACAACGTCATCGGTTACCGGACCCCCGTCGTCTCCGGCATCTTCCGTAGCCAGCGCCGCACTGCGCTCGCCATGGGCTGCACGAGCTTCGCCGAGATCGAGGAAAAGCTGCGGCGCGCCCTGGAACAGCCCGTGTCTTCCGTCTATCTCAAGAGCGCGCCGCACAAGGAAGTGATCCTCACAGGCGACAAGGTCGACCTCTACAGCCTTCCCGTGCCGATCTGCTCGATCTACGACGGCGGCCCGATGATCACCGCCGGCGTGGTGATCGCCCGCGATCCGGAGTACGGCCTCAATGCGGGGGTGTACCGCTGTCTCATCAAGGAGCGCAATCTCACCGGGATCGACATCAACACGCCGAACAATCTCCGTCTTTTTGCCCAACGCGCGCTCGAAGCCGGCCAGCCCTGCCCGATCTCGGTCTCGATCGGAGTTCATCCGTTCGAGATCATGGGCGCGGGCTTCCGCGCGCCGCTCGGCGTCGACGAGATGGGACTTGCCGGCGGGCTGCGCGGCGTGCCCACCGCGCTCGCGCCGTGCGAGACGATCGACGTGCCATGCGTCGCCGGGGCGGAACTGGTGCTCGAGGCCGAGATCCTGCCTACGGGCTGGGTATGGCCGGAAGGCCGCTTCGGCGAATTCACGCGGCTCATGGGGGGACTGCACTGGAATCCGCTCGTGCGGGTGAAGGCGATCACGAAGCGGCGCGATGCGATCTACTACTCCCTGCACATGCCGTGGGAAAACACCTGGCTCGGCGCGCCGACACGCTATACCGCGGTGCGCACGGCGCTGAAGACCGCGGGGGTGCAGGTGAAGGACATCAATGTCACCATCGGCGGCTGCGCCATGTGGCATGCCGTAGTTTCGGTCAAGAAGCAGGCGGGCGAAGGCAAGAATGCGCTGCTTGCGGCTCTGTCCGTGATGGATATCAAGCACGTGGTGGTCGTCGATGACGACATCGACGTCTTCAACCCGGTGGACGTGGAGTGGGCGATCGCCACCCGTGTGCAGGGAGACCGCGACGTGTTCGTGATACCCGGGGCACGCGCCAAGCCGCTCGACCCGAGCCTTCCGGTCGTGCCGCCGGGAACGGTGCCGACGGGCGCCAAGGTGGGCATCGATGCGACGATCGGCGAGGGCATTCCACACGAGCGGTACGAGCGCATCTCCTACGCCTACGCCGACACGGCGAAGATCGAGGACTACCTTGCGGGCAAGGACGACCGGGTGCCTTCCGTCGTCGAGGCTGCGGCGGACGAAGTGGTGCAGCTCGCGCAGAAGATCTACGCGCTGATCGAACAGGCGCCGCGCTACTACTCGGAGATCGCCGCGCAGTTCCCGGACTTCGACTTTCAGTCGATCGCGCGCGCCATGGGCAAGCTGCACGCGGACGAGAAGCTGTGGCAGGATCCGCGCGGGCGCATGTGCATCCGGGGTTCCGCATTCGCCGCCCGGCCACCGTCGCGCAGCTGACGGGACGCATGCGGTCACATGGCCGTTCATCCTGAACGGAGCAAATGCGGAGTCGAGGGATGAACGGCAATGCTTAACGCCGTAGCGTTTTCGGCGGCTGCTGAGACAGTGCGCTGATGCCGGCCCTCGAGGCGCTCATCTTCGCGCCGCTCATCGTATTGGCGGCGAATGTCGTGTTCAGCATATCGGGGTTTGGCCTGACGCTGATCGCCATCCCGCTGCTGGCGCACCTCTTCCCGATCAAGTTCGTGATCCCGATGGTGGCGCTTCTCGACGCTGTCGCGTCGCTGCGCCAGGCCGCCAAGCTGCGCGGCGGCGTCTACAAGACGGAACTGCTGCCGCTGCTGCCGTTCATGCTGGCCGGCATGGTGGCAGGCGCATTCCTGCTCCTGCGGCTGCCGGCCGAAATCCTGCTGCTCGCGCTCGGCGTCCTGGTTTTGGCCTATGGCGTCTACTACACGCTGCGGCACGATTCGGTGTTCCGGCTGGCGCGCTGGACCGTCGCTCCAATCGGCTTGTTCGGCGGCACCACTTCAGCCGTCTTCGGTGTCGGCGCGCCGCTTTACATCATGTACCTCACGGGGCGCGGCGCAACCCCCGATCATATCCGCGCGACCATGCCGGTCATCTTCAGCTTCACAACGGTGGGGCGCATCATCCTGTTCGCCGCAACCGGCCTCTTCACGGGAGAAATCCTGGTCACCGCCGCCGCGCTAGTTCCGGTGATGCTGCTCGGTCTGTATGTCGGCAACCGGCTGCACGTCAATTTCCCGCGCGAGACGATGGTGAGAATCATCGGCGGGTTGCTGGTGTTGAGCGGCATTTCGCTGCTGCTGCGCGCGCTCTGATCCCAGTATCGGGTACCGAACCCACCACGGTTTCGATGGGAACGACTTACTTCGGCGACGGCGACGGCTGGTACGGATAATCCATCTGCCTCGCAACGCGCACACGCGCATCCGCGCCGGCAAAACGCTCCACGAGATGCAGCCCGAGGTCGATCCCCGAGGTAACGCCGCCCGCCGTGAGGATGTTGCCTTCGTCGACCACCCGGTCCGTCACGACGCTCGCGCAGTAGGGCTTGAGATCCTCCAATGCGTTCGGATGCGTCGTGGCGCGTTTTCCGCGGAGATAACCGGCAGCGCCGAGAAGAAGCGCACCGGTGCACACCGAGGCCTTCACCTGCGCCGTGTCCGCGCTCCTGAGCCAGTCGATGAATGCCCCATCGTGCTGCAGCTTTCGCGTCCCCATCCCGCCCGGGACGACAAGGAGATCGTATCCCGTGAGCGACTCTCCGACGGAATCGGCATGAACGCGCAATCCCTTGTCGTCCGCAACCTGCTCGCTCCGCGCACACACTTTCCACTGGAAGTCGGGCACGATATTCATCGTTTTCAGCCGCGTGAGCGGATCGTAGATGCCGATGAAGTCCATCGCCGTCATGCCGTCGAATATCACGAATGCGGTTTTCATGTTGGGAGAGCCCTCACGCGTCACGGAATTCGCCGCGCCCGGCGGGATACTGCTTTTCCCACTCGCGACCGTTGATCTGCTCGATCGTCCGCGCTTCCACCGTGCCTTCATCGAGGCAGCGCGCGTTCACACTGAAGCCGTCGGGGTGGGAGCGCGGAACGTAGAAGGACTTGATGCCGCACACCGAGCAGAAGAGGTGCTTCGC
>CAMPGR010000213.1 GCA_946885605.1 uncultured Pseudomonadota bacterium
GATCAGCATTTCGCCCGCGCCGAACATGTCCGGAGGTCAGGCGGGCGGCGTGCCGCTCTGGGCGACGCGCAGCGCGTCCGGGGGCTTCTGCCCCGTGAACGCGGTTCGGAGATAGACGAGGCCGGCGACGAAGTAGTCGAGCACGACCAGTGCGGACCCGAAGATCACGGTGAACCGCGCGGGCCATGTCGGCACGCGGAGCGCCCCTTCGCCCTCGTACTCGTTGGACTGCCAGGCATGCACGAGCGGGTCGATCCCGCCGTAGACGATTGCGCCGAAAAAGACGACGCCAAGCAGGCAGCTGATCGCGGCGCACAGCGCCTGCAGGCGCGACGGCAGGACGTTCACGAGGGCGTCCACCTTGAGCATGCCGCCGCTGCGGATCGCATAGCTCGCCTGCAGGAAGCAGATGATCACGATAGTCATCGAGACGATCTCAGGCGTGCCCTTCACCGGCGAGTTGAAAACCACCCGGCCGGTTACGTCGGCGACGACGAGGAACGAAAGGAGGAAAGCGAGCGTCGCCGAAAAGGCGAGCAGCGCCCGCGCGGTCCACTCACTGAATCGGTTCAGCATGGGATGCAGCGAGGAAGCGGATCAGGCCCGCCCCCGCCCCACTGCGGTTCTTTACTTGATCTGATAGCGCACCGGCCACTTGTGGCCGAGCTTTTCCGCTTCTTCGATCGCGAGCTTGAGCACCTGGCTGCCCGGGAGGCGCGCCTTGTCCAGCTCGGTGGCTTTCTCCTGCGGCCAGTTCTTCAGCGAGGTCGCCCACTCCACCCGCACCGATTCGGGCAGCTGCTTCACGATCGCGCCGTTCTTCTTGAGGAGCCCGATCTGCTGCGGATAGGCCTCGAGATTGACCGTGCCGGTCTTCGCTTCGTACTCGCGCCCCACCTCCAGGATGATGTCCTGGACTTCCTTGGGGAGCCGCTTCCAGCGGTTCTGATTGATCGTGAGCCCGTGCCACGTGATCGCGCCGAAGCCGATCTCCGTGTAGTACTTGCCCACTTCGTAGAGCTTGAAGTTGACATACCCGGACGGGAACATGATCCAGCCGAGATACACGCCGGTCTGCATCGAGGTGTAGGACTCCGGCAGCGAGGACTGCACCGGGACCGCGCCCGCGTACTCCAGCCATTTGAGATTCAGCCCGGCGCCGGCGAGCTTCTTGCCCTTGAGATCCGCAACCGTGTTCCACTCGAAGCTCGTGCCCAGGTTGTAACCGTTGTCGGCGATGAGCCCGATCAGCTTCTGGTTGAACTTGTCCTCGAAGACTTTCGACATGTAGGGTACTTTGTCGTAGATCCGGCGCGCGAGCGTCACACTCTTCACCGGGTCCATGGTGCCGAAGGGCAGCATGACCTGAAAGGCGTGGAGGGGCAGGTTCGACGGCTCGAAGCAGAAACAGAAGCCGCCGATGTCGATGATGCCCGACTGCACGCCTTCGAGCGTGTCCGCGACCTTGACGATAGAGCCGCCGTAACCCTCGACGAACTCGACCTTGTGCTTGGTGCGCGCCGCGACCCGCTTCGTCACTTCCGGCACGAAGAAATTCTGCATCAGGTTGACGTAGGTGTTCGCCGGCGGATGACCGGATGCAATGCGCAGCTTGATGTTCTCCGCGCTCGCCAGATTGGCAAACCAACCGGCCGGCAGAGCGGCGCACAACGCTATCGCGGCCGCGAAGCGGAGTCGTTTCATGACAACCTCCCTGGTGTTCCCGCGCTTGACGTGCGGGATAGAGTTCTTGGTGTGTTACGTCCAGCACGGATGTTCCACAATCGTGCCGGCGCTGTCAACGAAAGTACGGCCGCGCTTCGCTCCTCTTCAATGCAGAGCCGTATGTACGGCGAATGCTCAGATCACGCCTTCCATCGGTTGGACTTCGACGGGCGTACCGGGCGTCACGTTGCCCTGATCGGTGGGCAGGATGATGAAGCAGTTCGCCTCCGCCATAGACCGCAGGATACCCGAACCCTGTTCGCCGGTGACCCGCACGCTCAAGCTTCCGTCCGCGGCTCGCGTCAGGATGCCGCGCTGGAATTCGGTACGCCCGGGTGCCTTTTTCAAAGCCGATGTGCAGGGCACTTTGAAGGTCGGCAGCGGCTCTATGGGATCGCGCCCGGAAAGCTTGAGCAATGCATCGCGCACGAACTGGTAAAAGGTCACCATGACCGACACCGGGTTGCCGGGCAGCCCGAAGAAGTGCGCGGCGCCGATCTTGCCGTAGGCGAGGGGGCGGCCCGGTTTCATTGCGATCTTCCAGAAAACGACTTCGCCCAGCTTGTTCAGCAGCTCCTTGACGAAGTCGGCCTCGCCGACTGACACGCCGCCGCTCGTGATCACGACATCGGCGCTTGCCGACGCCTCGGAAAACGCCTGCTCCAGAAGTTTGGGATCGTCACGCACGACACCCATGTCGAGCGCTTCGCAGCCCAGGCGCTGCAGCATGCCGAAGATCGTGTAGCGATTGCTGTCGTAGATCTGGCCTTCCTTCGGCAGCGAGCCGATGGAAACGAGCTCGTCTCCGGTCGAAAAGAACGCGACGCGCAGCTTCCGATAGACCGGCACCTCGGCAATGCCAAGCGAGGCGGCAAGGCCGATTTCCGCAGGTCGCATGAGCGCCCCGCGCATGAGCGCGACCTGGCCCGCCGCGAGATCCTCTCCGGCGCACCGCAGGTTCTGGCCCTTGCGATGTCCCATGCCCACGGTGACCTGCCCGTCACGCGCTTTAACGTGCTCCTGCATGACGATCGTGTCGGCGCCGCGTGGTACCACCGCGCCAGTCATGATGCGCACACAGGCACCAAGCGGCACGGCGCCGCCATAAGGTGCGCCGGCGAACGCGGTGCCCGCTACTGCGAGCGTGGTTTCCTCGGACGCGTTGAGGTCGCTGAAGCGCACGGCGTAGCCGTCCATCGCGGAGTTGTCGTGCGCCGGGACATCGATCGGAGAAATGATGTCTTCCGCGAGCACGCGCCCGAGTGCGGCACGGACGTTCAGCCGCTCGACCGCGCTCAGCGGCGCGAGAAAACGCGCGATCACTTCGCGCGCCTTGTCCACCGGCATCGAATTCGGGTCGTAATCGTCGGCGCACGAAAGCTCGCGCAGGGAGGTGGACGGCAGGTTCATTGCAAGGCCTCGTCTCGATGATGGCAGGGACTTAGGCAGATTGTAGCGCAAGCGCGGCCGGTCTGACCTCGTGCGCAAATCGCTTCTGCCACGCGGCCGCCGTCTCCTGATGCGCGGCACTTCATTTCAGCGGGAGCCATATGCAAAGCGGAGCATATATTTGCCGAGTATCCCCAAATCGTGGAGACTTACCCGGTGCTGATAATATGCAAAAAAGAACATATAGATGGCGGTTCGGATCGATTTGGCGCTCTCGTGGCTCGCGTCTGACCGGCTGAGCGCGTCGCACGCCGCCATGCTGCTCAAGCTCGTGGCCGCGGTGCGCAGGAGCGGCTCGCTCACGCAGGCGGCGCGTGCAGCGGGCATCTCGTATCGCCATGCTTGGGGGCTGCTCGGCGAGGCGGCCGAGGCATTCGGTGCGCCGCTCGTGCGCATGGAGCGCGGGCGCGGCGCGCAGACCACGGTGCTCGGAGAGAAGATCCTGTGGGCCGATGGCCTCATACGCGCCGCTGTCGAGCCGCACTTTGCCAGGCTGCGGCAGCAGGTCGATGCGGAAATCGCGAAATCACTGCCGCGGCGGCTTCCGCGGCTTGTCGTCCATGCGAGCCACGATCTCGCGTTGCAGGAGCTGGCGAAGCTGTGCTCGGCGACAATCGAGATCGAGCTCGTCTTCGGCGGCGCCGATGAG
>CAMPGR010000214.1 GCA_946885605.1 uncultured Pseudomonadota bacterium
GGGTCATGGTGCCCTCCGGCACACCGGCCAGCGTCATCAAGCGGCTGCATGCCGTGTTCGCCGGTGCCGTGCGCACGCCGGAAATTCGCGAGCGACTCGCCGCACAGGGCTTCGATGTCGTCGGCAGCACGCCACAGGCGTTCGCGGCCTTTGTGAAAAGCGAGATACCGAAGTGGGCGAAGGTCGTGAAGGCTTCCGGAGCGAAAGCACGGTGAGCTTCGTCCCGCGTCAGCGCGACGTCATGCGACTGGTGATCGGCTTTTCGCCCGGCAGTGCGTCTGATTTCGTTGCCGGGCTGCTTCTGCCCGAGCTCGCCCAACGCGTCGGCGAGGCGATCGTGATGGAACGGATACCAGGAGAGAACGGAGCACTTGCCGCACGCAAAGTCGCGGCCGCCGAGCCGGACGGTCGCACGATTCTTCTCGCAACGCTCGGCACGCATGCCCTTGCGCCGCACTTCGCGCCGGCGCCGGGATACGACCCCATGCGGGATTTCGAACCGGTTTTCCTCGTCGCACGCGCGCCGCTTGTGCTCGGTTGTCATCCTGCACTGGGAATTACATCGGTTCCCGCCTTGATGAACGCGGCAAGAGCCGGACAACTCACTTTCGGATCCTCTGCGGTCGGCGGCGCGCCGCACCTCGCCGGCGAGCTCTTCAACGCCATGGCCCATGTGTCGATGCGGCACGCGCCGTATGCGCGCACCGAAGAGCTGTACCATGATCTCGAGCGGGGCCGGATCGGGCTCAGCTTCAACAACATCATGTCGATGGCGCCCCGCATCCGGTGCGGCAGGCTGACCGGAATAGCGGTAACTACCCGGGAGCGCACGCAACTGCTGCCCGAGCTGCCCGCGCTCGCCGAATGCGGTTTGCCGGAATACGAAGTCACCAACTGGCTGGGAATCGTGGCACCCCCGGGCACGCCGCCGGACGTCCTCGATTCGCTCAACACGGAGATCGGCGCGGCGCTCGCGGCCGATGGGGTGGGAGACGCGCTACGCCGCTCCGGCATGGAACGGTGCGGTGGAAGCCGCGCGGATTTCTCGGTTCACCTGGCACGGGAGCTTGCGCGCTGGAAGCCGGTCGTGTCGCGCTTCACGAGCAGGCGATCCGGTCAGCGTGTGCAACGTGAGGAGGCGGAATGAAGACGATGCTTTGGCGCACCATCGGCGCAGCCTTTATGGCTGTCGCGATACCGGCGCTCGCTCAGCAGTATCCCAATCGGCCGGTTCGCGTCGTGGTGCCGTTTCCGCCGGGGGGCGGCACGGATGTTGTGGCGCGCCTCGTGATTCACAAGCTGGCCGAAGCGATGGGTGCGAATTTCCTCGTCGATAACCGCAGCGGCGCGGGCGGAATGTTAGGCACCGAAGTCGTTGCCAGAGCCGCGCCCGACGGCTACACGCTCGGCATCGTGAGCGGCAGCCATGCGATCAATCCCAGCCTGTACAAGAAAATACCGTTCGACGCGGTGCGCGACTTCGAGCCGGTTACGATGCTCGTCTCCGGACCCGGTGTGCTGGTCGTGCACCCTTCGCTACCGGCCCGCAGCGCCAAGGCGCTGATCCAGCTCGCGCGATCGCGTCCCGGCGCTATCGATTACGCCTCCGCCGGGAACGGCACGCCGCCGCATTTGGCCGCGGAGCTCTTCAAGACGATGGCGCGCGTCGATCTGGTTCACGTGCCCTACAAGGGCAACGGGCCCGCGATGACGGACCTCCTCAGTGGCCGCGTGTCGTTGTCCTTTCCCACGATTCCGTCCGCATTGCCGCACGTCAGGAGCGGGAGACTGAATGCGCTCGCAGTGACGAGCGCGCGGCGCTCGCACGCGGTTCCCGAGATACCGACGATCGCCGAATCCGGAGTGCCGGGGTACGAGGCGAGTTCATGGTACGGTGTCCTCGCGCCGGCCGGCACCCCGCGAGCGATTATCGAACGGTTGCATAAAGAGATCGTCGGCGTGCTGGGCGAGGTGACTGTACGCGAGAAGCTCGTCGCTCGCGGACTCGATCCGGTTGGAACTGCGCCGCGCGATTTCGCCGCCACGATCCAGTCGGAAATCGCGAAATGGGCGAAGGTGGTGCGCGCTTCGGGAGCGAGGCCTGAATGACCTTACCGTCGTGTGAAAGAAACGCCTTACGAATCGAGGAGTGACACGATGACCCTGGAAGCAGGCCCGAGCGCGCCCACGATACCCGGTCCCGTTCGGGATACGCGCAAACCGCGACTCCAGATGCCGCCGGGTGCCTGCGACTGCCATGCGCACATCTTCGGGCCACAGGGCCGCTATCCGTACGCGGCCCGGCGCCGGTACACGCCGCCCGACGCACCGCTCGACGACTACTTGCACGTGCTGCATGCCGTCGGCGTGGAGCGCGCGGTGCTCGTGCAGCCGAGTGTCTACTTGACCGACAACTCGGCGCTCCTCGACGCACTGGCGCGCCGGAAATTCCCTCTGCGTGGTGTCGTCGTGGTGAACGACGACGTGAGCGATGGCGAACTCGAGCGCATGCACGAACTCGGCGTGCGTGGAGTGCGTCTCAACCTGAGATTCAACAACGGCGTGCCGGCTGCGATCGCGCCACACCTGGCGCAGCGGGGTGCGCCGCTCGGATGGCATTTGCAGTTTCGCCTCAACAGCGAGGACTTCATCGGTGTGGAGCCGATGATCGAGAAGTTCGCCGTGCCGGTCGTGATCGATCATATGGGACAGGTGCCGGTCGCCGAGGGGGTCGGCGGGACCGCCTTCGATATCATCCTGCGGCTCGCGAGGTCCGGCCGCTGCTGGGTCAAGCTGTCCGCGCCCATGCGGATGTCACGCCATGAGTACCCGTATGATGACGTCACGCCGTTCGTGCACGCGCTGCTCGAGGCCGCGCCGCAACGACTGGTCTGGGCGACCGACTGGCCTCATACGACCATCACGAAGAAGATGCCGAACGATGCGGATCTCGTCGATCTGCTGGGCTGCGTGGATTCCCGACGAGCGGCTGCGGCGCGCGGTGCTCGTCGACAATCCGGCACGGCTGTACGGGTTTTGAAAAGCGAGGGGTCGCCATGAACAGTAACGCTTTGATCGTCAATCCGGCCGCCGCCGCGCGCAGCGCCGACAGCAATTTGCGGCTTGCCCTCGACGGGCTCCACGGCAAAGTGGTCGGTTTCATAGACAACGTCAAGCCGAATTTCCACTTCCTGGTGGACGATCTCGCCGAGCTTCTGGTGGCGAAGTATGGCGTCGCTTCCGTCGTGAAGCACCGCAAGCGCACCGCCTCGATCCCCGCTCCCGAAGCGATCGTCTCCGACATCGTGCGGCAGTGCGATCTCGTGATAACGGGGTCGGGCGACTGAGGCTCCTGCACGTCGTGGAGTATCCACGACAGTGTCGAAGGCGCGAAGCGCGGGCTCGCGGCGCTCACAATCTGCTCCACGGCGTTCGAGGCGCTGGGGCATGCCCAGGCCGCGGCGCTCGGCCATGCCAAACTGCCGATCGCCGTCATCCCGCATCCCTTCGGACTGCAGTCCCGTGAAGCGGTGCGCAGGATTGCCGAGCAATGCGTGGACGACATCGCCCGCCTCGCATGCGAACAGGGGGGGCGGGGCGCAAGCGGGGCGGAGAGCACCGGGAACAGGGAACCCGGAATGACGGAAGCCCCTCTCCATCCCGAAGAGTTCAACCGCTTCTGCCGCGCCTGCGGCTGGAGCGACGGATTGCCCGCCGTGCCGCCGACGGTGGAACGCGTCGAAGCCATGCTGCAGCGTGTGCGCCGGTCGCGCGACGATCTCGTCGCT
>CAMPGR010000215.1 GCA_946885605.1 uncultured Pseudomonadota bacterium
CGGCACCGATACCGCGCGGCGCGGAAGAGCGGTATTCGAGCGCTGGCAGAAGACGATTCCGGGTTCGGAACTCGTGATCCTGCCCATCGACGGCTATCATGCCGCCGGCTCCGACCCTGACGCGACCGCCCGCGTGACACTCGATTTCATCGCACGGTCTACGAGGCAATAAAGAGAGAGCCCACCATGTATGAAATGATCGATCGCGCGCTCTCCGAAGAGCAGCGCATGATGCGCGATACCCTACGCGCCTTCGTCGATGCCGAAGTCACGCCCTTCATCCGCAAGAACTGGGAGAAGGAATGGGACATGAAGCCCGAGAACCGGCCCTCGCGCGAGCTGCTCGAGGCGGCGCACAAGATCGGTATCCGCACGCTCGGCGTTCCGGAGGAGTTCGGCGGCACGCCGGTCGATCCGCAACACGAAGTGCAGACCTTCGCGATGGTGGCAGAGGAAATCTCCCGCGGCGACTCGGGGCTTGCGGACAAGTTGACGCAGATCTGGAAGATTTCCAAGCTCCTCGCCAACATCGCGCCGCGTCATCTGCAGGAGAAGTGGTTCCCGCGCATCGTCGAGGACCCGACGTTTCTCCTCGCGCACTGCCTCACGGAGCCGCGCGGCGCTTCCGACCGCTGGCTGCCGTACGACGTGCCCGAAGCGATGATGCACACGCGCGCCGAGCTTCGCGGCGACCAGTGGGTGATCAACGGCCGCAAGCAGTTCATCACCAACGGCTACGACGCCAAGCTTTACGTGGTGTACGCAAGCACCAAGCCTGGCGCCGGCATCACGAGAGGGACGTCGAGCTTCCTCGTGCCGCGCGACACGCCGGGCCTCACGGTGCAGCGCTGCAACGAGACGCTCGGCGGGCGCTTCATGAACAACGGCGAGATCGTATTCGAGGACTGCGCCGTGCCGAAGGATCACTGTCTCGCCGAGGACGTCGCGATGTCGCGCGCCGGCATTTACTTCCGCCCCGGCAAGATCATCGTGGCGGCGAAGAACCTGGGCGTCGGCATGGCGGCGTTCGAGCGCACCGCCGAGTACGTGCAGAACTATGTGCAGGGCGGGCGCATCCTCATCAAGCACCAGGCGGTCGCGACCCGCCTCGCCGACATGGCGACGAAGCTCTCGGCAGTGCGGGCGCTGCTCAATGAAGCCGTGCGTGCCGTCGATGCGAAAGCGCCGGACGCCGACGAGCTTTGCAACATGACGAAGATGTTCGCTTCGGTCGAGATCTTCGAGGTCGCCAAGCAGGCGATGGAGCTCCACGGCGGGAACGGGGTGATGCTCGACTTCGGCGTCGAGAAGCTGCTCCGCGATGCTTCCCTCTTCCTTCACCGCGATGCGACGGTGGACATCTCGCGCTTCAAGATCGTGAAAGCCATGTTCCCGCACACCGCCGGCCGGTACGCGGGGCCCGAGCAGTAGCGCGCGGCCGCCTTGTAGCGCTCCCCCGACAGAGCATTGCGCCGGGCGCCAATACGCCGGTACGCGTATTGGCAATCCGCGTGCGACGGCGCAGCATAACGTCTCCCACCCTTCAACCTCGCTTACGAAGCGCGGCCGTGATTCCGCGCCACCCGTGAAAGGAGCATGACATGGCACGCAAATACATCGATTGCCGCGAGTACCCGAGCGAGATGAACTGCACCCTCACGATCGCAGCGGACAGCGAGAAGGAGCTCCTCGAAGCCGCCGTGCAGCACGCGGTCTCGGTTCACAACCACCAGGACACGCCTGAGTTCCGGCAGCAGCTCTCCAGCATGTTCAAGGAAGGTTCGCCGCCCGCGTAATAGACGGGCGGGGAAACGGCGATGCGCTTCACCCAGCAGGATTTCGAGGGTGCGCTCGAATTCGTTCGAGACCTCTACGACTACCGCGGGCTCGAGGATTTCGCCGACCGGACGATGGGTTCCTTGCTGCGCATCGCGGGCGCCGACCGCGTCATCTACGGCGACTTCGACATCGATCGCCAGGTCGCGCGTCTTGCCATGCAGCCGGCGATCGTCAAGGAGGCGGACGGCACGGTCGACGGCATCCTCGACGGCGCGTTAAGCGGGCTCGAGCATAGCTTCGGCCAGCACCCGCTCTACCGCTATTTCCTGCAGACCGGAGACGGCCGTCCACAGAAGGCGACGCAGGTGATGACGCGCTCGCAGCATCGCGCTTATTGCGAGAGCGACCCGTTCGCGCGCCAGCTCAGCGCAAAATTCCAGATGGGGCTTTTCTTTGCGGCGGGGCCGGCGATCGTGACCGCGATCCTGCTCACGCGCAGCCAGCGCGACTTCTCCGAGCGGGAGCGCGCGCTCATGCACCGCCTCTACCCGCATCTCGTGCAAGCCTTTCGCAACACGGCTTCGCTGAACCGGCTTTGCCGCGACGTGGACGAGCTGGTCGAGATGCTGGAAGGTCCGACGAGCAGCGTCATCGTGCTCGCCGGGACCGGCCGTGTGAAACGCTGGAGCGAGCAGGCAATACGGTGGATCGCACAATATTGCCGCACGCCGTTTCCCACGGACGCGAACCGGCTCCCGGATTGCTTCGCGGAATGGTATCAGCGCCAGCTCACCGGCGCGGCGCAGGAGACGCTGCATCCCTCGCCGCACGAGCCGCTCGTCGTGGAGAAGGATGGAAGGCATCTCACGGTCCAGTTCATTCCCGATCACTTCCGCGACGAGCACCTGCTGCTGCTCAACGAGAAGCGCAGGGACTCGTCGTGGAACGCGCTCGGCGCTTGCGGGCTGACACCGCGGGAGTCAGAAGTGCTGGCGTGGGTCGCGAAGGGAAAAACCAATGCCGAAGTCGGCGCGATCCTGCAGATGAGCGGGCGCACCGTGCAGAAGCATCTCGAGCACATCTACGCGAAGCTCGGCGTGGAGTCGAGAACTACCGCGACGCTGCGCGCGCTCGGCATCGACGCCCACTGATTGAGCTGCGAGCCCTACTTGTTCTTCACCGGCTGCGGCTGCCCTTGAGGCTGCGTCACCGGCACGAAGCTGATGTAGGGCGTCTTGACGATCGCGCCGGGCTGCACGTAGGCGGGCGCCGGCTCACCCTTGGGACCAAGGCTCCGCAGATAGCGGTGCAACGCGCGCAGATCGGCGTCGCTCATCTTCGCAAGGTTGAACCAAGGCATCGGCGGGCGCATCGGCGCGCGCGCCCGCGCGATCCATTGCGCCTCGGTCATGTTCTGCGCGATGAGCCGCAGGTTAGCGGGATACGTCGTGCCCCACGGCCCCTGAAAGCCCATTGCGCTGCCCGTGAGCCACTCCGCCTCCGGAATCCTGCCGTCGCGCTCCATATAATGCGGCGTGTGGCAGTCGTTGCAGCCGCCTATAGTGGCGAGATATCGGCCGCGGTCGATCTGCCGTTTGTCCGCCGCCTTGTCGGCCGCCGTGGCGACGCTCGACCCGCTTGCGATCGAGGCCAGCAATAACACGGAAATCCCCTTCGCTTTCATTCTCGCTCGCTCCTCTCGTATTGTGTTAAGAATCCGCCGCAAATCCATCGCCCTCCGCGCCCGGCGGGTCCGACACGCCCCCGGCCTGCGAAGCATGAGACGGTAATATCTTAATGAGACAATAGTCTCATTGTCAAGCCG
>CAMPGR010000216.1 GCA_946885605.1 uncultured Pseudomonadota bacterium
GTCGGAGGTTGCGTGGCGGCCGCCTTCGAGCGCGACCATGGGGCGAAGACCCGGGGGAATGATCGGTATGCGGGTAAGGAAGAGCCATTCAGGGCGTACGCCTGCTTTTATCATGCCGCGAAGCAGCGAGAGGCGCTTGCTGAGCTTTTCGCGCTCTGCTGCGCCGCACTCTTCGAGCCGTTCTTCTACCTTTTTAGCTTCCGCCTCGAGGTCCATTTCCTTGCAGAGGTTGTATATCGATTCAGCCCCGATGCCTGCCTCGAAGCACGCCGCGTACTTGATAGCGAAGCGGTGGTACTTCGGCTCGTCGAGAACCGCGCCGACGACGATGGAGTCGATGTCGCGCTTGGCCTCGAGGTAGAGCTCTTTCATTTTCTCCTTGGACTTCTCGTCCTGGAGGGATTTCAGTTTTTGTTTGTATTCAGTATCGAGTTCCGAGAGGATGCGTTCTTTCTCGCTCTTATGTACCGCATTCACGATGTAGCCCGCGAAGTACACGACCTTCTCAAGGTCTCCGCCGGAAATGCCGAGCGACATGGCGAGGCGTGACGGTATCGCGCGGAGGAACCAGACATGCGCCACAGGGACCGCGAGGTCGATGTGACCCATGCGCTCACGGCGCACGATGGCGCGGGTGATCTCCACGCCGCACTTCTCGCACACGATGCCCTTGTAGCGGATGCCGCGGTACTTGCCGCAGTAACATTCGTAATCGCGTTCGGGACCGAAGATCTTCTCATCGAAGAGCGAGTTCTTCTCCGGGCGCTGGGTGCGGTAGTTGATGGTCTCGGGTTTAGTGACCTCGCCGTGCGACCACGAAAGAATCTTTTCGGGGCTGGCTGGGCGGATTTTCACCGCGTCGAAGTCCGACGCATCGGCACCCGGGGTCTTGCGGGCAGTCGAACGCTGGGATTCGCCGCCGCGCATGAGCTCGACATCGAGTGCCAAGCCGCGGAGCGTATGGAGGAGTACATTAAAGGAAGCGGGCGCGTAGTGCAGCGTGATGCGCTCGCCGCGCACGATGGAGTCGAACGCCGCCGAGCGGCCCATGATGTCGTCGGATTTGATGGTGAGCATCTCGCGCAGCGTGTATGCGGCGCCGTAGCCCAGCAGCGCCCACACTTCCATCTCGCCGAAGCGCTGACCGCCGCCCTGCGCCTTGCCGCCGAGCGGCTGCTGGGTGATGAGCGAGTACGGGCCGATGGAGCGCATGTGAATTTTGTCCTCCACCATGTGGTGCAGCTTCAGCATGTACATGTAGCCGACTGCGATGTCTTGCTCGAACTTCTCGCCGGTGCGGCCGTCGTAGAGTTTCATCTTGCCGCTCTCTGCGAAGCCCGCTTTCTTGAGCTCCTCGCGGATCTCGCCTTCCGTTGCTCCCGCGAACGGCGGGCAGATCGCCTGATAGTTGAGCGTGTTTGCCGCGAGTCCGAGGTGAAGCTCGAGGATCTGGCCGAGGTTCATACGGGACGGAACGCCGAGCGGAGTGAGGATGAGGTCTACCGGGCGGCCGTCTGCGGTGTACGGCATGTCTTCTTCCGGAAGCACGCGCGAAATAACGCCTTTGTTTCCGTGGCGGCCGGCGAGCTTGTCGCCTACCGAGATAGTGCGTAGCTGCGCTATCTCTATATGTACGCGCTTGATGATGCCGGAGTCGAGGTTATGACCCTGCTCGCGGGAGAACACCTTAACGCCGATGATGCGGCCGCGCTTGCCGTTCTCCATGCGCAGCGACGAATCCTTAACGTCGCGCGCCTTGTCACCGAAGATAGAACGCAGGAGGCGCTCTTCAGGAGTGAGCTGGGTCTCGCCTTTGGGCGTAATCTTGCCTACCAGAATGTCGCCGGCACGTACTTCGGAACCGACGCGGACGATGCCGTCCTCGTCGAGGTTACGCAGCTTGGTTTCGGATACGTTCGGGATGTCGTGCGTGGTCTCCTCGGGGCCGAGCTTAGTGTCGCGCACGTTGCAGACGAACTCTTCAATATGTATAGAGGTGAACTTGCTGTCCTTGGCGAGACGCTCGGAAATGATGATGGCGTCTTCGTAGTTCGCACCCGACCAGCACATGAACGCGACGAGCGCGTTCTGACCGACCGCGAGCTGTCCGCCATCGGAAGAAGAGGTGTCGGCGAGGAGGTGGCCCTTTTTGACCTTCTGCCCTACCTCGACCGCCGGGCGCTGGTGGAGCGCGGTGAAGCCGTTAGTGCGGACGAAGTTCACGAGCGGGTATTCGATCTCTTTTCCTTTACCGTTCTTCACTGCGACGCGCTTGCCGTCGGCTGCGGTGACCACGCCGTCTTCCTGCGCGATGTGCAGGCGGCCGGTGTCGCGCGCTGCGCGCGCTTCCATGCCGGTTGCCACGAGCGGCGCTTCTGCAATGATGCAGGGCGTTGCCTGCTTCTGCATGTTCGAACCCATCAGCGCGCGGTTGGCGTCGTCGTGCTCGAGGAACGGAATCATCGAGGTTGCGATGGAGAACGGCTGTTCGGGAGAGACGTCTATGTAACGCACGTCGGTGCGGACGGCGCGGGTCGGCGAGCTGTTCTGGCGCACTTCGACCACCTCTTCGGTTATCGTGCCATCTGCGTCTACGGCGGTGGCGCCGTGCGCGATGATTTCTTTTTCTTCTTCCGCTGCGTTGAGGTAGACAACCTCCTTCGTGACCTTGCCGTTGATCACTTTGGCATACGGGGTCTCTATCATGCCGAACTCATTGAGCCGGGCGAAGGTCGCGAGACGCAGAATAAGGCCGATGTTGGGGCCTTCAGGAGTGTGTATGGGGCAGAGGCGGCCGTAGTGAGACGGGTGCACGTCGCGAACCTCGAAGCCCGCCCGTTCGCGGGTCAAGCCGCCGGGGCCGAGCGCCGAGAGCGTGCGCAGGTGCTCCATTTCGGTGAGCGCGTTCTCCTGCTGCATGAACTGCGAGAGCTGGTTGGTGGTGAAGAATTCCTTGATGCGCGCCTGGAGCGGGCGGGGGTTCACGAACTGCTGCGGCATGGTGGCGTCGGCATCGATGGTCGACATCCGATCTTGGATGTTGCGCTTCATGTGAGTGAGCCCCACGCGCAGGCGGCTCTGGAGCATTTCGCCGACATAGCGCACGCGGCGCGAGCCGAGGTGGTCGATATTATCTTCCTGCGCCTCCGGGTCGTTCTCGAGCTTGAGCACCTGGTTGAGCACGGTGACGACGTCGTCGAGCGAGAGCGTACGGCGCGCGAGCTCTTTCTCGTCGAGAGATTTATTGAAACGCTGGTTGAAGCGGTAGCGCCCCACCCGCGAGAGGTCGTAGCGCTCGACGCTGAAGATGGAATTTATGTATTCGCGCGCATTGGCTGCAGTGGCGAGGTCGCCGTCGCGCAGGCGCTTGTGTATCTCGACGTATGCCTCATCGACGGACTTGGCCGGATCGCGCTCGAGTGCGCCTTCTATCCAGCGCTTGCTGTGCGGGTTCCCTGCGAAAAGCGATTTCATG
>CAMPGR010000217.1 GCA_946885605.1 uncultured Pseudomonadota bacterium
TTGAGCAAGCACATCGTCTGTCTCACCTTCGACTTCGACGGCATTTCGGGCTTCATCGCCCGCGGCCAGACCACCGCGAGCTGGCTCTCACGCGGGGAGTTCGGCCCGCGCGTGGGTGCGCCGCGTCTCCTCGGGCTGCTCGCCCAGTACGGCATCAAGAGCTCGTGGTACGTGCCCGGCCACACGATCGAGACGTTTCCCGACGCCGTGAAAACGGTGGTCGATGCGGGGCACGAGATCGCGCACCATGGCTGGACGCACCGTCCGCCGGCGAGCCTGACGCGCGAGGGCGAGGAAGCGGAGCTCGTGCGCGGCAACGAAGCGATCAAGCGCATCTCGGGCCAGTATGCGCGCGGCTATCGCTCGCCCTCGTGGGACTTGAGCCCGCATTCCGTGGAGCTGCTCTTGAAGCACGGGTTCGTCTACGACAGCAGCATGATGGGCGACGACTACACGCCGTACTACGCGCGCCAGGGCGACGTGATCGAGCTCGAGAAGCCGGCGGTGTTCGGGCCTCGCACCCGGCTCATCGAGCTGCCAATCCATTGGTCCACCGACGATTCGCCGCACTTCGAGTTTGTCCGCACCGAAACCTCCATCCGCCCGGGGCTGAAAAATGCGAACGACGTGCTGGGCAATTGGGTGGGCGACTTTGTCTACATGCGCCAGACGGTGGAGTGGGGCGTGCTGACCTATACCTGCCATCCCTTCATCATCGGGCGCGGGCATCGCATCATGATGCTGGAGCGCCTCATCCGCCGGCTCAAGGACGAAGGCGCAGTCTTTCAGCGCATGGACGAAGCCGCCGAAGAGTTCAAGTCGCGCACCCGCGCCGCTTAGACCGTACGCCTCCCTCCCTCGCGACGCGGGGGGAGGGTCCAGGGTGGTAGCCTATATCACCAGCAACGAAATCATGCTGAAGTAAATGAGGAGACTCAGCACATCCTGCACGATGGTCCCGATCGGTCCGCTGCCGAATGCCGGATCGCGGCCCAATCGCGAGAGCGCCCACGGGAAAAGGACGCCGATTGTCGTTGCGACGATTCCCGAGACGAGAATCGCAATAGAGACGGCTGCCGCGAGATTCACGTCCTGAAACCACCACCATATCGGCGGAAACGCGACCAGCGCGAGCGTTCCGCCGATGATCATGCCGGTGACAATCTCGCCGCCGATCAGCCGCGCCACGGAAAGCCTGCTGAGCGAAATGCCGCGCACGGCGATCGCCTCGGTCTGCGTGCCGATCGCATCCGCGAGGTACACGATGCCCGGAATGAAGAAGGCCACCTCGACGCGCGACTGCAGCGCCTGCTCGAAATAGGCGACCACCATGGTCGCAAGGACGCTTCCCACGAGTCCCACCAGCAGCCACGGCAAACGGTCCAGCGCGCGGCGCGAGGGCGGTGCCTCCATCGCATGGCGCGCGCGGCCGCTTTCCCGCGTGATCCCGGCGAGCCGGTGCAGGTCCTCGATATGCTCGCGCCGCAGCACCTCCAGCAGCGCAACCGGAGGGACCACGCCGAGCAGCTTGTTTTCCGCGTCCACTACCGGCACCGCCGCGGTTTCCTCGTGGATCGCGAGCGTGGCGACGAGCTCCTGGTCCGTGTCCGGCGTGACAGGCGGGATTTTCGTTCGCGCAAGCTTCTCCATCCGCGCTTCCGGCCCGGCCGCGAACAATGCGGTCATCGGTACGATCCCCTCGAACCGACCCGAGCCATCCACGATGAAGACAGCGTCGGCGTAATCGAAAGCCGATCCGGTCATGCGCTCCAGCACCTGGGCCACCGTGTCGTTCCTCGATGCGGTGGGCACCCGCTGCACCATGTGCTGGGCCGCGGTTTCGTTACGCAAGGGGGACTCGGATCTCGCTGGCATGATGCTCGCCCTCCGCAGGGGATCGGCGCGGATTGTCGCATCGCCCGTACGTACGCGTAAAATCCCGTTTTCCACGCTGAATCCCGCATGATCCGCACCCGTTTCGCTCCCAGTCCCACCGGTTATCTCCATATCGGTGGCGCACGCACCGCGCTCTTCTGCTGGGCGTTCGCCAAAAAGCACGGCGGCACCTTCATCCTGCGCATCGAGGACACCGACCGCGAGCGCTCGACGCAGCAGTCGGTGCAGGCGATCCTCGACAGCATGGCGTGGCTCGGGCTCGACTACGAGGGCCCGTACTTCCAGATGGAGCGCCTCGACCGTTATCGCGCGATCGCGGAGGAGCTCGTGCGCGAGGACAAGGCGTACTACTGCTACGCGAGCAAGGAGGAACTCGAGGCGCTGCGCGAGGCACAGCGCGCGCGCGGCGAGAAGCCGCGCTACGACGGGCGCTGGCGCCCCGAAGTCGCGCTGCGGGAGAACCGCATGCCGCCCGGAGGCGTGCAGCCGGTGATCCGCTTCCGCAATCCCGACCACGGGGAAGTGACGTTCAACGACCTCGTCAAAGGCCCGATCACAGTGTCGAACGAGGAGCTCGACGATCTCGTCCTCCTGCGCGCCGACGGCATCCCGACCTACAACTTCGGCGTCGTAGTCGACGACATCGACATGAACATCACGCATGTGATCCGCGGCGACGACCACGTGAACAACACGCCGCGCCAGATCAACATCTACAGCGCGCTTGGAGCGGAAGTGCCGAACTTCGCGCACGTGCCGATGATCCTGGGCCAGGACGGCGAGCGGCTCTCGAAGCGCCACGGCGCGGTGAGCGTCATGCAATACCGCGACGACGGTTATCTCCCCGAGGCGCTCCTGAATTACCTCGCGCGGCTCGGCTGGTCGCACGGCGACGAGGAGAAGTTCTCGCGCGAGCAGCTGATCGAGTGGTTCGACCTCGAGCACATCAGCAAGTCGCCGGCGCGCTTCAACCCGGAGAAGCTCGCCTGGCTCAACCAGCAGTACATCAAGGAGGCGGACGACGAGCGCCTCGCCGGGCTCGCGAAGCCGTTTCTCGCCGCGCACGGCTGCAACGTGGCGGACGGCCCGCCGCTCACGCGTGTGGTGGCGCTCCTAAAGGAGCGCGTCAGCACGATCGAGGAGCTTGCGGACGCGGCGGTGTACTTCTATCGCACGCTGGAACCGTCCGAGGAACTCAAGCGCCAGCACTACACGAGCGAGATCCGGCCCGCGCTCATCGATCTGCTCGAGCGGCTCGCCAGGACCGACTGGACGCGCGAGCAGATCAACGCGACGATCAAGGCGGTGGTCGCGGAGCACAAGTTGAAGCTCCCGAAGCTCGCGATGCCGCTTCGCGTGATGGTGACCGGCGAAGCGCAGACGCCGTCCATCGACGCGACGCTGGAATTGATCGGCCGCGACCGGGTTCTCGCGCGGCTTTCCCGGCAATTGGGGGCGTTTCCCGCATGATCCGGCGTTTTACAGCGCGGGGCACCCCCGGTATAATTCGCGCTCTCTTGTGGGGGTATAGCTCAGCTGGGAGAGCGCTTGCATGGCATGCAAGAGGTCACCGGT
>CAMPGR010000218.1 GCA_946885605.1 uncultured Pseudomonadota bacterium
ACCTAAACATCCTCCTTCCCCCTGAGGGGGAAGGAGGATGTTTAGGTCGCATACTGTCCGACACACCAACGTACGAAGGACAGTGTAGACAGTGTATCTACTCGATACGAAGGACAATGTATCTATTCGAACACGATGCAAAAGAGCTGCTCGCCGCGCGCGGCATCCCGGTGCCCCACGGCGTGCTCGTCGATGCCGCGGCTAATGACTTGGCTTTACCTCCCGGCCCCTGGGTGGTGAAGGCTCAGGTGACCGCCGGCGGGCGCGGCAAGGCGGGCGGCATCCGCAAGGCGAGCACGCAGGAAGAACTGCACAAGGCGCTGGCGGAAATCATGCGCCTGGAGATCGCCGGGCGACCGGTGTGCGCCTGCCGCGTCGAGCAGCAGGTAAGCGGCGCGCAGGAAACGTATCTTGGCATCATGCTCGATCCCGTCGGTGCCGGCGTTCGGGTGCTGCTCGCCCCTCGCGGCGGGATGGAGATCGAAGCGATGGCGTCCGAGCCGGGGCTGCTGCGCAGCGCGGTGGGCGATCCGAACGTGGCGTCGATCGAAGCGCGGATCGTCGAGCTCGCGCGCGATTTCGAAGCGCCGTTGAGTACGGCATTCAGCGCGGCGGCCAAAGCGCTCGCTGCAGCCTTCTGCGGCTACGAATGTTCGCTGCTGGAAGTGAATCCGCTCTTCGTCCTGCCTGACGGAAGCTGGCGCGCGGGCGACGCGAAGATGATCACCGACGATGACGCGCTTCCCCGCCAGAGTGCCGTTGCCGCATTGCTCGAGCGCCGTGCACGCGCTTACCCCGAAGCGCATCTCAAGCGGCATTACGGCTGCGACTACGTGGTGGTGGATCCGGCCGGCGAAATCGGACTCCTTACCACGGGCGCGGGACTCTCCATGATGCTGATCGACGAACTGCGCCAGGCGGGACTGCGCCCTTACAACTTTCTCGACGTGCGCACGGGCGGTTTGCGCGGCGATCCCGCGCGACTGATACACGTGCTCAACTGGATCGCCGAGGGCCGGAAGGTCAAAGTGGTGCTCGTCAACATTTTTGCGGGCATTACCGATCTGGGCGAATTCGCGCGGCTCCTTCTTGCCGCGCTCGAGTCCGCCACCGAGCTTCGCGTGCCGGTCGTCGCGCGCCTGGTCGGAAACGGTTTCGAGGCTGCGCGCGCGGTCCTTGCCGAAGCCGGCATACCTGTCGTAACCGATCTCGATGCCGCGGTCGCCCGCGTGCGCCAACATCTCGAAGGGGCGGCGTGATGCATATCGCTGTCGATCGCACGACACGGGTTCTCGTGCAGGGCATGACGGGTCGGGCGGGGCGCCAGCACACGCGCTTGATGCGCGAGTACGGCACCCGCATCGTCGCCGGCGTATCGCCCGCGAGCGACGTCAAGGATGTCGATGGCATTCCGGTCTTTGCCAATTGCCGCGACGCGGTCACGGCGACCGGCGCCACCGCGAGCGTGCTCTTTGTCGGCGCGATGCAGCTTTTGGGCGCGATCATCGAAGCCGTCGAGGCCGGCATCAAGCTCGTCGTCACGCCTACCGAGGGCATGCCCGTGCACGACGCGCTCGCCGCACGCCGTGCGATGCGGGCTGCGGGCGCAACGTGGGTCGGCGCTTCAACGCCGGGTATGGCGGTGCCGGGCGAAGTGAAGCTCGGGTTTCTTCCCGAGAGCTCGCTCAAGCCGGGCCCGCTCGGCATCGCGTCCAAGAGCGGGACGCTGTCGTACGAAGCGGGTTACCGCCTGGTGCAGAACGGAATCGGACAGTCGGTCTGGGTGGGTGTGGGCGGCGACCCCGTGAAAGGCACGCGCTTTGCCGAGCTCGTTCCGTTCTACGCGCAGCACGCGCCGACACGCGCGCTGCTCATCATCGGCGAGATCGGCGGGAGCGAGGAAGAAGAGTTCGCGCAGGCCCTCGCTGCGCAGCGCTTTGCGAAGCCCGTGTTCGCGCTCATTGCGGGGCGCAGCTCGCCGCAGGGCGTGACGATGGGCCACGCGGGCGCGCTCGTGCACGGCCGTCACGGAAGCTACGCGGCGAAGAAAGCGGCGCTCGAATCAGCCGGCGTGAAGGTGTTCGCGGCGCTCGATGAGATGGTCGCCGGCATACGCACATGGCACGCGGCTAATACAGCCGTTTCGGGCGGAGGTATTTCTCGCGATCGGTCGACCTGACGGTATAGTTCTCGATCTTGTTGCCCTGCAGCACGTCGACCGGGATATCCACGCCCGCCTCGCCGCTCTGCCAGAGCTTGGTATAGAAGTCCGCCTGCCCCTTGATTTGCTGTCCGCGGATGCCGACGATGATGTCGCCCGCTTTGAGGCCGGCGTCATCCGCCGGGCTTTCCGGAGAGACGCGCGTAACGATCACGTTGCCCTGCACTTCCTGCGTATTGACGCCGATCCACGGGCGCACCTTTCCGGTGGTGCGGCCGTTCGCAACGACGTCGCCGAGCACCGGCTTCAGCACGTCGATCGGCACGAACATGTTGCCCGGCACCTGGGTGCGCTTGCCCATCGCATCGCCCACCGCGAGCGAGCCGATGCCGAGGAGCTTCCCGTCGCGGCTCAGAAGCGCTGCGCCCTGCCAGTTCACCGTCGCGGGCGCGGTGTAGATCGCTTCGTCGAGGAGATACTCCCAGTACCCGACGAACGGCCGTTTGGAAACGATGTAGGCCGGCGCTACCCCGTCGAAACCGACGATCAGCACCAGCTCGCGTTCGCCGGCGGCCGATGATTCTCCGAAATCCACCGGCTTGACCGGCAGCGGCGTGAGCGCCCTCACGAGCCCGAGGCCCGTGGCATAGTCGTTGGCGATAACGGTGGCAGGAAACACCTTGCCGTCGGTTGTGAAAAGCTCCACCTTCTCGGCCTCGGTGATGAGATAACCGATCGTCATTACGAGGCCCTGCGAATCGATCACGACACCGGTGCCTTCCCGCTCCTGGCCGAGCGTTTTGGAGCTGCGGGCGTTCGGGACGGCTGTAGCGCGCACCTTCACGACCGAGAGCGCGTCCACCGTGATCTCGCGGCGCTGCTGCTCCGGCTTCGGCTCCTCCGCCGCGCTTGCAAACGGCGTAACACTCAGCGCAAGCACGCATGCGATAAGCGCGCCAGCAAGGCGCGACGTTCCAGTGGCGCGCCGCGTTTGCAACGATGGCGCTGTACAGTCCATCATGATCTGTCCTTTCACTTCGACTTTGAAAAACAGAAGCGGAGGATCTGCGCTGCTCCAAGAGGCAACCGTTCCGCAGCGCCTTGTCGCTATCCTACGACGGTTTTACCGCGATGCTAAG
>CAMPGR010000219.1 GCA_946885605.1 uncultured Pseudomonadota bacterium
GCAGGATCGACACTATCTGCGACGCATGCGCCAGGCCTTCGCCTGGTTCCTGGGCGCGAACCGGTTGGGTTTGCCGCTCTACGACTTTGCTACGGGTGGCTGCCGCGACGGTATGGGTGTTTCGCATATCAATCAGAATCAAGGAGCGGAGAGCACGATCTGCTTCTTGATGTCCCTCCTGAAGATGCTGGAGTTGGCCGGCGAAGAGATGGATGCTGAAATCGTTCGCGAGGCAGCCGCCCGCGTACGATGAAATCCATTTCGATCACACGAACGCGGCATCGCCTGATGCCCGATGCAACCCGAGTGCTCGCAAAGCCCTATCTGCCGGGAGAGGAGATACTCCTGCCTGGACAGCCTCGCGCGCATCTGCTGATGCAGCGAATCCTGGCCATCCCGGAAGCCCAAGTCGCGGCGTTGAACGCGCAGATCCGGCAGCGCTTCGACGGGCGCCATCGAGACTTCCCGCAGATTCTGCAACAACACTTCGAGGCGGTCGCGAGTCACATGGAAGGTGCCGACAGCATCTCCGCCTCGCGGCGGCTATTGATCGGCGCGTATTTCACACACGAGTATTCGATCGAGGCTGCAGCACTGTTCAATCCTTCGATCGTGCTCGCGCCGAACCAGCATGGTCTCTCAGCCGGCGCGATGCGATTCGTCATGAGCCTGCGCGCGGTTGGCGAAGGCCATTTGTCGTCGATCGAGTTTCGGTCCGGCGTGCTCGATGCAGGCGGCGGCTGCACCATCGATGACGTGGGGCCCTACGTAATAGGGGGGCGGCGATCGCCGCCGGAGTATTTCTACAAGCCATATTTTAGCGCCAAGTTGTCGGAGCTCGGCGCCAACAACGAGCTGTCCGCCGGCGTGCTCGAACGTCTCGGCGCCAGATTCACGCTCGAGGAGCTCGAAGCGTCGTTGGACGCGCTGGAGTTTCACGGGCCGCCGGCCGCCATCTGGTTTGAAACCGCGAAAATCATCCGCGTGCTCGCGTCGTCGAACTACGTGACCACGTTCCCGGCAGAGACAGCACTCTCGGAGCGCGTGATCTTCCCGGCGGGGCCGAACGAGACGCGCGGGATGGAAGACGCCCGCTTCGTTTTGTTTACGGCTGCCGACGGCAGCACCAAGTACTACGCGACGTACACAGCGTACGACGGCTTTTCGATTCTGCCGCAATTGATCGAAACGGACGATTTCGAACGCTTCACCATCTCCACTCTGAACGGTGTGGCCGCGCAAAACAAAGGCATGGCCCTGTTCCCGCGCACGATCGACGGCAAGTATTTCATGTTGTCGCGCAGGGATCGCGAGAACCTGCACCTTTCGACCTCGACTGACGTGCACCAGTGGGACGACGTCACCGAGCTCTACCGCCCGCAGCAGCCGTGGGAGCTGCTGCAAATCGGCAACTGCGGCTCGCCCATCGAAACCGAGGCCGGTTGGGTCGTGCTGACGCATGGCGTAGGACCGATGCGCCGGTATGCGATCGGAGCTTTGCTGCTCGAGCTCAACGATCCGCATCGCGTGCTCGGTCATTTGCAGGAACCGCTTATCGAGCCTGCCGAGGACGAGCGCGCGGGATATGTGCCCAACGTTGTATACACATGCGGCGCCATCGTGCATGCGGGGCGGCTTGTGATCCCCTACGGCTTTTCGGACAGCGGCGTGGCTATCGCGAGCATTGCCCTGTCTGATCTGGTGGAAGCACTGCTAGCGAGTCCACCTTTCTAATTCACGTCGGCCTGCAACGCGCCACCGTGTCGTTCAAGCAGCTGCGCGGCGAGCGAGCGCGGTCATGAAAAGCAAACGGCCGCTAACCATTCCTTGTACACTGCACGAAGCCGGACATCGCCGGCGCCTTCCCCACCACAGGAAACGAACGTGAGCGCTTCGCTCTACGTTAGCAATCTGCCGCCGTCGGTAACGGAAGAAGTACTCGCGGGAGCTTTCGCCGAATTCGGAACCGTGCGCTCGGTAAAGTTGCCGCGCGATCCCGCCACGGGCATCCAGCGCTGCTATGCGTTCGTCGAGATGGATACGACGGCAGAAGCGCGCAAGGCCGCAAGCGCACTCAACGCAACGCGGTTCGCGGGGCGGCTCCTGTCCGTGTGGCGCGCGACGCGGAGCTGATCACATGGAGGATCTCACATGATTCGCAACACCGCTTCCCTCAGGAACGCGCTCACCGCGGCTATGCGGTATCTGGCCCCTCTCGCGCTGGTTCTCCTGCTTGCGCCCCCGGCCAAGGCGCAACCCTCGTCTGCCGTTCCCGACCATGGTCGCGCCGTCGCGTACGGCGAAGGCTGGAAGTGTCAGCACGGGTTTCGAGAAGAGGGCGGTATCTGCGCCGAAGTAGCCGTCCCGGCAAACGGCTACTTGAATTCAATCGGCAACAACTGGGAGTGCAACCGTCTTTACCGGAAAGTGGACGACGCTTGCGTTGCGATCGCGATGCCCGAGCACGCGTTCGCGGAGGATACGTCGTACGGCCGAGGCTGGCGGTGCGAGCAAGGCTACCGCGAGTCGAACGGGATCTGCGCAGCTGTGCAGGTGCCGCCGAATGCCTACGCGCTGGCATCGGCGTACGGCTCCGGCTGGGAGTGTGAGCGCGGCTTTGTCGAGAGCGCCGACGCATGCACAAAAGTGGTGGTACCCACCAATGCGATGCTCGAGCCGTCGGGTGACCGCTGGACCTGCCTGCGCGGTTTCGTGAAAGACGTGAACGCATGCACGCGCATCCCGGTTCCCGTCAATGGCTTCCTCGATTGGACCGGCGAAGCTTGGCGCTGCGATCGCGGCTTTCAAGCGGTGAACGGGAATTGCGAACAGTTGGTGCTTCCTCGCCACGCCCACATCGACTTCTCCGGCAACCGCTGGGCGTGCCACGACGGGTTTCGCAAGGAAGAGAACCTATGCGTCGCAGACGCGCCCGTCGCACAGCGCTGATTAATTTTTTATTCTATATCAATGACTTAGCTGAATTTGGCACGACTCTTGCTCAACTGACTCATCGAGGTTGATGTAAGGAGTCAGTATGAAAACCCACTACACGTATGCGGCCCTCGCGGCCGCCTTGACGTTGGCCCTCAGCCCCGCAAGCGCACAAAGCCCCGATCGCGCCGCCGATCGCGCCGCCGATCGCGCCGAAGCCTACTCCCGCGCGGTGAGCTACGAGGAGTATTTGAAGGGTGAAGATCTGCGCGCGAGCAAGCTCGTCGGCGCACGGGTTCGCAACGCCGAGGGCG
>CAMPGR010000220.1 GCA_946885605.1 uncultured Pseudomonadota bacterium
TTCGACTTCGACATCTTGCGGCCTTCGCCGTCGACGACGAAGCCGTGCGTGAGCAGCGCTTTGTACGGCGCCACACCGTTCAACATGCAGGAGACGAGTAGCGAGCTATGGAACCAGCCACGATGCTGGTCGGAGCCTTCCAGATAGAGGTCGGCCGGAAAGCCCGTCTCGGCGGAATGCGAGCCCGCTCCCGTCTCGCGGCCGTGCGGGCCGCCCATCACCGTCTGGTGCGTGGAGCCGGAATCGAACCACACGTCGAGCGTATCGCGGCACTTTTCGTAGTGGGCGGCCTCCGAACCGAGCAGCTCTTCGGCAGTGATCGATTGCCACGCTTCGATGCCGCCCTGCTCCACGCGCTTCGCCACTTCCTCTAAAAGTTCGAGCGTGCGCGGATGCAGTGCTCCGGTTTCGCGATGCAGGAAAAAGGGCATGGGCACGCCCCACTGCCGCTGCCGCGAGAGCGTCCAATCCGGACGGTTGGCGATCATGCCTTGCAAGCGCGCCTTGCCCCACGAGGGGAAGAATTCCGTTCGCTCCACCTCGCGCAACGCCGAGGTGCGCAACGTCTCTTTGGGCCTCACGCCGCGAAAGCCGGGCACCGCGTCCATGCCCGCGAACCACTGTGTAGTCGCACGCAGGATGACGGGCGTCTTGTGGCGCCAGCAGTGCATGTAGCTGTGCACGAAGTCCGACTTGGCGAAGAGCACGCCCTTCTCCGCGAGGTGCTCGACGATCTTCCTGTTCGCCGCCCAGATCGACATGCCGCCGAAGAGAGGCAGCGTGGAAACGAACCGTCCGTCGCCCATCACCGGAGTGAGAATCTCCTCGTCCTTCATGTCGTAACGGCGGCACGACTCGAAGTCCTCCACGCCGTACGCGGGTGCCGAATGCACGATTCCCGTCCCGGTGTCGAGTGTCACGTAATCGCCGAGATAGACCGGTGCGTAGCGGTCGTAGAACGGATGACGGAAACGGATGAGCTCGAGCGCCTTGCCTTTGCAACGGCCGAGCACTTTCCACTGCTTCACGTGATACTTGCGCAGCAGCGGTGGGATCGCGAGATCGTCACCGGACGCGGCCCACTCCGCTTCATCGCGCATCAGGATGTCGTTCGCGACGATCAGCATGCCGCGATCGGTGTCGACGAGCGCGTAGTCGTAGTCGGGATGCACGTTGAGCGCCTGGTTGCCCGGCAAGGTCCACGGGGTCGTGGTCCAGATGACCGCGTAACCCGGCTTGTCGGGCAGGCGTTCGAGCCCGAATGCGCGCGCGATCTTTTGCGGCTCCGCAAACGGAAACCCGACGTCGATCGCGGGATCGGTGCGGTCCTCGTACTCGACTTCCGCCTCCGCGAGCGCCGAGCCGCAGTCGAAACACCAGTTGACGGGCTTCAATCCGCGATAGATGTAGCCTTTCTCGAGCAGCGCACCGAGCGTGCGGATCTCGTCGGCCTCGTTCCTGTAGTCCATCGTGAGATAAGGATGGTCCCAGTCGCCCAGCACCCCGAGCCGCTGGAAATCCCTTTTCTGCCGCTCGATCTGCTCCGTCGCATAAGCGCGGCACAAGCGCTGCGTTTCTTCCGTGGGCAGGTTCTTACCGTACGTCTTCTCGATCTGCACCTCGATCGGCATGCCGTGACAATCCCATCCCGGCACATAGGGCGCGTCGAAGCCGGACAGCGATTTGCTCTTGACGATGATGTCCTTGAGGATCTTGTTGACGGCGTGCCCGATGTGAATGTCGCCGTTCGCATAAGGCGGCCCGTCGTGGAGGACGAACCGCGGCCGGCCCCGGCTCTTTTCGCGGATGCGCTGGTAGAACTTGCGTTCCTGCCAGCGCTTGAGCATTTGCGGCTCGCGCTTCGCGAGATCCCCGCGCATGGGGAACGGCGTGTCGGGAAGGTTGAGCGTTTTCTTGTAATCGGCCATCGAAGCTGGATCGTGAATTCTGAAATGTGACCGCCGCGTGACGCGGCCGCGGCACAAAGGAAGGTTGCGATGTTACCTCAACAGCGGGCGCCTGCCCTCAACGTTGCGCTCTCCTTGCGGCTTTGGCATCGCGCGCGTCGAAATACTTCCTTACGTTCTCCACATCGAGCGCGATCTGCCGCGTCAGCGTCGCGAGATCGGCGTATTTCTCTTCATCGCGCAGCTTGTGGAGAAATTCGACCCGCAGGTGGCGGCCGTAGAGCACACCGTCGAAGTCAAGAAGGTGCACTTCGAGCACCGGACTGCCCTGCTGCGTGACCGTCGGCCGCAGGCCGAGACTGGCCGCGCCGCGCATGGGACGATCGCCGACGCCCGACACTTCGACGGCGAAAATGCCGGTGAGCGGCGGCCGGTTGTGCTTCATCTGCACGTTCGCCGTCGCGAATCCGAGCTTGCGGCCCAGGCCGTCTCCCCGCACGACGCGCCCGCTGATGCTGTATACACGCCCGAGGAGACGCGCGGCGCGTGCGAGATTGCCTTCCGCCAGGGCATTCCGCACGGCGGTGCTCGACACGCGCTCGCTGTCCAGTATGACGCTCTCCATCGCCCTGACTTCGAAACCGAAGCGGGGAGCGGCCCGCGCGAGCGTGACGAAATTCCCGGCGCGGCGGGCGCCGAAGCGAAAATCGTCCCCGATCAACAGCCACTTCACGCCGAGCCCGTTGACGAGCACGCGCTCGATGAATTGGGGCGCGCTGACCTGCGCCAGCTCGTAATTGAAGCGGCAGACGTGCACGCGGTCGATGCTGTGCGCCGCGAGCAGCTCGAGCTTTTCGCGTAACGAGGTGAGACGCGCGGGCGCCCGGTCCGGCGCGAAGAACTCGCGCGGATGCGGCTCGAAAGTGAGGACGCAGGCGGGGATTCCGCGCTCGCGCGCCGCGCGTACTAGATCGGCGAGCATCGCCTGATGCCCGAGATGCACGCCGTCGAAGTTGCCTATCGTGAGCGCAACGGGAGAGAGTGTGGCGGCCGGGAGACCGCGCGTGATACGCATACCATCAAGCTCAACTAAAAGCTTGAATTGTAGCGTGTTTTATTTTGCGATGCAGCGTGGCACACCCCATCCCCACCCTGGCCCTCCCCTTGAAGGGGAGGGAATACAGCTGGCCGCCCCTTCAAGGGAGGGAATACAGCTACAGCTTGGCCGTCCCTTCAAGGGGAGGGAATACAGCTACAGCTTGGCCGTCCCTTGA
>CAMPGR010000221.1 GCA_946885605.1 uncultured Pseudomonadota bacterium
TGGCTCGCCTCCGTGCCGCTAATGCTGGCCGTGCATCCGAGTGTGCCGGTGCGCTCTGCGAGGGAGCTGGTGGCGCTGGCGAAAAAGCGGCCGGGACAGCTGAACGCCGGATCGAACGGCACCGGCACCACGAGTCACCTCGCCATTGAAATGCTGAGCCAGTCGGCGGGTATCAAGGTTGCTCACATTCCGTACAAAGGCGGCGGGCCCGCGCAAGTCGCGCTGATCTCGGGCGAGGTGGATTTTCGCTTCGCGACGGTGATTTCGGGCATTCCCCACATCCGAAATGGCAAGATGCGGCCGCTTGCCGTCACGACCGCCAAGCCTTCGTTCCTCTTGCCGGAACTGCCGCCGCTCTCGTCCTTCTATCCCGGCGTCGAATGCGACCAGTGGTATGCGATGTTCGTGCCGGCGGGAACGCCGAAGGATATTGTCGCGAAACTGCACGCGGAAACGGTAAAGGCACTGGCCTCCCCCGACGTCAAGGATTTCATGACGAAGGACGGCGCAGAGTCGGTCGGGAGCACGCCGGAGGAACTTGCGGCGTTTCTGCGCAAGGAGATCGACAAGTATGCGAAAGTCATCACCACTGCCAACGTACGGGCCGACTGACAAGGCATGAAGCTGCGGCTGTATCTCCAGTTCCGCTCGGCTCTGCCGTTCTGCTGTCATTGAGAAGGATTTATATGAAACGCGACACGGGCCGCACCGAACTGCTCGCCGCGCGCGATGCGACCTTTGCGCTCGGCAAGTATGCGGCGGCGCTGCGCTACGCTGACCTGCCTTCGGACGTCATCGCGAAAGCCAAGGAGTGCGTGCTCGACGCACTCGGCTGCTGCCTCTTCGGCATAACACGCCCGTGGACGCGGATGGTTCAGGACATGGTGCTGGAGCAAGGTGGTGCACCGCAAGCCGCCCTCCTCGGCACGCCGCACCGCACTTCCGTCTCGCAGGCGGTACTCGTTACCAGTACCGCGGGACACGGCTTCGAGCTCGACGACATCCACGTGCAGGCGCACTTGCATCCGGGCTCGCTCACGGTTCCCGTCGCACTCGCAGTCGGTGAGTGGCGCAGCCCGGTTTCCGGCAAGGACTTCATCACGGCGGTCGTGGCCGGCTACGAAGTCGCACTGCGCATCGGCCTCGCCGCCACCGGTAGTCACTTCATGCGCGGCTACCACTTCCAAGGCACCTGCGGCGCGTTTGGCGCCGCAGCAACGGCAGCACGGTTGCTGCGCCTCGATGCGGAGCAGACGCGCCATGCGCTGGGCATCGCCGGCTCGCAGGCGGCGGGTTTGATGGCGGCGCAGGAAGGCGCGATGGCGAAGCGCCTGCACGGCGGGCGCGCAGCACAGAGCGGCCTCTACGCAGCCCTGCTCGCCGGGCGCGGCTTCACGGGCATCCCGAACGTGTTGGAAGCGCCCTACGGCGGATTCTTAAGCTCGTTCACCGACACGGCGATGCCTGAACAATTGACCGAAGAGCTGGGCAACCGATGGGAAATTCTGAAAGTCGGCTATAAGCCGTACGCTTCGGCTGCAAGCACGCACACTGCCCTGCATTCCCTTTACACGATCATGAAGGAGAATAGCCTCGATGCCGACGACATCGAAAAAATCGAACTGCGCTGCAGCTCAATGGCGGTGAAACACTGCGCATGGAATTACGCACCTCAGGGTGTCACGTCGGCGCAGATGAGCCTTTACTTCACGCTCGCTGCCATGGCGCACGACGGGGAAGTGCTGACGGAGCAGTTCTCGGACGCCCGCTTGAACGACCGCGCCCTCCTTGCTTTCATGCGGCGCATCCGCATCGAGTCCGACTCGTCCTACGACAAGGGCGGCGACGCAACGCGACATCAATCGCGCATGAGGGTAACTGCGCGCGATGGCCGCTCATTCGAAAAGGAGGCACTGTACCGCACGGGCAGCCCGGATTTTCCGATGACGGCAGAGGAGCGGCACACCAAGTTTCGACGACTTGCGGTCGCTACGCTGTCCGCGCCTACTGTCGAGAAGATTATCGGGGAAGTGGAGGCGCTCGACGAATGCCGCGATGTCGCGACGCTTGTTTCGCTGCTTCGAACAGATTCCTGACCGGAGCTACCGCGGCTTTTTATACGGCGCGACGAGCTCCGCCTTCATCCGGTAGCCGGAGCGCCCCATGGACGTATCCGAGGCGATCGTCTCCATGGTTCCGCTCACCCAGACCGCCTGCATCGTTTGCACATCCTTAAGCGGCTTCGCGGGAAACACATGGATCAACTGATTTGCCGGCGGCGGCGGCACGTGGATGCACGCGCCGAAATAAGGGACCAGCAGGAATTCGGTGATCTGGTTGCGCTGATTCTCCAGCGGTACGACAAAGCCGGCGATGCGTATGCGGGCGCCGTTCATCGCGGGGTTCGCAGGCGCGTTGTTCCATTCCTGGCGCAGCTTGTCCAGTGCTTCCATGGCGCGCGGGTCGGCATCGTTCAGATCGTCGAGTTTGAGGCCTTTCAGTACGCGCATGGGATCCCAGCCGGGCGGAAGCAGCGCGTCCCAGGCCGTTTCCGTGTAGACGGATTGCGCTCCGTCTTTCGCGGCCTGCGGCAGGCGATCACCGATGCGGTATTCCCCGCTCCCCTCGGAAGCCGACGCAGAGAACGCGGGCGCAACTGCGGCGAAGAAACAACCCGCCGAAACCGCTGCGAGAACCAAACGCCTCAATCGCATACCGGCTCCATTACAGTCGGGGCGTGAGGCCGTCCCCAAGGGACAGCCGGCACGCACGATACGCGGGAATCAACGCCGCGAGCAGCCCCGTGCCTACGACCGCCGCGGCCCATTGTAATTCGGAGGCCGAGAGGAGTCTTGGCTCGATCGCCAGGCCGTAGTGGGTACGGGCCCAAGGGCTAAGAAGCATAGTCGTTACCGCGAGGAGCGCGATGCCACCCACGACGCCGCACAGCGTCACGAAGAGCCCTTCCACCGAGAGGAGCAGGAAGATGTCGCGCGGCCGGGCGCCGACGGAACGCAGAATTGCGAGCTCGCGGCGCCGTTCGTTGAGTCCCGCGAGAACGACCGCCACGAGGCCCGCGAGCCCCACGGTCACGACCATCGTGGAGACGGCGAGCATCGTGCGC
>CAMPGR010000222.1 GCA_946885605.1 uncultured Pseudomonadota bacterium
ACCTTCTCCAGCGCCTGGTAGATCGGCACGGTGCCGATCGGCACCGGCGAATTGCGCACGATCCACTCGCGGGTCTCGTGGATGTGCTTGCCGGTGGAAAGGTCCATCACCGTGTCGGCACCCCAGCGGGTCGCCCACGTCATCTTTTCGACTTCCTCCTGGATGCCCGAGCTCACCGCGGAGTTGCCGATGTTGGCGTTGATCTTCACCAGGAAGTTGCGCCCGATGATCATCGGCTCGGTTTCCGGATGGTTGATGTTCGCGGGGATGATCGCGCGCCCGCGCGCGACTTCATCGCGCACGAATTCCGGCGTGATCTCGGCCCGCAGCGCAGCGCCGAAATGCTCGCCGCGGTGCTGCTGCGTGAGGAGCTTCGTCAATCCTTCGCGGCGCTGGTTCTCGCGTATCGCGATGAACTCCATCTCGGGCGTGACCATCCCCCGGCGCGCGTAATGCATCTGCGTCACGTTCATGCCGGGCTTCGCGCGGCGCGGATGGCGTTTCAGATTGAAACGCAGGCTCGCGAGCTTCGGATCCGCGAGCCGCTCGCGCCCGTAGCGCGAGCTGGGGCCCGTCAGCGCTTCGGTATCGTCGCGCTCCTCGATCCACTTGGCGCGAAGCGCCAGCAAGCCGGAGCGGATATCGATCCGGACCTCCGGGTCGGTATAGGGACCGGAGGTATCGTAGGCGTATATCGGCGGGTTCTTCTCGGCGCCGAAAGACGCCGGCGTATCGGACTGGCGGATCTCGCGCATCGGCACGCGGACATCGGGGCGGGAGCCTTCCACGTAAACCTTGCGCGAATTGGGCAACGGCTGGATGGCGGCCTCGTCGACGCGTGCAGCCGTGTTGAGGAATTTCGGATTGGCGTTCATGGATTGCTCCTTCGGGCCGGGCGGGAGCAATGGCGGAGAGTCTGCACCACGCTTCCCTACGGCGGCATTACCCGCATCAGGTTCTAAGGGTCTGTCTCACCCCGCACAGGCCATGGATAAAAAGCGGCCATCCCGGATGCGCCGTACGAGGACCCCCAACGTGCTACCACTAAACCGTACTCGAATTGTGTGATAATTACAAGGCTTTGTAGAACTATACCGGAGCCGATTCCCGTGATGGCCGAGATGGATTTCGAGCATGCGCGCTTCAACATGGTCGAGCAGCAGATCCGACCGTGGGACGTGCTCGATCCGCGCGTGCTCGAGCTTCTCTTTCGCCTGCGGCGCGAGGACTACGTCCCGGCGCCGTACCGGGCGCTCGCCTTTGCCGATATGGAAATTCCCCTCGGGCATGGCGAGAAGATGCTGCAGCCCAAGCTCGAAGCGCGGCTCCTGCAGGAGCTCGAGCTCAAGGAGTCGGATCGCATACTGGAAGTCGGCACCGGCAGCGGTTATATGACCGCCCTGCTGGCAAGCCTGGGCGGTCACGTCTACAGCGTCGAAATCATTCCGGAATTTTCGGCGTCCGCCAAGGTCCGACTCGCGGACCATGGGATCGCGAATGTGACGCTGGAGGTGGGAGACGCCGCGCGGGGCTGGGACAAACATGCGCCCTATGACGCGATCCTCCTCACCGGCTCGGTGCCGATCCTCCCGGAATCATTTGAGAAAAGCCTGAAGCCCGGAGGAAGGTTGATCGCGGTGGTCGGGGAACCGCCCGTCATGCAGGCGCAGCTCGTCACGTGCGTTTCCACCGGCGTGTATAACAGGACAGGTCTGTTCGAGACCTGCATCACGCCGCTACGCAACGCGTTACAGCCGGAGAAATTCGTCTTCTAGCCGGCCCGCCATGGGCCTGTGGACGGCATAACAAGAGGCAACGCCGATGAAACGCATCGCCACGTGCGTCCTGCTCCTCGGTTTCGCGGTCGCCGCCCATGCTGCGGACCTCGCTGACGTTTACCGGCTGGCGCGCGATTCGGACGCTGCCTACGCGTCGGCGCGGGCCGCCTGGGCCGCCGGGCAGGAGAAGCTCCCGCAAGGGCGCGCCGGGCTGCTGCCCGCGGCGAGCGTTTCTGCGTTTACCCAATACAACGACCGCGAGATCCGCTTCCGCACACCGGGCGCACTCGATTTGTCGTCGGACTTCAATTCCAACGCTTTTACCCTTTCGCTTACACAACCTCTGTATCGCCGCCAGAACTGGATTGCCTTCGAGCAGGCCAAGACCCAGGTGATGCAGGCCGACGCTCAGTTCGCACTCGCGGCCCAGGACCTCATCCTGCGCGTGGCGCAAGCCTATTTCGACGTGCTCCTCGCGCAGGACACGGTCGCGTTCGCGGCCGCCCAGAAGGCGGCGATCGGCGAGCAACTCGCCCAGGCCAAGCGCAATTTCGAAGTAGGCACTGCGACGATAACCGACCAGCACGATGCGCAGGCGCGCTACGATCTCACGGTTGCGCAGGAGATCGCGGCGCAAAACGATCTCGAGATCCGGCGCCGGCAGCTATCGCAGATCGTCGGGCGGGCAACCCCCGCGCTCGCTCCGCTCGGAAAGCTCCCGCTTTCATTGCCCGACCCCAACCGCATCGAGCGCTGGGTGGAGCAAGCCGCGACCGCGAGCATCCAGGTGGTAATCAATGAAGCGGCGCTTACTTTTGCGCAGCAGGAAGTCGACCGCAACCGCGGCGGCCATCATCCGACCGTCGACGCTTTTGCGAGTTTTAGTGACAGCGCCGCTGGCGCGGGGCCACAGGGCGGTCCCGGCAGCGACAGCAAGACACGAATTGTGGGCGTGCAGGTGGCGCTTCCGCTCTATCAGGGCGGCGCAACCGCGTCACGAATCCGGGAAGCCCTGGCAAACGAAGAAAGAGCCCGCCAGGATCTGGAAAATGCGCGAAGAAGCGCGGAGCTCGCGGCGCGTCAGGGTTTTCTGGGTGTCACGAGCGGTATGGCGCAGGTCAATGCGTTGCAGGCGGCGCTCGTATCGAGCCAGAGCAGTCTCGACTCCACCCGGCTTGGGCTCGAAGTCGGTGTGCGCACGCAGGTAGACGTGCTGAACGCCCAACAGCAGCTCTTCAGCACGCGGCGCGATCTCGCGCAGGCGCGCTACAACTACATTCTCTCGTTGTTGCGTCTCAAAGCCGCGGTCGGCACGCTGACCGAAGACGACATCGTCAGGGTCAA
>CAMPGR010000223.1 GCA_946885605.1 uncultured Pseudomonadota bacterium
GTACCGGGACGTGCGCGCGCTTATCCTCCGGAAGTCGATGCAGTTGCAGGGCGGGCTGTCCGCGGCCGACCGATGGCGGCTCCACGCCGCCGCGGAGACCGCCCGCGTACTCGTGCGCGATGCGGCCTCGACACCCGCGATCGAATCGGAGAGCGTGCAGCTCACGGTCACTTCGCCGCCGTTTCTCAACGTCGTCCAGTATGCGCGCGACAACTGGCTGCGGTGCTGGTTCAACGGCTTCGATGCCGACACCATAAGCGAGCGCATCACGATGAGCACGACCGTCGAGGAATGGCGGATCGCGATGGCCGCCGTATTTCGCGAGCTCTACCGGATTACGCGGCCCGGCGGATGGGTGGCGTTCGAGGTCGGAGAAGTGCGGCGCGGAGAGGTGAAGCTCGAGGAAGCGGTCGCGCCGCTCGGGATCGAAGCGGGTTTCGCATGCACCGCGATTCTCATCAACTCGCAGCAGTTCACCAAAACGGCGAACATCTGGGGGATACACAACAATCGCAGCGGCACGAATTCCAACCGGATCGTGTTGTTCCGGAAAGCTTGACTGCGCCCCCATCCCCACCTTCCCCCTAACGAGGGGGAAGGAGTTCTCCTTCTGATCGCCCCAACCTTCCCCTAACGAGCGGGAAGGAGAATTTCGTTACGATTTCTGGTAGGTGCCGATGAGCTCGGCTTGCGCGAGGATGTGGCCGCGCATCGCCTGCTCGAGCGTCGCCTTGTTGGGCTGCTCGAGATCCGGGAGCACCGTATCGAGCGCGTAGAGCTTGAAAAAATAGCGGTGGCGTCCGATCGGCGGGCACGGCCCGCCATAACCGGTGCGCTTCCAGTCGTTCAAGCCTTCACGCGTTCCCGGCGGCAGCTCTTCGCTTTTTACGCCCTCCTTGAAGCCGGTCGCGGTCGGCGGAATGTTGTAGAGCACCCAGTGCACCCACGTCATCCGCGGCGCCTTGGGGTCGGGGGCATCGGGGTCATCGACGATGAGCGCCAGGCTCTTCGTGCCCGGCGGCACATCGGTCCACGAAAGCGGCACCGACACGTCGTCGCCCTGACACGTGTAGCGCTTTGGAATCTCGCCATTGTGCTTGAACGCGGGTGAAGTGAGAGTGAATGCCATACGTCACCTCCGGGAAATGCTGGAGCCCTATGCTAGTATAGCCCAGCGCCGCCGCGGTACGATCCGCAGCGCGTCCTTTCGGGAGCCGCTCTCCCGTCGGATTTCAATACGCATAGAAGCAGCGCAGCTGCCCCTCGGAGACTTCGATCTTGCCCATCGACTACGACAAGCTCGTCAACTGGGATATTCCCGAAGTGGAACAACGGCTCACGCGCCGCGACACCATCCTCTACGCGCTTGGCGTGGGGCTCGGCGCCGATCCGTGCGACGCCAACCAGCTCAAGTTCGTCTACGAAGAGAAGCTCGAAGCGCTGCCCACCATGGCGATTATTCTCGCCTACCCCGGCCCGTGGCATGCGCACCCCGATACGGGCATCACGCGCAGTCACGTGGTGCACGGCGAACAGGGATTCGTCATCCACAAGCGTCTCCCGGTGGAGGGGACCGCGGTGGGCAAGACCCGCGTCACCGGCGTGGTGGACAAGGGCAAGGACAAAGGCGCGCTCGTCATGACCGTCTGTGAGGTGCGCGACAAAGCGAGCGGCGAGCTTCTTTGCACCTTGTCGTCCACGACGTTCTGCCGCGCCGACGGCGGCTTCGGCGGCCCAGTAGGGCCCGTCAAACCGGTGCATCCGATTCCGGATTCGCCACCGGACGAAGTGTGCGATCTGCCGACGCTGCCACAGGCGGCGCTCATTTATCGACTGTCGGGCGACTACAACCCGCTGCACGCGGATCCCGCGTATGCACAAAAGGCGGGCTTCAGGATGCCGATCCTGCACGGGCGCTGCACCTTCAGCGTTGCCGGGCACGCAATATTGAAGACGTGCTGCGGCTACGATGCCGCGCGCTTTCGCAGCATGGAAGGCCGCTTTTCATCGCCGGTGTATCCGGGCGAGACGATACGCACCGAGATGTGGCGCGATGGGAACATCGTTTCATTCCGCGCCACGGTGCCGACGCGCGGCGTGACGGTGCTCAATAATGGGCGCGCTGAAATCTTGTAAAAGCATAGACGCCAAGGACGCGAAAGATCACTAAGGACACGAAGTTTCCTGATTTGAACTGAAGGAGCAGAAGCAATGAACGGCAGGATGGTCGAAGGGAAAGTGGTCGTTGTGACGGGCGCGGGTCGCGGCATCGGAGCCGCGATCGCGAAGCTCATGGCGCAGGAAGGCGCGAAAGTGGTGGTGAACGACATCGGCGTCTCGCTCTCGGGAGAAGGCGGCGACCAGACCCCCGCGCAGCAGGTCGTCGAAGAAATCCGTAAGGCGGGGGGCGAAGCGGTCGCCAACTACGACAGCGTCGTGGAATTCGCCTCGGCGGCGAAGATCATCCAGTGCGCGGCGGACAGCTTCGGGCGCATCGACTGCGTGGTCAACAACGCCGGCATCCTGCGCGACGTGATCTTCCACAAGATGACCGAGGACGATTGGGACGCAGTGGTGAACGTCATGCTCAAAGGCGCATTCAATACCTCCCGCAACGCTGCCGATTACTTTCGCAAGCAGGAAGGCGGGAGCTTCGTTCATATGACCTCGACCTCGGGATTGGTCGGCGCCATGGGCCAGGCGAATTACGGCGCGGCCAAGCTCGGCATGGTGGCGCTCTCCAAGAATATCGCGGTGGACATGCAGCGCTTCAACGTGCGTTCCAACTGCATCGCGCCTGTCGCGTGGACGCGCATGACGGCTTCGATTCCGGCCAAGGATCCGGCAAGCGCCAAACGCGTCGAGCAGCGCAAGCAGGTGACGGCCGAACACAATGCGCCGCTCGCGGTGTTTCTCGCGAGCGATGCCGCCAAGGATGTGACCGGGCAGGTATTTTCGGTGCGCAAGAATGAAATCTTTCTCATGAGTCAACCGCGCCCGCTCCGCGGCATCCATCGCTCCGAAGGCTGGACGCCGCAGACTTGCGCCGAGCACATGCTGCCGGCCCTCAAGTCGTGGTTCTTCCCGCTCGACCGCAC
>CAMPGR010000224.1 GCA_946885605.1 uncultured Pseudomonadota bacterium
GTGGAAGATCACATCCATCTCGCCCTCGTACAGGTTGAGATCCCTGCTCACGATGCGCACCTAGACCTGCACGTCGGGATAGCGGTGCAGAAAACCGGTGACGGCCGACCCCAGGAACACGCGTGCGGCGTTCATCGAGCAGCCCACTTTCAGTTTTCCCATCGGGCGCCGCCGTAGTTCCGAAATCTCCGCGATGCCGGCTTCGAGCTCCTCCAGCATCGCTTCGCAGCGCTGCATCAACTTGCGGCCCGCCTGCGTGAGCGCGAGCTGGCGCGTCGAGCGGTGCAGCAGCCGCACGCCGAGCCGGGCCTCCAGCGTCGAGAGCCGCCGCGAGAGCCGTGATTTCGGAATGCCGAGCGCCTTCGCGGCCGACGAGAAACCGGAGTGCTTCACGATCTTCGCGAAGTAGAAAAAATCGTTCAGATCGCTCTGGCTTTCCGTGAGACGAAGCGGCTTGTTCATCTGCCTCGATATTCGGTGGTGGATCGAGCTCCCGGAGAGTGCACTATTGATCCTCGTGCAACTGGTTGACAACCATTGCACCACAAATCTCCCCTCGCCCGCGATGCGGGAGAGGGGCCGGGGGTGAGGGCAGAGCGGCGTCAGTCAATTCTACGACGCTCGTTAGTCCTTTGCCGCGATACGCATGCCCCAGTGCGAGCCGAAGCTCAGTGCGTACACGCCGCCAGAGCCACGGCCAACGTTGCAGCCAGAGTCGCTCGAGTACGTGGTGGTCCATGAGATGCTTCACATGATCGAATCCATCCATAGCGAGCGGTTCATCGCACTCATGAGCAAGCATTACCCGGTATGGCGGGAGGCCAGGCTGAGCTGAACGAGTTGCCTCTGGGTGCGGAGACGTGGAGGCTATAGACGATGGTGCACGGGTCGCGGACCGCCGTGAGGTTCGCGCACGTGCGGTGGATGTCGCGCTGCGCTTATTCGGGCGTGATGCCGACAGCAGCCGCAAGTTTGATCCATTTCGCGATTTCGTCACGATTGAATCGATCGTAGTCTTCGGGGCTGCCGGCCGCCACCTGCGCACCGAGCTTTGCGAGATTGCCCTTTACCGACGGCTCGTTCAGCGCTTTCGCCAGCGCCGAATTGAGCCGATCCACGATCGGGCGCGGAGTACTGCCTGGCGCGAACAGGCCGCAGCTTCCCAACACCACGAACCCCGGCACGCCCGAGGCTTCCATCGTCGGCACGTCAGGAACCGAGGGCGAGCGCTCCTTCCCGGTTTGCGCAATCATACGAACCTGGCCCCTTTGGGTGTACTGGATGGCGAGCGGCATGCTGGTGAACTGCATCTGCACGTATCCGGCTACAAGGTCGATGATGGCCTGACCGGCGCCTTTATAGGGCACATGCACCATCTTTACCTTGGTGATCGAGCTCAGCAGTTCCCCGGAAAGATGGCCGACAGTGCCGCGACCCGCCGACGAATAGTTGATGGTGTCCGGCCGCGCTTGTGCAAGTGCGATCAACTGTTGCATGTTCTTCACGGGCAACGAGGGATGCACGATCAGCGCATTGGGAACGGTCACGATCAGCGAGATCGGCGTGAAATCCCTGATCGAATCGTACGGAAGCTTTTTGATCATTGCCGGATTGATGGTGTGGCCTTCCGAGACCATCAGAATCGCGTAACCATCGGGCGCCGCCTTGGCAACGGCATCACTGCCGATCGTGCCGCCTGCGCCGGCGCGGTTATCGATGATCACCTGTTGACCCAGCAACTCCGACATCTTCGGTCCGAAGTGCCGGGCGATGATGTCGGTATTGCCGCCGGGGGCGAACGGCACGATCAAGCGTATCGGCTTGGTGGGATACGATTGTGATTGCGCCGCGTGCGGAGCTACCAGCGCCAAAAGCAGTCCGGCAATGAAAAGAAGTTTACAGTGTTGGTCTCCCATTACGATCCTCGTTTACCTTTACAATCCATTCTACAGACAAACGACTGCAGAGGTGCTGCCATGACGGAGGGACCAGGTGGATCAAAAATCGTCGAGACCTATCGCGCACGCACCAGGCGCGCCGCAGAGCTTCATCGCGCGGCGCGGGATGTGCTGCCGGGCGGCATCGTTCACGATTCGCGGCGCATGTTCCCTTACGGCATCTACGGCGATCGTGCGCTCGGCTCGCGCAAATGGGACATCGATGGCAACGAGTACGTGGACTACTTCGGCGGCCATGGTTCGCTGCTCCTGGGCCATCAGCATCCGGAAGTCTTGAAGGCGATCCACGCACAGCTCGGCAAGGGCATGCATCTTGCGGCCGCGCACGAGCTCGAAGTTCAATGGGCTCGCCTGATCCAGGAGATGGTGCCTTCGGTCGAACGCGTGCGGTTCACCGCTTCGGGAACGGAGGCCACTCAGCTCGCGATGCGATTAGCGCGCGCCGCCACCGGCAAGCGCCGGATAGTTCGCTTCCAGACCCATTTCCACGGCTGGCACGACCAGGCCGCGTTCGGCGTGCACGATCATCTCGACGGCACGGCAAGCGTCGGCGTGCTGCCCGAGGTCGCGGCGGCGACCTCGGTCCTTCCCCCGAACGATGTTGCGGCCGTCGAGCGACTTATTGACGAGCGCAGAGACGTGGCGGCTGTGATGATCGAGCCGGTGGGAAGCAGCTCGGGCATCGTTCCCACGCCGCCGGAAGTGCTGGGAGGGTTGCGCGAGGTGACGAAGAAACACGGCGTGCTGCTCATCTTCGACGAGGTGGTGACCGGCTTCCGTGTCGCGCCGGGCGGCGCGCAGGCGTATTACAACATCATCCCGGACATCACGACGATGGCGAAGATCCTGGCGGGCGGCATGCAGGGCGGCGCCGTGGGCGGCCCCAAGGACCTCCTCGACTGGTTCGACCACGACGCGTGCGCAGCGATTGGACGCGAGTTCATCAACCATCACGGCACGCACAACGCCCATCCGATGAGCGCGGCGGCGGGAATCGCGACGCTCGGCATCATCCGCACGACCGACGCGTGCGAGAAGGCCTCGGCGACCGCAGCGACGCTGCGGC
>CAMPGR010000225.1 GCA_946885605.1 uncultured Pseudomonadota bacterium
CAGGCGATGCAAGCTTTGGCAACGGGCGCGCGGGCGGCGGCCTCGGCGAACGGAGCGATAGCGCCTCGCGATCGGCCGGCAGCCGCGACGCGGGCGCGTTTCAAGGCGTGGCAGGCGGGGGCGCGCAGACTCGCAGCTTCAGCGATCGAGGGGCGGCAAGCCGCTCTGCTGGCGGTGCACGCGGTGGTGGCGGCGGGCGGGGTGGAGGCGGAGGCCGACGATGAGCAGGAGAGGGAGGATGCCTGCTGCTGCACGCCGCGCAGCGAAGGATTTCGAGATGGATCCAAGGGATAGGGCCCTGTTCACGGCGCTCGTGATTTTTGCAATGCTGATTGCAGGGACCTGCCTTGCGCTCATCGCCACGATGACCTTCGCCGCCAACGGTACAGCGGCGCAGGGCGCGACGAAACAGCGATCTTTTGCCAAGGCTGAAGAGGCAATGGAGGCTTTCGCTGAAGCCGTGAACACGCATGACCTCGCCACACTGAGGGCCATGCTGGGACGGGAAGGCGAAGCCATACTTCAGTCCGGCGATCCCGCCGAAGACCGGGAAATGCGCGAGCGGTTTGCAGCCGCTTATGCCGAGTCACACAAGCTCGAGGAGGAGCGGGGCGGCTCGAGGGCATGGATCGTCGTCGGCAAGGATGATTGGTCGCTTCCGATCCCGCTCGTAAAACGAGGTGCCCTATGGTACTTCGACACCAAGGCGGGCAAGGAGGAGTTGCTCAACCGCCGCATCGGCCGCAACGAGCTTTCGACGATGCAGGCGGTGCTTGCGTATGTGGATGCGCAGCAGGAGTACTATCTGCGCAACCCGCAGAACGATGCGCTGCTCCACTACGCGCAGAAGTTCGTCAGCAGCCCCGGGAAGCGCGACGGGCTTTATTTCCCCACCAGTTCCGGTGAGAAGTCGAGCCCTCTCGGCCCGCTCTTCGATGCGCGCCGCGCTGCGGGTTATCTCCCGTCCGAGGGCGGCAAGCCGGCGCCTTATCATGGTTATCACTACAGAATCCTGAAGGCGCAGGGCTCAAAAGCCCCTGGCGGCGCCTATCAGTACGTCGTCAACGGCAAGATGATGGGCGGCTTCGCGCTGGTGGCGTATCCCGCGAATTACGGAAACTCGGGGATCATGACCTTCGTGGTGAACCACGAGGGGATCATCTACGAAAAGGATCTGGGGCCGGACACTACCGCCATCACGCAGAAGATGACGCGCTTCAACCCGGACGAGACCTGGCAGCGGCGATGAGCGACGTGGGGCGCCAGCGCCGTGCCAAGCCGCGCGCGTCGGGCGCTGTTTAATTTCTCCGGTTTTGTGGCGGCTTTGGCGGTTCGTGTTTCCGGCTAACTGCCGATTTTCTTCCTGAGGCGCTCGATGTACTTGTCCACGTCGATCACGAAGCGCTCGTGCTCGGCCTCGCCGACCTGCTCCACGTCGTCGTAGACCTTGATCTTGAAGGTGAGCTTGCGGCGATCGATGGCGACCAGTTCCGCCTTAGCGCGGACCTTCTTCCCGATCGGCGTGGGCGCGAGATGCCGGATGGTCACTGACATGCCGACCTGACCCTGACCCGGCTTGAGATGGGGCGCGGCGAGCGCCTGCGCCGTCATTTCGACGAACTGCGTCATGGACGGTGTCGAGAAAACCTTGTAGTCGCCGCGAGTGGTGCAGCGATTCTCCGTCACTTCCCACTCCATCTCGTGCTTCATTCCGACTTTGAGGCCTTCCATCGAGTGCATTCCTCCCTCGTGCTCGTTGACTACCATGCCGCCAGCAGGACGTCCCTCAACAGGTCCCGCTCGCGCACGAATTCGCGCTTCGGGTCCGCGTTGAAATTCTTGAGTGCGTGCTCCAACATGCGGTCGACATTCTCCTTCGGCACGTTGAGCTCGGCGATGCGGGTGGGCATGCCGATATCGCGAAAGAGCGCATCGAGCGCGTCGGCCGCGCGTTGCGGCGCCTGATCGAGCCGCTCGGTTCCGTTCCAGGCACCGAGCGCTTGGGCAATACGGGCCATCTCGGGCAGATTGCGCGTGCCGAGCCTGCGAATGACCGTGCCGCTCAATGCGCAATTCGCCGCACCCTGGCTCACGTGCGAGTTGAGGTTGAAGAGCGCCGCCGCAAACGCGTAGATGACGCGGCCCGCCCAGTGCCGCTCGAACATCGTCCCGCCTTGGTCGGCGTCGCGGTTTTGGAGGAACGCCGCCGCGCAGAGATCGATGCGGGGTCCCGCATCGTTGCTGTCCGCAAGCCGCGACATCGCAGCGCGTGCGAGACGGAACGCCTGCAGGCGATCGCCTTCGACCAGCGGATTCATGCGCGTCGTCCCGAAATTCATCACTGCGCGCCACAGCACCGCCGCACCGGTATCGCGCGTCAGTGCAGGCGGTGCGGTGAGCAGCGCCTCGGCGTCCCAGAAAAGCGCGACCGGCCGCGTCTTCGGGTCGAAGAACTCCATGCGGTGGTCGAGCGTCCCGCTCTTCACCGCCGAGCCCGCACGGTTCTGCGCGGACGTTGCGGCCGTCAGCACATTGATGATGGGAAGCTTGGGCTCCAGGAGCTTCGGGCTGATCGCCGGGCCTTGCTCGGGATACTGCGTGATCAACTCTTCGACCGGCCGTTTCTCGGCGAGCAGGATCGCGACGACCCGCGTCGCCTGGATGACGCTGCCGGCGCCGACACCGATCAGCAGATCGGCGCGGGCTTCACGCGCAGCATCCCGCGCGCGCAGGATCGCGGGCAGCGGAGACTCCTTCTCCATCTCGTCGAAGACGCCAGCGAACGTGTCGCCGAGGATGTTCCGGATCCGCTCGATGAGCGGCGTCTTGCGGGACACGGTGCGCCCGCACACGATGAACGCGCGCGCGGCGCGCTGGCGCTTCAGTTCCGCAGGCAGATTCTCCAGTGCGTCTTTCCCGCTATAGAGCCGCAGCGGGTAATTCACGAGGCGGAAATCGTGGGCGTACATCTATCGCCGGCTCCGTGTGTG
>CAMPGR010000226.1 GCA_946885605.1 uncultured Pseudomonadota bacterium
GCTGGGTGATCCCGCCCACAAGCGGGAAGCAATCGATATGCTGCGTTCACGGCTCGAGCTCGATGCCGAGCCGGCCGCGAAAGCGTTCGACGAGCAGGTGAAGCGCCCACGGCCCGAGATCCGACAAGAAGGCCTGCGGCAAGTCATCGATGTGGTGTGGGATGCAGAGGGTTTCGCGCTGCCCAAGGGCGAACCGGAGCGGTATATGGATCTCACGTATTCCGAGCGGGCGAACCGGGCGCGCTGACCTCTCCGGAAGGAGGTCGTCATGAATCTCTTGTCTGCCACGACACGTCTGCTCGCCGCGCCTTCGCGCGTTGCGGTGCTGGGCATGGTGGGCGCGCTGCTCGCATGGCCGGGGCAGCTGCCCGCACAGAGCGATCGCTTCGACAACTTCCAGATGCGCAAGGCGATCCCCACCGAGTTGAAGGAGGTCGGGCCCGGGCTCTACTTTCTCTACGACGACATTTCCTCGAACAGCGCTTTCCTCGTCACAGACGAAGGCGTGCTCGTCGTCGATACACGCCAGCATCCGGCGCACGGCCGCGACCTGATCGAGCGCATCCGCAAGGTGACCGACAAGCCGATCAGATGGGTCGTCGTCACGCACGCGCACGGCGATCACTATTACGGGAATCCCGCGTTCAAGGCGCTCGGCGCAACGATCATCGCGCACAAGGACACGATGGCGGGGATGATCGTCAACGAAGCGCCGGAGTTCAAGCGCCGGCAGCGCTTCTTCAAGTCGATGAACTTCGACCCGTCGGAAGTGAAAACGGTGCTGCCCGACATCACGTTCGATTCGCAGCTTACGCTGCGGCTCGGCGGGCGCACCGTCGAGATCCTTCATTTCGGGCCGGGACAGAACCCGGGCGACACGCTCGTCCATTTTCCTCACGCGCGCGCCGTGTACATCGGCGGGCCGTTCGCGCGGAAGAACTGGTCGAACATGTCGTTCACGCCTTCGGTGGACGGGTGGATCACGCTTCTCCACCGCATCGCCGCGATGGATGTCGACAAGTTCCTGCCGGGACATGGCGACGTGGGCGACAGGCAGGACGTGCTCGATGAAGCGAAGCTCCTCGCGGACTTCCAGGCAGAGGTCAAGGCGGCGATCGCGCGCGGCGTATCGAAGGACGAAGCGGTGAAGGCGCTGCGCTTCCCGCAGTACGCGCATCTACGGAATTACAATCGCATCAACGTCTTCATCGAGGCGCTGTATCATCTGAACACCACCGGCAAGGCGCTCTTTCCCTATCCCTGATACTCGCGGCGCACGCACTCTTCATAAACTGCCATGTACCAATCCAGCCAAGCGGCCGTCCCACGCGATTCCAGGGTGGAAGCGGCCATTCACCACTGGGCGCCGCGCTTCGTCGCGAACGGCGTGCCGCTCGCCGATTTCCAGGAAGTGACGGCCGGCATCAGGCGCTGGGACACCTGGTGCGCGGCGTGGTCGGCGCGCGGCGGCGTCCATGAAGCGCTTGCCGGGCAGGCGCTCGCCGCGGGCTATCGGCTGACGGCCGGCGCGCATCTCAATCGTGCTGCACTCTGCTATCACTTCGCGAAGTTTCTGTTCGTCGACCATTACGACGAGATGCGCGCTGCACACCGCAAAGCCGTGGATTGCCGCGCGCGCGCCTTGCCGCTCATCGATCCGCCGGGCGAGCGCGTCGCCATTCCGCACGAGGGGGCACAACTCCCCGGCATCCTGCGCAAGCCGTCCGGTGCGGCAAAGCCGCCGATCGTGGTCATGTGCATGGGGCTCGATTCCGCCAAAGAAGAACTCGAGGCGAACGAAGCGGTCTTCCACGATCGCGGCAAGGCAACGCTTACGTTCGACGGTCCAGGCCAGGGGGAGGCGGAGTACGAACTGCCGATCCGCGGCGATTACGAGGCGGCTGTGAAGTCGGTGGTGGACTTCGTTGAGCGACGCGCCGACGTGGATGCACGCCGCGTCGGCTTGTGGGGGGTGTCGCTCGGCGGCTATTACGCTCCGCGCGCCGCCGCCTTCGAGAAGCGCGTGCACGCGTGCATCGCCTTGTCCGGGCCATACGACTGGGCCGAAATCTGGGGCGGTCTCCCGGACCTGACGCGCGAGGCGTTCCGTGTGCGCTCGAAGTGCAGGACGCAGGAAGAGGCGTTGAAGCATGCTGCGAGCCTCAGTCTCAAAGGCGTTGCGGAAAAGATTAGCTGTCCGCTCTTCATCGTCGCGGGCAAGCTCGACCGGCTCGTGCCGTGGCAGCACGGTGAGCGGCTCGCGCAGGAAGCGCAGGGGCCGGTGGAATTCTGCCTCATCGAGGACGGCAACCACGTCGCCAACAACCGTGCGTACAAGTACCGGACGCAATCCGCGGACTGGATGGCGAGCCGGTTGGGCGTGCATTGATCGAGAACCGGCAAGACGACTGGAGAAAAATGACTGCCACAGCAGCGAAAGACAAGCGCGTCGCAATTGCAATCCATAACTGGGCGCCGCGTTTCGTCTCGAGCGGCGTGCCGCTCGCCGACTTCGAGGAGGTGACGGCTTCGATCACGCGCTGGGACGAGTGGTGCGCCGCCTGGTCGCGCCGCGCCGCGCTGCATGAAGGATACGGAAGGCAGGCGCTCGCCGCCGGCTACGGCTATTCCGCGGGCCAGCATCTCACGCGCGCGGCGATCTGCTATCACTTCGGCAAGTTCATGTTCGTACACCACGTCGATGAAATGCGCCGGGCGCACAACAAGGTGATCGAGTGCCGCGAGCTGGCCTTGCCGTATCTCG
>CAMPGR010000227.1 GCA_946885605.1 uncultured Pseudomonadota bacterium
CGGGATATTGGTGAGCCGCATCGGCACATCGACGAGCTGATCCGCTTCCAGCACGCGCATCAACGCGCGCGCCGGGCGGTCCTGTCCGCCGCCGGGCGGCGTTCCGACGACGAGTTCGATTTCTGAATCGGGGCGCGACACGGCATTCGACATGACGATCAGGTTCCCTGGATTTGTTAACATTCCGTCATTTCGTAGCGGAGCATAAGGGTGCAGAGCAAATCGATGCAACAATCACGTCGGGCAGTGATCAGCGGACCCGCTGCCTGGAGCGGTCCGCAGATCCAGGATGACGAAAGCTGGGTCCATCATCTGGATGCAGACGCCGTTGCCGAGATCGATCGTGCGCTGGCAGACGCAAAGCGCGCCCGCGCGCGCGCGCCCTTCGCGAAAGATCTGTTTCCGCTCGAGCGCTTGACCGTGCAGCTCGACGCGATACTTCAGGAGATCGAGCACGGACGCGGGTTCGCGCTCCTGCGCGGCATCCCGCGCTCGCGCTACACCGACGAGGAATGCGAGCTGATCTACTGGGGCCTCGGCATGCATTTCGGCACCCCGGTGTCCCAGAACGCGCGCGGTCATCTTCTCGGCCACGTGCGCGACGAAGGCCGTATCCACTCGGACCCGAACGCGCGCGGCTACCAGACCAACGAGCGCATGGATTTTCATACCGACATGCTGCCGGTCGATGTTCTGGGGCTCTTCTGCATGCGCACGGCGATGCGCGGCGGCGCGAGCAAGCTCGTGAGCGCGCTCACGGTCCACAACGTCCTGCGCGAAGAGCGCCCGGATCTGCTCGAAACCCTCTACGGAATGTTCCACGTCGACTGGCGGGGCGAGGAGCCGGCGGGCGAGAAGCCGTGCTTCACGCTGCCGATGTACAGCGAACGCGACGGAAAAGTCACGACGCGCGTCGTAAGCCGCCCGTATTACGAGTCGGCCGCGCGCCATGGTGAGGAGTACCGGCCCACGGCGATCCAGCTTGAAGCGCTCGAGAAGGTGCAGGAAATCGCAAACCGGCGCGAGCTCATGCTGAGCATGGAGTTCCAGGAAGGCGACATCCAGCTCATCAACAACCACATCCTCTTGCACGCTCGAGAAGCGTACGAGGACTATCCCGAGCCGGGACGCGAGCGGCATTTGCTTCGCATGTGGATCGCGGTTGACGATGTGCGCCGGCGCCCGCTTGCCGATACGCTTGCCGACCGCTATCGCTGGGTGCAGCGCGGCGGCATTCCGGTCAAAGCTCCCGCTGCAGCGTAACTGTGGCTGCCCCGGCGGAAAAGACCGCGGCCTCCGCGATGGTGCTCGATGCGCCGGCCGCCGAGGAAAGCGCCGGGGCTGCGCGCCGTCTGCACGGAACATGGGCGGCATTTGTCGGCGCGCTTGCCGTCTGCACCACCCTCTTTCATATCGTCGCGCTGAGCCTCTATCCGCTCGACCCCTGGCTCTTTCTGGGGGTGAGCCTCGGTCTCTTCTGGGTGCTCGCGTTCCTGCTCTTTCCCGCCACGCGCGGCGGCGCGCGGACGGTGCCGGGGACGGTGCAGCTGGTGGACATCGCGTGGTGCCTCGCGGCGCTCGGCGTCACGGCATATCTCGCCCTCAACTACGACGCGATGTACGACCGTGTGGGCTTCGAGCCATCGACCTCCGACTGGGTCTTCGGGCTCACTGCCGTGGTGCTCACCCTCGAAATGTCGCGCCGCGTGCTGGGATGGTTCTTCCCGGTAATGGGCCTCCTGTGTCTTGCGTACGCGCTCTTCGGTGGCGGTTTGCCCGGCATCTGGGGACATCGCGGCTACGAATTCGATCGCACGATGAGCACCATGTTCAGCACCGAAGGCCTCTACGGATTCGCCATGTCCGCGGCGGCGACCTACATCGTGCTTTTTGTGACGTTCGGCGCGTTTCTCCGCGCCACCGGCGTCGGGCCGGTGTTCATCGACCTCGCCACCGCCATCGCGGGACGTGCGCGCGGCGGCCCCGCGAAAGTGGCGGTGATCTCCAGCGCGCTCTTCGGCACGGTGTCGGGCAGCTCGATGGGCAACGTCGCCGCTGTCGGAACGCTCACCATCCCGCTCATGAAAAAGATCGGCTACCGGCCCGCATTCGCCGGCGCGGTCGAAGCCGCCGCTTCCACCGGCGGCCAATTGATGCCGCCGGTGATGGGATCGGTCGCGTTCGTGCTCGCGGAAGCAACGCTCACTCCGTACCGCGAAGTGATGCTGGCGGCTCTGATTCCGGCGATCTGCTACTTCGCGACCGTGTACTTCGTCATCGATTTCGAAGCCGTGAAGCTCGGGCTCAAGGGCACGCCCCCGGAGGAAACGCCCCGTGTATCGAAAGTACTGCGCGAGAGCTGGCTCCTCTTCCTGCCTATCGTGTGCTTGATCGCACTCATCGTGTTTGGCGGCCGCTCCGTCGTGCAAGCGGCGCTCGTGAGCGTGGGACTCGCGCTCGCCGTCGATTTCATCCGCCGCCGCCGCTTCATGGCGTGGCGCGACGTCGCAAGAGCGCTGGCCGGGGGCTCGACCGGCGCGATCGAAGCCGCGGCCGCATGCGCCTGCGCCGGGCTCATCATCGGCGTCTTCAGCCTGACCGGCGTCGGGAACCGCTTCGTCGACCTGGTGCTCGCGTACGGACAGAACTACCTCGAAGTCTCGCTCGTCGTCGTCATGCTGGTGACGATCCTTCTTGGCTTTCCGCTGCCGACCGTCGCCGCATACATCATCACGGCGGCGGTCGGTGCGCCGGTGCTGGTGA
>CAMPGR010000228.1 GCA_946885605.1 uncultured Pseudomonadota bacterium
GGAAAGTGCAGGGTCAGCGGGACGGGTCGCGCACCGGCGGCTTGCCCGCCTCGCGGCGCTGTTCGTCGTGGAGGCGCCGCAATTCTCTCAGCCGCGCTTCGGTGGCGGAAAGCTGGTAGAAATCGCCCTGCCCGCTCTTGAGCGCGATCTGCAGCTGCTCCACCGCCGCGCCGATGTTGCCCATGCGCGCGTACGCTTCGCCCTGCGCGCGGTGCTGCGCGAGGCGGTTGTTGAGCATCGCATAGCTTCGCGCCTGCAGCAGGTAGAGCTTGTAATCCTCCGAGTAGACCTGCAGCCGGCCTTCCACGAGCTTGAGCGCCGCCTCGGCCCGTCCGTTCTCGAGCAGGGCGCTCGCGTAATCGTAGGCAAGCGCGCGCCAGTTGGGATAGGTCTTCAGCGCTTCGCGATAGCAGCCGAAGGCGCTTTCGGTCTCCCCCGTCGCCAAGCGAATGCGACAGTCCAGCGTCTCGAGCACGGGACTCGATTGCGGCGCGAGCTTCTGGGCCGCGGCAAGCTCCTTCTTCGCGCGCGCGTGCTCGCCGGAACGGAGCAGCGCCACGGCAAGCCCGTAGCGGCTCGCCGCCTCGCTCAGGAACTTGCGTTCCGCGAGGCTCTGCTCGAACCAGTTCACCGCCTCGCGCGGCGCTTCCGTCTCCGCCCGCATCTTCGCGCGGATCAGCTGGAATTCCAGGCTGTCGGGAACCTGCTTGTAGGGAAGCTGATCGACGCGGTTCTGCACGTCGGCGATACGCTCGAACGTGAGCGGATGCGTGCGCAGGTACGAGGGTGCGCCCGCGACTTCGTACACCCGCGTTGCGCGCTGCAGGCGCTCGAAGAACGTGACCATCGCGCGCGGATCGAATCCCGCGTCCTGCAGGATCTGCACCCCCACGCGGTCCGCTTCGCGCTCGTGCTCGCGGGTGAAGTTGAGCTGCGTCTGAATCGCGCTCGCCGTGCCGAACGCGGCCGCCGCCTCCGCGGCCTGCGAGCTCGCGCGCGAGGCGAGGATCGCCACAGCAAGCGCGGCAAGCGTCGTGAGCTGACTCTGCTTCTGCCCCGCGATCATGCGCGCAATGTGGCGCTGCGTGACGTGCGCGATCTCGTGGGCAAGCACGCTTGCGACTTCGGACTCGTTCTGCGCGTTGAGCAGGAGCCCGCTGTTGACGCCGATGAATCCGCCGGGCAGCGCAAAGGCGTTGATCTGGCTGTCCTGCAACACGAAGAAGTCGAAGTTCTGACGCGAATCGGGGCTGCGCGCGACGAGCCGCTCGCCGAGCGTATTGATGTAGTCGCTCGCCTCGGCGTCGTCGTAGAAGGTGCGGTCCCTGCGGATCTCGCGCATGATCTGCTCGCCGAGCCGCCTCTCCTGCAGCGGGGAGAAATCGCTCTGCGCGACATCGCCCAGATCGGGCAGCCCCTCCGCGGGTGCGCGCGGCACCGCGAAAAGGAGAAGAATCAGGAAGTAACGCCAGCGCATGGTGCTATGATAATTGAAGTACTCTGCGGCTTATGGAGCACGATGTCAAAGCGCGAAAACGGGCTCACCCATTTCGACGCGCGCGGGCAGGCGCGCATGGTCGACGTCGCGGCCAAGGACGAAACACACCGCATCGCCGTCGCCCGTGGGCGCATTCGCATGCTGCCGGCCACCCTCAGGCAAATCCGCGCCGGCACGGCGAAGAAGGGCGATGTGCTCGGTGTGGCGCGCCTTGCCGCCATCCAGGCCGCCAAGCGCACCGCCGATCTGATTCCGCTCTGCCACCCGCTCGCGCTCACGCGCGTCGATGTCGCGTTCACCCTGGACAGCAAGGCGCCCGCTGTGGATTGCGAGGCGACAGTGGAAACCGTGGGGCGCACCGGCGTGGAGATGGAAGCTTTGACCGCAGTCAGTGTCGGACTGCTCACCATATACGACATGTGCAAGGCGGTCGATCGGGGGATGCGCGTAGAGCGATTGCAGCTCGTGGAGAAAATGGGCGGGAAATCAGGCCACTGGCGCGCGAAGGCCAAATAAATTTATATTCAAATGAAAAACGCTTACTTGGGCCGCTTGGTCGAAGCGGATAGGATTCGAAAGTTTGATGCCGGTCAGCCGAGCCGGCATTTATACAGGAGGGCATGGTGAACAAACCACGCAGGACTTTTCTCAAGCTCACCAGCGGCGCGGGCGCGCTTGCGGTGGCGGCCACGGCGGGACTGATCAAGGCCAGCCCGGCAGCGGCGGCGGAATGGAACCAGGATGCGTTTAGCGCGAAGGCGCTCGGCGACACGCTGAAGGGCCTCGGCGCGACGAACCTTATCGAGAGCAAGGATATCGTGATCACCGCTCCGGAGATCGCCGAGAACGGCGCCGTCGTGCCGGTCGCCGTCGCGAGCAAGATTCCCAACACGCAGGCGATTTCGATCATTTCGGAAAAGAATCCGTTCCCGCTCGCCGCCTCGTTCAACGTGGCGAACGGCGGCGAAGGCTACGTCTCGACGCGCCTCAAGATGGGCGAGACGTCCAACGTGCGCGCGGTGGTGCAGGCGGACGGCAAGTTCTATACCGCGGTGAAGGAAGTGAAAGTGACCATAGGCGGCTGCGGTTGATTGAAGGGGACGATAACCC
>CAMPGR010000229.1 GCA_946885605.1 uncultured Pseudomonadota bacterium
CCGACCGTCGCCGCATACATCATCACGGCGGCGGTCGGTGCGCCGGTGCTGGTGAAGCTTGGCGTGCCGGTCCTCGCAGCGCACATGTTCATCATGTACTACGCCTGCGTTTCGACGCTTACGCCGCCGATTGCGCTCGCCGCGTTCACCGCGGCCGGGATCGCGGGATCCGACCCCAACCGCACGAGCTGGATCGCCACGCGTTTGAGCATCGCCGCTTACGTGGTGCCGTTCGTCTTCATCTACAACCCGGCCATCTTGTGGGAGGGGCCGTGGTACGACATCGTGCGCGCCCTGCTCTTGTGTCTGCTGAGCGGATACGGCTTTGCCGGTGCGACGAACAGCCACTATCATCCCGTCGCGCGACTCATGCTCTTCACCTGCTCCATCGCGGTGCTCGCGCCGAACTACATGCTCAACGCAGCCGGGGTGCTCGCGCTCGCCGCCACGTGCTTCATGGTTCGCGGCACGCGTCTTTGATTCAGACAGCAGACGCTGTTTACTACGAAAAGGAGGAAACGATGCATTGCGGAAAGAGGAAACCTATCACTGCGGCGCTGCTCGCCAGTGTACTGTGCATGGCGGCGACATGGGTCCACGCGCAGGCCGCAGACAAGTCGAAGTGGCCGCAGCGCCTGACGCTTGCGACAGGGCCAGTCGGGGGCTTCGGGCACACGACCGGCAGCCCGCTCGCGAGCATCGTCGGCGCGGAGATCGGCCTGCCGATTTCGGTCGAGTCGACCGGCGGGTTCCCCATCAATACGCTCATGGTCGATGACCGCAAAGCCGATATCGGCTATTCGACCACGGATGTCGCCTATCAAGGCTGGCAGGGCGCGGAATGGTCGAAAGGCAAGCAGGCCCGCAAACTGAGGGCGTTGATGGTGCTCGATGCCAACGTGTTGCAGGTCTATGCGCCCGCGCGCTCGGAGATCAAGACGATGTCGAACCTGGCCGCGAAAAGCGTGAATCCGAGCCGCCGGCGTTCCGCGACCGATCTCGTGCTGCGCGATGCGCTGGAGGCGGTCGGCGTCAAGCCCTCGCGCATCACGAACGTGAGCCCGAGCGAAGCGAACGGCCTCCTCGGCGACGGGCGCCTCGACGTTGCCGCCGTGATGGGCAGCATCCCGCATCCTGCCGTGACCGAGTTCGAGGTGAACCACGACACGATGCTCGTCGCTTTCAGCGATGCCGAAGCGAAGAAGTATCTCGAGAAGGCGCCGTTCATGAGCGTCTTCGAAATACCGGCGGGAACGTTCAAAAACCAGAAGCAGCCGGTGCGCACCGTCGCGAGCTACATCATGGTGGTGATCCGCGACGATCTGCCCGACAGTCTCGCGTATGCGCTCGTCAAATCGACTTTCTCGAAGAAAGAGGCGCTTGCCGCCGCGCACAAATCATTCGGGCGCATCGATCCGAAGAGCATCGCGCAGGCGACCGTGCCGGTGCATCCGGGCGCCATCAAGTTCTACGAGGAACAGGGCGTGCGGATCCCTGACAAGCGCAGAGCGAAGTAGAGGCTATTAATTGAAACCCCTCCTTCATTAGGAGGGGTGGCGCGAAGCGCCGGGTGATTAGCTAGCTTCGCGGCTTCGAGAAGCGCGTCGCGATGTATTTCTCCGCGCTCCCCGGCGCAAGGCGCACGCTTCCGGGCCCGCTGCGCACATAGAACCCACCGTTCTCGTCTTTTTCCATGACCAATGAGTTCGGAGCTGTCGCGGCGCTTTAAACTTTAACGACGCGATCACCGCATGCCTGCCACCGCATGAGTCACGATGGAAACCACGCAACACCATAAACCTCGCTCGTCCAATGACAAAGTCAACCTTCCTAACGTGTTGATTCCACGTACTTAGTACGTTAAGTTAACATCAACCTGTAAGGCATTGACAAAGCTCTGTACTTTTTCCTAAAAGAGAGTACCATCGCGCGGCAGTACACAACCGCGAAGGAGCGCGCGATGCCCGTGACTGCACCGACCGCCGTCTTACCCGACTCGCCAGTTTCCCGCAGCACAACTGTCTCACGCCGCCCTGCTTCACTGCCCACACAGCAGAGCAATCTGCTGCGGGTGGGGGATATCTCGATCCTCGTGTATGAAGACGAGCTGTGGACGAGCCGGCAGCGGCAGGCGAATCCGATCCACGAAATCTCGTACCGCGCGTGCTTCAAGCCGCAGCTTCCGGCGTATTTCATCGAGCGCCTCACCAAGGCAGGCGATATGGTGTACGACCCGTTCAGCGGCCGCGGCACGACGGCGGTAGAAGCGGCGCTTCACGCGCGAACCGTGATCGCGAACGACGCGAATCCGCTGTCGGCGATCCTCACCTATCCGCGGCTCGAGCTTCCGAGCGTTTCGGACATCGACAAGCGCCTGCGTTCGATCAACTTCCCCGCGACCGCTTCCAGCGATGTCGACCTTTCGATGTTCTTTCACCAGCGGACGCTCTACGAAATTCTCGGGCTGCGGCAGTACCTCGCGCGGCGCCGGCGCGACGGAGCCGAGGACAGTGTGGATCGCTGGATCCGCATGGTCGCGACAAACCGGCTCACGGGGCATTCGCCCGGATTCTTCTCGGTGTACACGCTGCCGCCCAACCAG
>CAMPGR010000230.1 GCA_946885605.1 uncultured Pseudomonadota bacterium
TCGGCAACCACCCGCTGCACGGCCATGCCTCCCGCAACCGCGATTTTGAGCGTGCCGGCATTTACGGAACACACGGCGTCGAAGCCCGGCGCAGCGAGCAGCGCGGCGAACAGCGTGTTGACACGAGGCCCGCGCGCAAAGCACCCAGCAGCGCGACGGGGTATTGCAGCAGGTTGGGCAGCACGAGGGCGATGCGCGCGCCCTTTGCGATGCCGGCCTCGTGCTGCATGTAGGCCCCAAAGTTACGTGACAGCCGCTCGATGTCCCGATAGTTGAGGGATACGCCCATGTTGCTGAATGCAGGTTTGTCGCGAAAGCGGGCGCAGTTCTGGTCGAAGAGTTCCGTCAGCGAGGAAAAAGCGTGTGCTTCGATCTCGGGGGGAGTGCCCGGCGGATAGGACTGGAGCCAGATGCGTTTCATGGCTGCAACCGGGGCCCTAAGAAGAGGGCGCGCCTGGACGGGAGGACGACGCGACCGGACGGCGCCACAACCAGGACCCGCCTGTGCGAGGCGGCGCGCCAATGTTGATGTAGGTCAACCCAGCTTGCCGGCGGCGCTTTGTATGATGAATGCACGTGGTCGAAGGCGCAACTCAATTGTTCGAACATACGGAGAAGCCGGATGAGAGGCTTGTGCGAATGGATCCTGCGCCAGTTCGGGGTCCGCTCTTACTGAGGTTCTGAGGTTCGGGGTTCTCATGCTGCCCATCTCCAACAGAACGGAGGCCGGGCGGGCACTCGGCGGGGCGCTTGGCGCCTATCGCGGCCGCCCAGGTGTTTTGATCCTCGCGCTGCCGCGGGGCGGCGTGCCTGTCGCCTGCGAGATCGCAACGGTTCTCGATGCGCCGGTGGATCTCGTGGTCGTACGCAAGCTCGGTACACCGGGACACGAGGAGCTTGCGATGGGCGCCATCGCAAGCGGCGGGGTCCGCGTTCTCAACCAGGAAGTGATCGTGGCACTCGACATTCAAGACCGTGTAATCGATGAGGTCGCCGCCCGCGAGCAGCGCGAACTGGAACGCAGGGAAACGGCCTATCGCGGCCATCGCCCTTGGCCGCAAGCGGAAGGCAAGTGCGTGATCCTGGTGGACGACGGCGTTGCGACCGGCGCCACAATTCGTGCTGCGATCGCGGCGCTACGCTTGCAGAACCCCGCAAGGATCGTCGTCGCTGTTCCCATCGCGCCGCCCGAAACCGTCGATATCCTGACCCGCGAGGCCGATGAAGTCGTCTGCCTCGCAACGCCCGAGCCGTTCCGGGCCATTAGTCAATGGTACGAAGACTTTCCGCAGCTCACCGACGAAGAGGTGCGCCAGTTGCTCTCCGAGGCGTGGGCCCGCACTGGGCGATGAACGAGCTTCGAATATTCGCGCTGAGCGAATCACGCCCCTTCGCCGAAGGCGTGAGCGCCACCTTGGGTGTGACGCTGGCGGAGCATGAAGAGCGCGAATTCGAAGACGGTGAGCACAAGGCCCGTCCGCTGGAAAACGTGCGGGGCAAGGATGTGTACGTCATTCAGTCGCTTTACGGCGAGCCGGGGAAAAGCGCGAACGACAAGCTGTGCCGCCTGCTCTTTTTCGTCGGCGCGCTCAAGGACGCTTCGGCGGCGCGCGTCACTGCGGTCGCGCCCTATCTCTGCTACGCCCGCAAGGATCGCAGGACCAAGCCGCGCGACCCGGTGACGACGCGCTACATCGCGCAGGTCCTGGAGGCGGTAGGGACGGACCGGGTGGTGACGCTCGATGTTCACAATCTTGCCGCCTACCAGAACGCATTCCGCCGCCCCGCGGAGCACCTCGAGGCGAGAAAGCTCTTCGTGGAGTACCTCGCGCCGCGCATCGATCGCGATGAAGTCGTCGTCGTCTCGCCCGACGTGGGAGGCGTGAAGCGCGCCGAGCAACTGCGTGAGGCGCTTGCGAGCCGGCTTGGGCGCGACGTCGGAAATGCCTTCCTGGAGAAATACCGCAGCGCCGGGGTGCTGAGGGGGCAGGCGGTCGTCGGCGATATCGCGGGCAAGGTCGCGATCGTCATCGACGACCTCGTGAGCACCGGCGGGACGCTCCTGCGCGCGGCGCGTGCCTGCCGCGAGCGCAATGCGAAGGCGGTATATGCGGCAGCGTCCCACGGGCTTTTCATCGGCGATGCGGGGGAGAAGCTGATCGCGAGCGATGCTCTCGACAAGACTGTCGTAACGAACACCATCCCGCCGTTCCGTATCGAGACAGATCTCGCGCGACACAAGCTTGCCGTGCTCGAAACGGAGCCGCTATTCGCGGAAGCGATCAGGCGCATCCACAGCGGCGACTCGCTCGTCGAACTGCTCTGAAGCTCGTGGTGCAAATGGTTGTCAACCAGTTGCAAGGGATCAATAAGCGCGTTCGACATGCGAAGACGTTCACGTTAGAATTCGCACCAGTCATCGGGGAGTAGCCGCCCTTCAAAGAAGGGGGACGCGTCAACACGCTTGGCTTGGAAGCCATGGCGCGTCCAGCCGATCCGGTCTGGCGAGACCTTTGACATTGCGGGCCG